>JADFXV010000033.1 GCA_015233395.1 Desulfovibrionaceae bacterium
GTGTCCCCTGGGACCCCGTTACAAAAACTTTTATTCCCGGAGGCAGGCGCTTGGCGCGTAGCGGCAAGCGCCTGCGTCCGGGAAACAGGTTTTTGAAAAGGGTCGAGGGGGATATTATTTACCGAGAGGGTCCGGGGGGTTCAACTGCGAGTTGCGAAGGGTCTTCCTTCGCTTACTCGCAGTTAATCCTCCTCTGGACGCCGGAGGCATTGCATCGCCATGGCCGAATCGATCATTCGCATTGAGAATCTGCATAAGTCCTTTCAGGGCCAGCCGGTGCTAAACGGCGTGAACCTGTCCGTCCCGGCCGGGGGGATCACCGTGGTCATCGGCCTGAGCGGCGGCGGCAAGAGCGTGTTGCTCAAGCACATCATCGGGCTTTTGCAGCCCGATTCCGGGGAAATCTACATCGCGGGCCAGGCGCTCTCCGGCCTGGCTGCGGCGGCGCGCCACGCCCTGCGCCGCAAGTGCAGCTACATGTTCCAGGGAATGGCGCTTTTCGACTCGCTGACCGTGTTCGACAACGTGGCCCTGCCGCTGCGCGAGAAAACACGGCTCGCCAAGGCCGCGATCGCGGAGCGGGTGATGGAAAAAATCGAACGCCTGGAACTCGGGCAGATCGCCGGGAAATATCCCTCGCAGATCTCCGGCGGCATGCAAAAACGCGTCGCCCTGGCCCGGGCGCTGATCACCGAACCGGAAATCGTGCTCTTCGACGAACCGACCACGGGCCTCGATCCGCTGCGCAAAACCGCCGTCCTGAACCTGATAACCCAATCCAAAAACCAATTCGGCTTCACCGCCATCCTGGTCAGCCACGATATCCCCAGGGTGTTCGGCGTGGCCACGCGGGTGGCCATGCTCAGCGACGGCCGCATCGTATTCGAAGGCTCGCCCGAAGAAGCGCGGCAAGCGAACACCCCGGCCCTGAAAGAATTCCTGCTCGCCGGCCCCGGGGAACCCTCCGGGGGCCAAAGGGGCGCCGCCCCTTTGGAAACCCCACCGGGGGATTAACTGCGAGTAAGCGAAGGAAGACCTTCGCAACTCGCAGTTGAACCCCCCGGACCCCCTCGGCAGGGGACACGGTCAAGCCCCTTGCCATGGGGGTCTGGGGGCGATTATCGCCCCCAGCGGGGTCCAGGGGCGGAGCCCCTGGCCGTCGGAGGCGCCCTCAATTGTCGAAGGTCGGCATCAGGCGTTCGATGATGGTGTTGGACACGAGCATGCCGGCGCGCGACAGGCGCAGGTGTCCGTTTCGGATGCGGATGAGTTCGTGTTGCCGCAGGGCTTGGATCACGGCCGCGTTGCGTCGCAGCAGGTCCGCGCCGGTGGCGGCGTTGTAGTCTTTGATGGACAGTCCCCGGGTCATGCGCAGTCCGAGCATGAGTTTTTCCCGGGCCGCGTCTTGGCGCGACAGGGGCGCGGATTCTCGTCCCAGCGCGCCCGTTTGCGCCGCTTTGGCGTAGGCCGCCAGAACTCCCGGATTTTCCCAGCGCGCTCCGCTCATGGTGGACACGGCCGAGGGTCCAAGTCCCAGGTAATCCCCGCCTTCCCAATAATTCAAGTTATGCCGGCTTTGGTAGCCCATGCGGCAAAAGCTCGAGATCTCGTATTGCAGGTAGCCCGAGTCTTCCAGCAATTCACCGCCGTTTAAGAACATTTTGGCTTGTTCGTCTTCGCCCGGCAGGGCGATTTCACCGGAATCGGCCATGGCCGCAAGCGGCGTTGCGGGTTCCAGGGTCAGGCCGTAGCAGGAGAGGTGTTCCGGCCGCATGCGGATCACCCGGCGCAGGCTGTCCAGCCACAGGCGCAGGCGCTGCCCGGGCAGGCCGAAGATCATGTCCACGCTGACATTGGAAAAGCCGGCCTGTCTGGCGGCGGCGTAGGCCAACACGGCTTGTTTGGCCGTATGGGGCCGGCCGAGCAGTTCCAGGGTCTCGTCGGACAGGCTTTGGATTCCGAGGCTCAGGCGGTTCGCGCCGAGCCGGATGAGGTTGCCGGCGGTTTGGAGGTCGAGCGAATCCGGGTTGGCCTCGACGGTGAATTCCATGCCCGGGGCGAAGGCGAAGCTTTTGGCCAGTTCGCGCACGATCGGTTCCATGGCCCAGGCGGGCAGCATGCTCGGCGTGCCGCCGCCGATGTACAGGGTGGCCGGGCGCAGATCCGGATGGGTGGCGCGGCGCAGTTTGATTTCCGCGATCACCGCGCGCTGATAGATTGCGGCCGCCTCCATGGTGAAGACCTGGGAGGAGAAGGCGCAATAGCGGCATTTGGCGCGGCAGAACGGGACGTGGAGGTAGAGGCCCGGGCCCGCGTGCGAGGTCCGGCTATGGCTTTTGGCTGTTTTTGTTGTTTTGGCCGGCACTTGGCGCGCCTTTGCGCGGCGCGGGGCCGCCGCGTGCGTCGGTTGCGAAGGGAATGAAGCTGGACAGCAGCCCGGCGCAATGGCAGTCGGATTCGTAGGTTTTCGAATATTCCAGCCGGGAGCGCAGGCAGCTCGTCAGGCCGTTTTCCAGGATCACCCAGACCTCGCCGTACCCCAGGCAGATGAAATTGCCGCTCACGGTCCCCAGTTTCATGGTCGCCGGTTCGCCGAGGATCCGGCGCACCGCGTCGTCGCTCATGCCCCGGCGGATGTTGGCCGAGGCCGAAGCGGCGGTGGTCTCCATCGCGCCCATGATCTTGCGGCGCTCGGCGGCGGCCCTGGAGAAGTCGGCGTACTCCTCCTGGCCGTTTTCGCCAGTCAGGCCAGTCGCGCCGGTCGCGCCGGCGGCATCGGAGCCTGCCAGGGCGAGCGCCAGAGTGTCCTTGGCGTCGGCTTCACGCTGCGCGGCGGCGAGTTTGCGCCGCAGCGCCGGGTTGGCGGCGATTTCCTTGATCTTGGCCGCGAGCGCGTCCGGATCGGCGGCGGCCTTGAGTTTGATCGCGGCCCGGGCAGATCCCCCCGTTTCCGCGAATTCCTTCCCGTCGATTTCCGGCGCCAAAAGACCGGCGGCCACGGCGCGGTAGTCCTGCCTGGCCAGCTCCGGATTTTGCTTGCCGAGGGTCTTCTCCATGGCGGCCGCGGCGTTGTCCAGGAGATTGATCCTGGCCGCCGTAAAACAGCGCGAAAGCAGCGAATCCTTGGTGTCGCCCGTAGCGGCCGGGCAGGTCGCCTCGCCGGTGAACACGGTCTGCACGGCGGGCCGCCGGTCGAGCTGGGCGGCCAGGGCCGGGAGCGCCAGGGCGGGCAGCAGGCCCAGGGCTATGATCAAACGGCGTAGCGTCATGGGGATCACCTTGTCTGCGCGCAGTGTAGCCTGACCATTCGGTCAATGCAATGAATGCAATAATGGGGCCTGCGCGGACTTTTATTCGCCCCCGGTTTTGTATAGAGTGCAAATGGGAGCGGAAAGCGGCCGCGCGCGCCCTTCCCTTTCCCCGGCGCGGCAGCCCGGCGCGAGGCGGGAAAATCGCGTTCCAAGAAATATACTGCCTGTCCGACCATGCCCTGGCGCGCAGGAAACCCTTCTTGGACGCGAAAATCACACGAAGAAACAAGGAAAACGCAAGCACTGATTCGCGCATAACATCTAGTAACGGAGCGGACCATGATCGTTGGCATTCCCAAGGAAATCAAGGCTCAGGAAAACCGGGTGTCCATGACCCCGGGAGCGGTCTCGGCCCTGGTTCGGGCCGGCAACGAAGTGGTCGTGCAGCGCGGCGCGGGCACGGGCAGCGGCCTGCCCGACGCCGAGTACAAAGCCGCCGGGGCCAGGCTCGCCTCGGCCGAGGCCGCCTGGAAAGCCGATCTGGTCGTCAAGGTCAAGGAGCCCGTGGCCAAGGAATACCGCTATCTGCGGCCGGGATTGACGCTTTTCACCTACCTGCACCTGGCGGCATGCGAGGAACTCGCCCACGAATTGATGCGCGCCAAAGTCACGGCCATCGCCTATGAAACCGTAACCGGCCCGGACGGCCATCTGCCGCTGCTCACCCCCATGAGCGAAGTGGCCGGACGCATGGCCCCGCAGGTCGGCGCGTTCTATCTGGAAAAATGGCTCGGCGGCCGGGGCATCCTGCTCGGCGGCGTGCCGGGCGTGGCCCCGGGCTCGGTGGTCATTCTCGGCGGCGGCGTGGTCGGCGTCAACGCCGCCAAAATCGCCCTCGGCCTCGGCGCGCAGGTCACCATCCTCGACATCAGCCACAACCGGCTGCAATACTTGGACGACGTCTTTGGCGGCCGGCTCGTCACCCTGGCCTCCAACGAACCCAATATCCGCAAGGCGGCCTCGTTCGCGGACCTGCTCATCGGCGCGGTGCTCATCACCGGCGCCAAAGCCCCAAGGCTCATCACCCGCGAGATCCTCTCCACCATGAAACAGGGCTCGGTGATCGTCGACGTCTCGGTCGACCAGGGCGGCTGCGTGGAAACCATCAAACCCACCACCCACAAAGACCCCGTCTATACCGTGGACGGCGTGCTGCACTACGGCGTGGCCAATATGCCAGGCGCCGTGCCGCGCACCTCGACCTTCGCCCTGGTCAATCAAACCCTGCCCTACGCCCTGCGCCTGGCGAAGGACGGACTGAGCGCCCTGCGCGCCGACCCGGGACTGGCCCAGGGACTGAGCACCCACCAAGGCGCCCTGACCTGCCCCGCCGCCGGCGAAGCCCTCGGCGTCAAAGCCGTCACCCCCGAGGCGGCGCTGCGCTGACGGCCTCGGGGCTGCGCCCGCAGCCGCAGCCGCAGCCGCGTCCGCGCCCTCCGGGGGCCAAGGGGCTTTGCCCCTTGGATCCCCACCGGGGGCGATGATCGCCCCCGGACCCCCGCGTCAGGGGACACGGCCGAGCCCCTGACGCGGGGGTCCGGGGGGCATCATGCCCCCCGGCCGCCGGAGGCGAGCTTATCGCAGCCGCGCGTCGATTTCGCCGGCGACTTTTTCGCCGGAGAGCAGCATGCCGCCGAAGATCGGCCCCATGCGGTAGGAGCCGTGGCTGGCGTTGGCGGCCATGCCGGCCACGTACAGGCCGGGGAAGATTTCGCGGGTGTTTTTGACCGTGTTGGTCTCGGCTGCTTCCGCCCACATCGACTGTTCGCCTTCGATGCCGCCCGAGGGGGTGTCCAGCTTCACGCCGTTTTTGCGCACCAGGGTCTTGAGCACCTCGACCGCGTGGCCGGTGCATTCGATCACGTATTTGCAGTGCAGGACAAGAGGATCGACGTGCAGCCCGGCCATTTCCACGGGCGTGGAATTGATCACCAGGCCGGTGATCCGTTTGACGCCGTCCACCTCGCGCAGGACCACGTCCTCGACGCTCAGGCAGTTGAACACCTCGGCCCCGGCCAGGCAGGCCTTGGAGGCCAGGGTGGTGGTCGCGGCCACGGCGTCTACCGTATAATACTCGTCGCGGTAGTGTTTGGGCGCAAGTCCGGCCCGTTCCAGGACGTGTTTGCTCGACTCCTGCACGACGATGAAATTGAACGTCATGCCGCCGCCCCACATGCCGCCGCCGATGGAGAGCTTGCGCTCGAAAATCGCAACCTTGTGGCCGCGTTCGGCCAGAATCCAGGCGGCGGTGAGCCCCGACGGCCCGGCGCCGACGATGGCCACGTCCAGATCCAGGCAGCGTTTGAATTTCGCGAAGTATTCGTCGACAATCGCCTCGGTGATGATCCGTTCGTTCAAAGACATGCAACCCTCGCGCGGTAAGACGTTGACGCGACAATCTCGACCAAAAAGGTAGACTTTACGCGAAAGCGCCGTGCCGGTCAATTCGGTGCAGCTCGATGCGGGGGGCATGGCCCCGGATGAGGGTCACGAAGGCGAGCGACGGCTCTCCGTGCACTATTTCCAGGCTGCCCGGATTGAGCAGGGTCACGCCGCGATACTCTTCCACTGCGGCGACGTGGGTATGGCCGTAGCAGATCAGGTCGTAGCCCGGGCCGAAGGCTTCGGCCACGCGCCTGGCCACGCCGGATTTGCTCCCGAAGCCGTGGCTGACGCCGATGCGCACTCCTTCCAACTCCACGGCGAGCGTGGACGGCAGATCGCCGCCCGCCCAGTGGACGTCCATGTTGCCGGCCACGATATGCGGGCTTTGGTGCTGCATCAGGTAATGCAGCAGGCCCGCGCCGGAAATGTCGCCGCAGTGGATCAGGGCGTCGGCCGGGGCGAGATGGCGCGCGTACACCCGCTCGAACCAGGCCGAAGGCTCGTCGAGATGCGTGTCGGAAATCACCGCCAGGCGCATGGCTACTCCTTCGCCTCGCCGCCGTTCTTGCGCGACCACCAGGATTTGTGCGGGCCGAAAAACCACCACTCGGTGTGATCGGTGTCGATCACCGCCCGGGCGAGCTCGCGCGCCGCGTCCGTGCGCAGCCTCTCGAGGGAACATTCGATCCACTTGCGCGCGTAGGGATTGCCCAGGTCCTGCCGCTCCTTGAGATTGACGATCAGGTCCAACTGGTCGGCGTCCTGGGCCAGCCTGGCTTCGGCCGTCCGGCTCGCTTCCAGTTCGTGAAACAAGGGCAAAACGTCGTCCTCCAGGCCGGTGCCGGACAAGGCGTCGCGCAAGGCGCGCTCGGAGTCGCACCGGTTGTAGAGCTTGTTGACGTAGTTGAAGTCGCCGGTCCTGGCCTCGGGCAGGTCGTGGAACAGACACAGCATGGCCGTTCGAAACGGATCGGCCCCGGCCATCTTGGCCAGGACGAATCCAATCAGGGCGGTGCGAAAGGAATGCTCGGCCACATTCTCGCCGCCCGAACCCAGAAACTGGTACCCGGTGCGCGGCGTGCGACGCAACATGCCGGCCTCGAACAAAAAATCGGCCAGCCGCGTCATCGTGTCGCGCCCGCCTAAATTACCCTCGGGATCGATCTCGCCTGTCATGGATATGCGCCTTTGGCGGCCAAGGGGCTTTGCCCCTTGGAACCCCACCGGGGGGATGACCCCCAATTGCCGGGGCTTTCCCCCCGGACCCCCTCGACAAGGGGGGTGGTTAATTTTTGCCAGCATCGTAAAAGATTTTCTCTTGAACTCCATTCAACACACTTGATTTCGGGCGGCTTTGATTTTCGCTGCGCGAAAATCAAAGCCGCCCGGTATGAAGTTTTTTGAAGGGGGTTCGGGGGGAACTTTTTTTCAAAAAAGTTCCCCCCGATTTCTTCTCCCTCTACGAGCGGTAGTCGGCGTTGATGTTGACGTATTCGTGCGTGAGGTCGGAGGCCAGCAGGACGTATTCGCCGGGTCCTTCTCCCAGGTTGACGGTGACGGCGATTTCCTTGCGCCGCATGATCGGCGCGAGCAGGCTGTCGAGGTCGCCGGCCGCCGGCACGCCTCTGGCGAAGACGGTGATTCCGCCGATGGCCAGGCTGGCTTTATCCGGATCGAATTGCGCGCCGCTGCGGCCCAGGGCGGCGACGATGCGTCCCCAGTTGGCGTCTTCGCCGAAGAAGGCGGTTTTGACCAGGGGCGAGTGGCCCACGGCCCGGGCGGCCTGTTCGGCCTGGAGATTGTCTTCGGTTCCGACGACCTGGACGCGCAGGATTTTGGTGCCGCCTTCGGCGTCCTGGACGATCATGAAGGCCAGGGCCTGGCAGACTTCGGCCAGGGCGCCGGCCAGGGCCAGACGACCTTGTTTGGACTGGGTCGAAAGTCCGGACGCGCCGTTGGCCAGGGCGAGCACGCAGTCGTTGGTGCTGGTGTCGCCGTCCACGGTGATGCTGTTGAAACTTTGGTCCACGGCGCTTGCGAGCGCTTCGCGCCACCAGTCCGGATCGACTTCGGCGTCGGTGACCACCAGGCCGATGAGGGTGGCCATATCCGGGCAGATCATGCCCGCGCCTTTGGCCATGCCGAGGATGCGGGCCTGTTTTTTGCCCAGGCTGACGCTTCCCCAGGCCAATTTGGGGAAGGTGTCGGTGGTCATGATCGCTTTGGCGGTTTCGATCGGTCCGGATTTGCCCAGGTTCGCGGCCAGTTCGGGCAAGGCTTTTTTCCAGGCGTCCATATTGAGTTGCGGCCCGATGACGCCGGTCGAGGCGGGCAGGATTTCGCCGGTTTTGAGCCCCGTGGCCTTGGCGGCGAGTTTGAGCGTTTCGCGGCAATTGACGATGCCGTCGCGTCCCGTGCAGGCGTTGGCCTGGCCGGCGTTGATCAGGAGCGCCCGGGCGGTTTGCGAGGCCTTGAGCGCCTCGGCGGCGACGATCACGGGCGCGGCCTGGAACAGATTGCGGGTGAAGACGCCGGCGGCCGAGGCCGGGCGGTCGCTGACGATCAGGGCCAGATCGTCGCGTCCCTGGTATTTGAATCCGGCGGCCGCGACGGCGAAGGAAAATCCCTCGGGAACGGGGATGATATCGGTGGACATGGCGGCCTCCTCGGGCGGCGGGGATCGCGAAAGGGCTTTCGGGCGTGCCCGGGCGCGGTCTCGGATTGCGAGCAGCCGATGGTGTACCGTGAATCGAGCTCATTGTAAAATTCCCACTGCGCTGATTTGTTTATCAATACCGGATTGGAGCCGGCATTGGTCCGCGCGCGCCGCCAGGGGTCCGTGCGCGGGGCAAGCAGGTTGCAAGGGTGGCGAAGGGGAAAAAATTGCCCTTCCCGGAAAGCTCGTAAAATATCATCATGCTGGAATAGTTCGATTAAATTTTGGAACGCCTTTTGTAAGCAAGTCGGCCGAGGAGAAAAAAATGCTCTTACAACCCTCGCAAGCACACCTCGACGGCATCCTTTCAGGAATGGGTCTGTTGCACTCTGGGGCCGCCGCCGCTTCCTCCTCGCCTTTTTTTGCGGGCATTTTGCAACATCAACTCCAGCTCGCTTCCGGCGTGACCGGGGCGTTTGGCGTGCAGGGCGCGGTTTCCGGCGGCGATAGCGGGGCCGCTCAGGGGAAGGGGGCCAATCAGTCCGCCGGGGCGCCCCTGCATTCGGTCCTGGCCCAGACGGCCGCGGCCGGCGCAACGCCCCAGTTCAACCTGCATCAGCTGCAAATGACCCAAGAGGATTTCGCCTCGCTGACGCCGGGGCTTTCCAAGCTCGGCTTCACGGATCAGGAGATATCGGACCTTGGGGCCAAGATCGGCTCGGACCAGGGCCTGACCTGGGGCCAGTTCGGCCAGGCGGTGCGAACGAAGACCAGCGGCCAGTCCACTCCGGACACCTTCAGCGCCGACGAAAAATTGCGCCTGAGCTCGCTGTTGAACAAGCTCGGCTTCTCGCCGACCGACGCCCAAAAGGCGGTGGACGGCCTGCAGCTCAGCGGCCCCCAGGCGGCCTTGGCGAGTTTGCTGCAAAATCCGCAAGCGGCGGCGGAAGGCTCCGCTCAGCAGAAAGGCTCGGGCTCGACCTCCGCCGACAGCCTGCTTGGCGGATCCGATAAAAGTTTTTGGTCCAGCCTTCCGGATAAATTAAATCCCACGCCCCAGAACCAATCCGTGAGCGTAAGCCAGAGCGAGTTCGCCTCCCTGGCCAAGGCGATGAGCCTGCCCACCCAGGTTACGGACGCCGTGGCCAAGCTTTACGCCGCAAACGGCGGCAAGGACGTTCCTCTTTCCCAGATCAAGGACGCCCTGGCGCAGTCCCAAGGTCAAAACGGACAGGCGTCCGGAAGCGGCGATTCGCTTTTGTCCTTCAAGCAGCTGGTCAATCAGACCGTCGACACCGCTCAGGAACGGGCGGCGATTTGGGCGCAGTCCTCGTCGCAGCAAAACCCGGCGGGTCAGCCCGACGCAAAGGAATACAAGCGCGAAGTCGTCCGGACGGTGGAAAAGGTTCTCAGTTCGTTTGAAAGCGGCCCGGACGGCCCCAAAGCCACCCAGAGCGCGGCCGCCGCGGCCCAGGGTCAGGCGAAAAACCAGCAGGGTCAGCCGGCGGCTCAAAGCGCGACGCAAAACGCGGCGCCCGGGGCCAAGTCCCAGGTCAACGGACCGAATTTGCCAAGCCAGCCCGGCGCCCAGAATCCCGGCAACGAGCTGTCCCAGGGCTTTACCCAAAATCAGGGCAAAAATTCCGGGTACGACGCCAAATCCGGCGAGAGCGCGCTGGCCAAGGCCGTCCAGACAGCCGAGAATTCAAGCGTATCCGCCCTCAAGAACGAATTCCAGGGCCTGATGGCCCAGCCGCAGACGGCGGGAACGGGCGGCGCGGCCGGGACCAACTCGACGTCGGGCGCGTTTGCGGGCTCTTCGCCGGGCGCGGAAAATTTTTCCAGGGCCGAGGCGCTCGAGCAGGTCCAAAACGGCATATTGCGCAATCTCGGCCAGGGGACCAAGCAACTGACCCTGGAACTGACGCCCGAAAATCTGGGCAAGCTCAACATCGTGCTGCAGGTGCGCAACAGCGAGCTGACGGCCACGATCAAGTCCGACAACGCCGAAACGTCGCATATCCTCAACCAGAATCTGGCCCAGCTCAAGGACAGCCTTGAGCAGCAGGGCCTGACCGTGGCCAAGCTCGACGTGCAGACCAGCCTCGCGGAAAACGGCATGAGCTCGAACTGGAGCGGGCAGGACGCCCACAACGAATCCCAGACCCAGCGTGAGACCATGCGGCAGAATCTGGTCGCGGCCCGCATGGGCCAGCTCGGCGGCGACGGCTTGGCCCAGGACATGCAAAGTATGGGGAACGGGGCAATAATTTCCCATACCGGACTCGACATTTTCGCCTAAGAGGTACGCCATGAGCACCACCGCAACATCACAAATGACCTACACCTCGCCGCTGCTCGGCAAGGCGGAACAATCCGCCGCCGCCAACGCGGCCAGCGCGAAAGCCGCGGCGACCAATGGCACCCTCGGCCAGAACGACTTTCTGAAACTGCTGGTCACCCAGCTCCAACAGCAAGATCCGCTCAATCCCATGGACGACCAGGCGTATGTGGCCGAGCTCGCCCAATTCTCGAGCCTGGAGCAGCTCACCAACATCAATACCGGCATCACGACCATGACCACGTCCATCAATTCCCAGGGCCAGGTCAACGCGGTCGGCATGATCGGCAAGGACGTCACGGCGGCCGGCAATTCCATCCTCAAGAGCGGCTCGACCATCACCCCGATCTCCTACACGCTTCCCAGCGCGGCCACCTCGGTCCAGGCCAACATTCTCGACTCCACCGGCAACGTCGTGAAGACCGTGAACATCGGCGCCCAAAACGCCGGAACGTACAAGATCTCCTGGGACGGCACGGACTCCGGCGGCAATACCGTAAGCGACGGAACCTACACCTTCACCCTGGCCGCGCAAGGCGCCGGCGGCACGGCCCTGAACGTGACCCCCCAGATCAGCGGAACGGTCACCGGGGTGCAAAGCAGCAACGGAACGTACCTGCTGAACCTGTCCAACGGCCAGCAAGTCAGCATGCTCGGCGTAACGAGCGTGAACAACCCGACCACTTCCACTTCGTCCTAAGGCCGAGTGGTGAACAAGGAGGCATGAAATGGGTATCTGGAGTTCAATGTGGACAGGCGTTACCGGCCTGCTTGCCACCAGCGAAAAGATGAGCGTCATCGGCAACAACCTGGCCAACGTCAACACCGTGGGCTACAAGACCCAAAATACGCTCTTTGAGGACATGATCAGCCAGAACGTCAGCACCGGCGCGGGCACGGGCCAGATCGGCCTGGGCGTGCGGGTCGCCGCCATCAGAAACGACATGAGCCAGGGTTCGCTGCAGACCACCACCAGCAGCACCGACCTGGCCATCGGCGGCAACGGCTTCTTCATCGTCAGAGCCCCGAACACCAGCACGGACTACTATACCCGCGCGGGCAGCTTCCTGTTCAACAAGGACGGCCAATTGGTCGACAGCAACAACGACGTCGTGCAGGGCTGGAAAGTGGACACCAACCGGGTGCAACAGCTGGAGGCCCAAAACCAGCCGATCAGCCAGGTTCCGATCGAGGGAGCGCTGGGCGACGTCCAGATGAGCCAGTTCACCCTGAAGGCCAGGCCGACCAGCCTGCTGACCATGATCGCCAACCTCGATTCCACCGCGACCTCGGCTTCGCCCAACGCGACCAATCCGCTCTTCGGCCTGGAACAGAACTACCATTACACCTCGAACTCCAGCTCGGCCATCGCCGGGACCGCTTTCGACTACAGCTCGTCCCTGAAGGTCTACGACCAGAACGGCGCCACCCACACCGCCACCATCTATTACGACAAGGTGAGCAATTCCGGAGGCAAGGCGTATTGGGACTTCATCGTCACCGTCCCCGGCTCGGACGACGGACGCACCATCGGCGGCGTGAAGATGTCCTCGACCTCCCAGGCCGGCCTGCTCATGACCGGCACCCTGACCTTCGACGCCTCCGGCGACCTGATCAACGAGAGCGCCTACACGCTGCAAAGCAATGCGACGCCCACGACCGGCGCCAACGGCTCGTCTTTCGCCCTGAGTCAGTGGACTGCGGCCAAGGTGTCCAACGGCTACCCGCTGTGCACGGCCAACTTCAAGCAGGTGTCCGGCGCCAGCGGCACCAAGTCGACCAACGCCGTCTCCTTCGGCGTCAACCTGGGACTGAGCAATTTAAACGGCTGGCAAGCGGGCGCGGCCTCCAACGCCCAGGCGGCTCAGGACTACTACTGGGCCAACCCCACCAACAAGTTCGGCGCGATCCAGGGCTTTAACCCGGCCACCACGGTCACGGGCAACAACGTCACCACCAACTACGCCACGTCGTCCTCCACCACCTACGCCAGCCAGGACGGTTACGCTCCGGGCCTGCTCCAAAGCGTCAGCGTGGACACCAACGGCGTGCTCAGCGGCACATTCTCCAACGGCCAAAACCAGCAACTGTTCGTGATCGGACTGGCGAACTTCACCAACCAGTGGGGCCTGCGGCGCGAAGGAAACAACCTCTTCTCCGCGACGCTCAACTCCGGCCAGGCCCTCACCAACCGGCCGAACACCGGCGGCCTGGGTTCGATCTCCTCCGACACCCTGGAACAGTCCAACGTGGACATGGCCACGCAGCTGGTGGACATGATCACCACCCAGAGGGCCTTTGAAGGCGACTCCAAGGTCATCACCACGGCAGACACCCTGATCTCCGAGCTGATCCAGCTCAAGAGATAGCCCGCGAAAAAGGATCAAACTCCCGGGCGCGGCCGCAAGGCCGCGCCCTTTTTTATCGGCTCGCGGGCGCAAAACCGCGCCAGTGATTTTTTTCCCGCACACCCCCCTTTGGGATATTGCCATGTTACAAATTTGTAGTGTAGAAGCAACGACGCCTCGGGCAACGTCCGGCCCGGACGCCACCATTTTTCCCAAGGATCGATCCACGGACCATGAAAAACGTCGGCGAACTTGAACTCAAGGTTCTCTACGAAATCAGCCAGATCATCGGCCAGGCCCTGGATCTCGAACAGAACCTGAAGTCCATCCTGTCTGTTCTCTCGGAATCTTTGGCCATGAAACGGGCCACGGTCACGTTGATCGACGACGAAACCAACCAGTTGGTCATCCGCGCCTCGCACGGACTGACTCCCGAAGAAAAAGACCGGGGCGTCTACCGCCTGGACGAAGGCGTCACCGGCCGCATCTTCCAGACCGCCAAACCCTATTTCGTGCCGGACATCAGCCGCGAACCGCTGTTTTTGGACAAGACCCGCTCGCGGCGCCTGGAAAAGGACAAAATTTCCTTCATCGGCGTGCCCATCATGCTCAAGGGCCAACCCATCGGCGTGCTCAACGTGGACCGCCTCTTCGGCCAGGACGTCTCCTTCGAGGAGGACATCCGCTTTTTGACCATCGTGGCCACGCTCATGAGCCAATTTTTGAGCCTGCACCTCCAGATCAAGGCCCGCGAAGAAGTCCTGCGCCGCGAAAACCTGTCGCTGCGCCTGAAACTCTCCAAGAGCTACCAGCGTTTTTTCATCGTCGGCAAAAGCGCGCCCATGATCCAGGTGCACCAGATGATCGAGAAGGTCTCGCCGACCAAGGCCACCGTCCTGCTCCTTGGCGAATCCGGCACCGGCAAGACCCTGACCGCGCGCATCATCCACGAGCTCTCGGACCGGGCCAGATTCCCCTTCATCAAGGTCAATTGCGCCTCGATTCCGGAAACCCTGCTGGAATCGGAACTGTTCGGCTACGAAAAGGGGGCGTTCACCGGGGCGGTCTCCTCCAAGCCCGGCCGGTTCGAAGAAGCGGACAAGGGCTCGATTTTTCTCGACGAGATCGGGGAATTGCCCCAGGGCATCCAGGCGAAACTGCTGCGCTTTTTGCAAGAACGCGAATTCGAGCGCCTGGGCGGCAACAAGACCAGGAAGGTGGACGTGCGCATCATCGCCGCCACCAACCGGGATCTGACCGAAGCCGTGTCCGAGGGCAAATTCCGCGAAGACCTCTTCTACCGCATCAACGTCTTCCCGATCCGCGTGCCGGAGCTGCGCGAGCGCCGCGAGGACATCCCGGCCCTGCTCAACCACTTTCTCGACAAGATCAACCGGGAATACGGACGGCGGCTCTTTTTCACCCCCAAGGCGCTCGACGCCCTGGTGCGCTACAATTGGCCTGGCAACGTGCGGGAAATGGAAAATCTGCTGGAGCGGCTTTCGATCATGATCGAAGGCGAAAAAATCGATCTCGAGGATATCCCGACCTACTTCTTTTTGCCCATGCCCAAACAGGAGCCCGGCCCCCGGGAGGACTCCTCGGTCAGTCTCAAGGACATGGAACGCCGGGAAGTGGTCTCGGCCCTGGAACGCCACGGCTGGGTGCAGTCCCGGGCCGCCCGCGAACTGGGCCTGACCCTGCGGCAGATGGGCTACCGCATCAAAAAGTTCGACCTGGAAGGACTGATCAACGAACGCCGTCGCGGCTGAAAACGAAGAAGAAAAACCAAGAGAATCCGGGGAAAACCCCTTTGCTCACAAAGGGCCGTTCCCCCGATTTTCCGGCCTTTCCCGCTCAAACCACCGCCGCGCCCGGCGGTTGATCCAGAAAAAAATGCCGTAGGCCGTCAGCCACACCAACGCCACCGCGACCCAGCCCACGTTTTGCGCGCTCATGGCCGCGAGCCCCACCGCAAGTTGAAACAGTCCGTACCCGGCCGCGACCTTCCAATGGGCAACGGCGCCCTGGTTGGCGAGCAATTGGTACAGATGGCGGCGATGGGCCATGGTCAGGCGTTCGCCGTCGCGCCGCCGGACCAGGATCGTGGTCGTCGCGTCGGCGTAAAAAGGAAAGAAAAAGGCGGCGGCCACGGCCAGGCCGGCCGGATCGCCGGACAAGCGGATGGCCAGGACGGCAAAGAGAAATCCGAGCAGCACGCTGCCGGCGTCGCCCATGAACACCCGGGCGCGCGGGACGTTGAAAGGCAAAAATCCCAGGCAGGCGCAGGCCGGGGCCAGGGCCGCCAAGGCCAGGGCCGGCTGGCCAAGCGACAGCGCCCGGAAAAAAAGCAGGCCAAAACCGGTGAGTCCGGTGACCCCGGCGATGCCGTTCACGCCGTCCATGAAATTTGTGAAATTGGCCGTGGCGACCACAAAAACCACCAGGATCAGATACCCGGGCAGGGCGAGCAACTCCGGCTGGCCAGACTGGCTCAGCTGGTCAAACGGGCCGGCCAGGGCGGCGGCGACCGCGGGCGCGGCGCAGGCGAATTGCACGGCGAGCCGCACGGCCGGAGAAAGGTCGAAGCGGTCGCCGGCCAGGCTCACCAGCGACACCGCGACCGCCGGCAGCCATATAAGCCAGGAAAGACCGGAAACGATCGAGACCAGGGCGACGGCGGCGAGGATGCCCACGCCCCCGCCCTTGGGCACGACGCCGACATGGGAACTGCGGTCGCCGGCCGCGTCCAGAAGACCGGCCGCGCCGCCGAAGCGGGCCACGGCCCAGGCCCCGGCCGCGCCCAAAACGATCGAAACACAAGCCCAAAAGATCATCGCCGGCAGTCCCTCCAAACCCTGGCGCCGTCGCTTGGACGACGTCTCCCCTTGCCCGTGACCGTTGACCGCAAAACGCGGATTTGGGCGGGTCGAGTCCGCCTGCGGCGGCGCGGGCGTAAGTAGCACGGCCCATGCCGGGCGGGCAAGAGCGGCGGGGGCGCGCCCGGGAGGCCGGGGACGGCGGCGGGGCTTGACGATTATCGTTCCAGGTCTTACGAAAAATAGCGCCGGGAATTTCCGGAAACGGCGGCCGCCGGCCAATCCGGCCGGCGCGAACCCCAAGCGGGGGAGGAGCGGTCATGCTGCGCATACTCATCGCCGAGGACAGCGATTTCCAGCGGCTGCACCTCAAAAAGATCCTGTCCGAATACGGCGACTGCGACCAGGCCGAGAACGGCGAGGCGGCCGTGGAACTGGCGCGCCGGGCGCTTGCCTCGGGCGCGTTCTACGACCTGATCGTCATGGACATTCTCATGCCCGGGACCGACGGGCACGCGGCCCTGAAAAAAATCGTGGAAATGCAACAGGCGGCGGGTATCGGCCCGGACAAGCTGGCCAAGGTCATCATGCTCTCGTGCCTGAGCGATCCCGAAAACATCCTGACCGCCCAATTCAACGAAGGCGCGGACATCTACATCACCAAGCCCTACGAGCCGGAAATCGTGGTGGAAAGCCTGGCGAACTTGAATCTCATCGACAATCCCGCCGACAGCCTCGATTCGCAATGAAAACTCTGCTCGCGAGCAATCCCAACATCGAGACGCATTTCCTGGGCGTCGGCGAAGGCCGGATTTTCCGCCAGCCCACCCTGTCCCAAACCGTGCTCGGCTCCTGCGTCAGCGTGACTTTTCATTGCCCGCGCCTGGAACTCGGGGGCATCACCCACGCCCTGATGCCGGTTTGGAGCGACTACGAATCGCGCATGGACGAAAGCGTCCGGTACAAATTCGTGGATTCCGGAATCGAAGGGATATACGAACTCTTCGCGAACCAAGGCGCGAGGCTCGCTGAAATCGAATGCAAGGTCTTCGGCGGCGCCACCTCCAGCTTTATCTCCCAACTGAGCGTCGCCCAGAAAAACGTCAAAACCGCCTTTGAAACGCTCACCCGCCTGAAACTGCGCATCGCCGCTTCCCACGTCGGCGGCAGCCAGGGGCGCAAACTCTTCTTCTTCAGCAACTCCGGCGACGTCTTCGTCAAGTACCTAAAAACAATGAACAACAACTGTAAATAGGACCAGGGGCCGCGCCTTTTCCGGACTCCCGCGCGGGGCTTCGCCCAGGCCCCCGGGCCTCGACGGGGCATCCGAAGTATTGCAGCGAAACAGGCTTTTTTCGGCCTCGTTACTTCCTGATCTTCTCCTCATTCTCCAAAAACCACCGGTAGGTGTCCGCCAGGCCTTCGGCCAGACCGGTTTGGGCGGTCCAGCCGCGCTCGGACAGCCGTGAGACGTCCAGGAGTTTGCGCGGCGTCCCGTCGGGCTTGCCGGCGTCGAAGGCGACCGCGCCCGCATAACCGACGGTTTGTTTGACCAGTCCGGCCAGTTCCTTGATGGTCAATTCCCGTCCCGTGCCGATATTGACGATTTCTTCCTCGTCGTAGTTGTGCAGGCAGAACCAGGAGGCGTCGGCCAGGTCGTCGACGTGCAGGAATTCTCGCTTGGCGCTGCCCGTGCCCCAGATGGCGACTTCGGGCGCGCCCGATATTTTCGCTTCGTGGAAGCGGCGGATCAGGGCCGGCATGACATGGGAATCGTTTTCCACGAAGTTGTCGCCCGGGCCGTAGATGTTGGTCGGTTGCAGGCAGATGGCGCGGAAGCCGTATTGCCGCCGGTAGGCCTGGCACATTTTAACGCCGGCGATCTTGGCCACGGCGTACCATTGATTGGTCGGCTCAAGCGCCCCGGTCAGGAGGTGTTCCTCCTTCATGGGCTGGGGGCAGAATTTGGGGTAGATGCAGGAGGAGCCGAGGAACACGAGTTTTTTCACCCCGGCGCGCCAGGCCCCGTCGATGACGTTGGTCTGGATGAGCAGGTTGTCGCGGATGAAGTCGGCCGGATAGGCGTTATTGGCGTGGATGCCGCCGACCTTGGCGGCGGCGAGGTAGACGTAGTCCGGCCGGACCGAGGCGAAGAAGTCGCGGGTGGCGGCCTGGTCGGTCAGGTCGAGTTCGGCGTGGCTTCGGGTGATGATCTGGTCCGGCCATTCGCGCCGGGCGCGGCGGATGAAGGCCGAGCCGGCCAGGCCCCGGTGTCCGGCGACAAAGATGGCGCCTTTGGTGAGCATATCGTGTCCTTGCCGCGGGATTTTGCGCGTGCGTCGCGGACTTGTCATGAACGGGAGCATCGTGCTTGAAAAGCCGCGCTCCGGACAATAAAAAAGCCGGGAAGCAAGCTCCCCGGCTTTTTTATGCGCTTTGAGCCAACTATTTGGCGATCGCGGAGCCAGGGCAGGAATCGACGGCTTCGTCCACGCAGTCGGCGTCGGAGTCGGCGTTGATGACGATGGCCTTGTCCCCGGCCTCGTTCATTTCGAAAACGTCGGGGCAAAGCTGCACGCAAGTTTCACAACCCATGCAATCTTCGTCGTTGATAACAATAGCCATTCCCGTATCCTCCTTGGATTGATGATTGCTGACTCGTTCGTAGCGGCCGTGTTCGGCCTCCGGGCGAAAAGTGCTTACACGCAAGAACCAGAAACGGCAACCCCGTGTCAAGGAAAATCCCGCGCCAGGCACGGCCGATATTGTTTAAGCGGCTTGTATCGCGGGGAAAAAATACAAAACCCGGAGACGCTTGCAAGCATGGCGGCAGGCAACGCCTCCGGCGGCCAAAGGGCTGCGCCTTTGGAATCCCAAATGATTTCCATTCGTTCGTCAAACGTTTTGCGAGCCTGGCGCGGCCGCAAACGAACCGGGCGGGAAGCTCCCGGCTGGATTTATTCCCCGTCCCGGCGCAAGGCGATTTCAGCCAGGGCGTTAAGCGCCGCGCAGGCCAGGGCGGTGCCGCCCTTGCGGCCGGCGACGGTGATGTAGGCGACGTCCGAACGGGCCATGAGCAATTCCTTGGACTGCGCGGCGTTGACAAAGCCCACGGGCATGCCGACGATCAGGGCCGGCGGCGGCGCTCCGCCGTCGATGCGTTCGAGCAGGCGCATCAGCGCGGTCGGGGCGTTGCCGATGACGAAAATTTTGTCCTGGGGCTGTTCCAGGGCCTTGTCCACGGCGTAGACGCTCCGGGTGCGGCCGGCGGAAACGGCTCTGGCGCTCACGCCCGGGTCGCCGATGAAGCATGCGCTTTTCGCCTTGAGCGCCAGCAGGCGCCGCGCCGGGATGCCGGCTCGGCCCATTTCGGTGTCGGTGACCACCAGACAGCCCTCGCGCAGGGCGGCGACACCCGCGCTGACGGCATTGGGGTGGAAGCGGACGAGTTCAAGCAGTTCGAAGTCGGCCGAGGCGTGGATCATGCGACGCACGATTTCCCACTGGTGACCGCCGTACGGCCGGGGCCGGGGCGTCTCCGCCTCGATGATGGCCAGGGAACGGTTTTCGATGTCCTGGGGCGAAAGTTCGGGCATCAGTCCCGGGCGCCCGGGGTGCTTGGAGCGCGGCACTCAGGCAACCTCGTCGTCGGGACCCGGAGTGTAGCCCGCGGCTTGGAACGGGCCGCTTTTGCCGCCGCTTTTGAAGAGCAGGCGCACCTCGCCGATCACGATGTCTTTTTGGACCGCCTTGCACATGTCGTACAGGGTCAGGGCGGCCACGGCGGCGGCGGTCATGGCCTCCATCTCCACTCCGGTCGCGGCCTCGGTGGCGGCCCGGGCGGTGACCACGACCGTGGCGGCCGGGGCGTCGAAGCTGAAATCCACGTCGGCGTGGGTCAGCGGCAGCGGATGGCACAGGGGGATGAGTTCGGCGGCCTTTTTGGCGGCCATGATTCCGGCCAGGCGGGCCGCGCCCAGAGCGTCGCCCTTGGGCAAGGCCCTGGCGGCCAGCAAGGAGTAAGTTTCCGGATTCATGACCACCGTGGCCCGGGCCACGGCCATGCGCCTGGTCGCGGCCTTGCCGCCGACATCGACCATGCGGGCGCGGCCGTCCTTGCCGATATGGCTGAAATCGCCGGCCACGGCCTAGCTGCCCATGGCCTTGTCTTTGGCCTTCTTAAAGAAATTTTTGACTTTCTTGAGCGGCTTTTCTTCTTCGAGCTTGGCGAATTCGCGCAGGAGTTCTTCCTGGCGCTTGGTGAGATGGCTTGGAGTGGCGACCAGCACCTCGACCAGCAGGTTGCCGCGCTGGTTGCGGCCGAGCACCGGCAGGCCAAGCCCTCGCAAGGAAAAGACCTCGTGGGAGCGGGCGCCCTTGGGGATCTCCATGGACTCGGTCCCCTCCAGGGTGGGTATCTCGATCTTGGCTCCGAGGGCGGCCTGCACCATGGAGATCTCGGTAGTGTACACGAGATCCTGGCCTTGGCGGCGAAAAACCTCGTCGGCTTCGACCGAAATGACTACGTAGAGATCGCCGGGGGGGCCTCCGTGGGCTCCCTGTTCTCCCTCGCCGCGCAGCCTGAGCCGCGCGCCGTCGTCCACGCCGGCCGGGACGCGCACGGAGAGTTCCCGGGTTTCCTGGGTGGCGCCCCGGCCCAGGCAGCGCGGACAGGGCTGGGCGATGACCGAGCCCTGGCCCCGGCAAATCGGGCAGGACACGGCGATGCGGAAAAAGCCCTGGGTCTGGTGGACCTGGCCGGTCCCGCCGCATTGGCGGCAGCTTTCGGGCTTGGTGCCGGCTTTGGCCCCGCTGCCGCCGCAATCGGCGCAGGCCACGTTCTTGGGAATCTTGAGCGTGACCTGGACGCCCTTGGCCGCGTCGCGGAAGGAAACCGTCAGGTTGTAGCGCAGGTCGCCGCCGGCCTGGGGCCTGGGGCCGCGCCGGGTCTGGCCGAAGCCGAAGAACTCGCCGAAGATGTCGGAGAAAGTGGAAAAAACGTCCTCGGCCGAGGAAAAGCCGCCAAACCCCGTGTCGCCCAGGGCGTCGAAGCCGAAGCGGTCGTACCGGGCGCGTTTTTGCGGATCGCGCAGAACCTCGTAGGCCTCGGCCGCCTGCTTGAACTTGGATTCGCTCTCGGAATCCCCGGGATTGCGGTCGGGATGGTATTTCAGGGCCTGCTGGCGATACGCCTTTTTAATTTCCTCTTCCGAGGCCTCGCGCGCCACGCCGAGTACGTCGTATAAGTCCTCTCGCATGGCTATTTGTCGACGATGATGCCGGCCTCTTCGATGGACTGGGCGGGAAGCACCTTGCCGGCGGCGATTTCACGCAGGGCCGTGACCGCTTCCTTGTTGCCGCTGGAAATCAGGGGCTCGTAGCCTTCGCGGTATTGCTTGACGCGCTTGATGGCCATCTGGACGATCAAAAAGCGATTGTCGACCTTTTGCAGGCAGTCTTCGACGGTAATTCTGGCCATGAGGCCTCCTTTGGAGACACGAATGCGAGATTGTTCAGGCCCGGCGCGGCCGCTTGGCCATGAGGCCGAGTAAGAATGACGTCAAGTGGATAAGACGCCGCCCTGGGTTGTCAAGGGCGCTGCGGCGCACCAAAAAAATCCCGGGCTAGCCGAAACAAAATCCATTATCCTGGACCATGGACGCCGTCAAGGACTATTTGGAGGATGATCCCGGTCCCGGCGCCGACTGAATGAAAAATCCGGGCGCAAGGCCGGGGTGATCGCAGGCGAGCGTCAGGCGCACTCCGGGGTGGGCCAGGCCGACGCGCTCCCCCATGTCGTTTTCCAGGCGGTAGCCGCCGGGCGCGAGCACCGGACGCGACAGCCCGGGCAGGACCAGCCTGACCGGCAAGGACGCGTCCCAGCGCGCCTTGACCGCGACCGTGAACCGGCCGCCGCCGCCCTCCTCGACGCGGCCCAGAACGGTACGGGCCGAGGCAGCGTCCGCCTCGCGCCAGCGCAGCCGCCTGGGCAGAAACATGCCCGAGGACAGCGCCCGGCTCCCCAGCCCCGCCAGTTCGTCCAGATACAGACCGGGCCGGAAGCGGCCGGCGGCCAGATCGTTCAGGGCGGTGCGGTAGACGTCCGCCGTCAGAGCCACGTAGCCGGCGCTTTTGGCCCGGCCTTCGATTTTCAACGCCGCCACGCCGCTGCGCGCGAGCCAGGCCAAAACCGGCGCCAGACATAAATCCTCGGCGGCCAGGAGCGCCGCGTACCCGTCCTGCTCTTCGAAGACTTCCCAGGTCACGGCCCCGGGCCGGCTTTCTTCCTCCAGAGCCAGGCCCACGACCCGGTAGCGATACCGGCAGGGATGGGCGCATTCTCCCCGGTTGGCGTTTCTGCCGAGCAGCCGGGTCGAAAGCTGGCATTGGCCGGAAACCGCCAGGCACATGGCCCCGTGGACGAAAATCTCGCAGGCGGCGTCCGGGACGGCGCGCAGGATCCGGCGCACCTGGACCAGGGTCAGCTCCCGGGCCAGATTGATCCGCGCGGCCCCAAGCCCGGTCCAGAACCGCACCGCCTCGGAACTGGCCGTATTGGCCTGGGTGGAGAGATGGATCGGAATGGCCGGGGCGTATCGCCTAGCCAGGCGGAACACGCCCGGATCGGCGACGATCAGGGCCGCCGGGCGTTGCGCGGGCGCCATCGCGGCCAGCGCGCCAAGCCGCTCGCGCAGCTCGCAAAGGTCGGTCTCGCGAGCGATCGCGTTCAGGCAATAATAGACCCGGGCGCCGTACTCGCGCGCTTTGACCACGGCGGCCGCAAGCGAGGCGAGATCGAAACCGGGCGAGGCGGGTCGCAGCGAATGGCCCTCCCCGCCCAGGTAGACGGCGTGCGCCCCGTAGCGCAGGGCGGCGTCCAGGCGAAGCGGGTCTCCGGCCGGGCACAAGAGTTCGGGCAGGCGCGTCACGCGGTCAGGCCGAGGGCGCGGCGTCTGGCCTTGAGCTCGCC
Organism: Desulfovibrionaceae bacterium; assembly: GCA_015233395.1. Taxonomy (GTDB): domain Bacteria; phylum Desulfobacterota; class Desulfovibrionia; order Desulfovibrionales; family Desulfovibrionaceae; genus JADFXV01. Next base: position 22,831 of record JADFXV010000033.1, read on the forward strand.
CAGCACGGCGTACGGGACGCGCAGATCGCCCCGGCCGGCGCCGATGGCCGACTCGGGTTTGGGCGCGCCGTGAAAATCCGAGCCGCCGGAAACGCCCAGGTTCAGTCTGCCGGCCAGTTCCAGATACGCGGCCGTCTGGGACGGGGCGTGGTCGGCATAATAGGCCTCAATGGCTTCAAGGCCCAGATCCATGAAGGCCCGGAGCCGCTTTTCCAGCGACAGCATGGACAGGCCCATGTAGATCGGATGGGCCAGGACCGGGGTGGCCCCCACCCGGCGCAACAGTCCAAGCGCCTCGGCCGCGGTCAGCGTTTTTTTGGGCACGTAGGCCAGACCCCGGCTGCCCAGGTATTTATCGAAGCATTCGGAAAAGCTGCGGCAAACGCCGCGATCGATGATCGCCTCGGCGATGTGCGGCCGTCCGACCGCCCCACCCGCCTTGGCCTGGACTTCCTCGTAGTCGATGCGGATGCCGGCCCGGGCCAGTTGCTCCAGAATTTTGCGGTTGCGGGTGTGGCGGTGCTCGCGCAACTCGGCCAGGGCGCTGGAAAGAAGGCTTGGGCCGGCCGGAACCCAGAGCCCCAGAATGTGGATGCCCGCGCCCTCGCCTTCGACAGAGAGTTCGCATCCGGGGATGGCCTCGACGCCCGCCTCGCGCCCGGCGGCCAGGAATTCTTCCAGGCCGTCCACGGTGTCGTGGTCGGTCAGGGCCACGGCGGCGAGGCCGGCGCGCGCCGCCAGGCGGGCGACCACTCCGGGGGGATTGCTGCCGTCGGAAGCCGTGGAGTGGGTGTGCAGATCGACAAAGGCCATGGCCGGTCCTTGGGGCGCGGATTGGGGGAGGAGGCGCGACGGCCCCGGCCCCCGACGCTCGTATCGTTACGCCAGGTTCCACGGTTTTGTCGAGGGCAAAACGAAACAGCCGGGAAGGCTCGCAACGGAAGCGAAAAATTTCTTCATTTTCGCGCTCCCGGCCCTAAAAATTCCACCCAGGGCGTCCGATAAGCACGATAGCCGAAGCGGCCTGAACCGGCCTGAACCGGCCCGAACCGGCGCGTGTCCACGGAGGACGCCATGAGCATCGGCGCCGGCGCCGTCATGCCCGCCGCGCTTGCGGGCTATACCCTGCCCGCGCCGGATGCGTCCGGGGCGGCTTGCGGCAGCCTGAACCCGGGGGGCGATACGGTCACGCTTTCGGACGCGGCCAAGAACAAAAGCCAGACCCTGGCCAAGCCCAAGCAGCAGGCCGCCTCCTCGTCGTCCTCCGCGACGTCTTCCTCGGCGTCTTCTTCGACTTCTTCCGCTTCAACGGATGCGGCGCAGGCTCTGCAGTCGGTAGAAAAACAGATCCAAAAGCTCAAGGAACAAATCGCCCAGGTCGAGAAAGGCGATTTGCCGGCCAAGGAAAAAAACCAGCGCGTCCTGCTGCTCAACCAGCAGATGCTCCTTTTACAGGAAGAATTGGCCAAACTCCAAGCGGCCAACGGTCCGCTGAATTACGGAGGCACGCCGATCACGGGGTTTGCCGACAGCCTGACCGGACAAGGCCGGTCCTGAGCCGTTCCCAAGCCGCTTGAGAAGCAAGGCGAAAGGGGGTAGACCGGGCCAGACAACGCGACCCTATCCCGTGGAGGAGCCCATGGCCTTGCCGACCGATCTTTTAGACATTCTGGCCTGCCCCAAATGCAAGGGCGACTTAAGCCTCACCGAACCCGGCGACGGGCTGATCTGCCCGGCCTGCGGCGTGGTCTACGCCATCGTCGAAGACATCCCGATCATGCTCGTCGAAGAGGCCGTGCCCCTTGGCGACTGGAAACAGGGTAAGCGTCCCGACCTGGGCTAGCCAGCCCTGCCGAAGAAATTTTCCGTGGCGCGCACCTACGTCTATATCCCGCCCGTCAAACACACCGCCGGAGGCATCGCCGTCCTGTGCCGCCTGGCCGCCCGGCTATGCGCCCTGGGCTTCGATTGCGCCCTGGCCGCGCGCGACGCGTCCTGGCAAGCCCCGGACAATATCGAGGGTCTTGGCGACGTTGCGGTTGTCGAAGCCGGGCAAGCGCGCCCGGAAGCCGGCGACGTCTGGCTGGTCCCGGAAGGCTGGCCCACGGCCCTGGCCCCGGGGCTGGCCTCAAAGGCCCGGGTGGTCGTGTACTGCCAGAACTGGGCCTATCTCCTTGCCAACCTGCCGGAGGCGCTCGTTAGGCATACCGCGGCCGTCTCCTGGCTTGCGGTCTCGCACCCGGTGGCCTGGCTCATGGAATACGCGCTTGGCGTGAGCGCGCCGGTGCTGCGCCCGGGCGTCGACCTCGGGCTTTTTCGCCCGCCCGCCGGCGGCCTTCCCGGCGGCAAGCCGCTCGGCGCTTCCGGGGATACGCTCACGGTGGCCTACATGCCGCGCAAAAATAAAGCCCTGGCCGGACAAATCCGCGAGATTTTTTCCGCGCGCGCGCGCGCTCGCGGGACGTACGCCGACTGGCTTGAGATCAAGGACATGGACCAGGCCGGGGTGGCCGCGGCCCTGCGCCGGGCTCACATTTTTCTGGCCACCGGCTTTCCCGAGGGCTGTCCCCTGCCGCCGCTTGAGGCCATGGCCTGCGGTTGCCTGCCGGTCGGCTTTTCCGGCTTCGGCGGGCTCGATTACCTGCGCCAGATTTTCCCGGACGATTACCAATCCTGGCTGCCCCCGCGCGAGGCGCCGTTTGGCGGCAACGCCGTTTTCACCGCCGACGCCGACTCGGTCGCGGCGGCCATGGCCCTTGAGCGCGCGGCGGCGCTTTGGCTGGATGACGGCCCTGTCCTGCGCCAGGCGCTCGAACAAGGCCAGGCGACCGCGCGGGCCTACGATACGGCCGCCTTCGCCGCATCGGTTAAGTCTCTCTGGACGGAACGTTTCTGGGAAAAACAACCGCAATAGCCCGGCGCGTGGCGGGAACCGGAGAAAGCCGGCAAGGCAAGCAGACAAAAAAACCGCCCGAGGGCGGTTTTTTTATCGATCAAAAGGCGATCTGCCCGCTCAGACTGTCAAATACCCCGTGATCTGACCCTTGGGGCTGGTCTGAAAGGCGTTATTGACCGCATTGACCGTGCCCGGCGGATTGTACGGGGTTTGCTCGAAAGCCTGCATGGCCACGGTCTGGTTGTCGTAAGGCGTCAAGGACTTCGCCCCGGCCACCGAGATATACCCGGTGGAATAGGCGACGCCCTGAAACGGCGTGGACTGGCTGCTCATGGCGAGCCTCCGGAAAAGGACTTTGACTCTTTCGCCTAAGTACATATAAATGTCCACAGGCGAAGTCAATATTGACGGGAACAAGAAAATGAAGAAATTTTCCGCTCCCGTCACCATCCCCGCGGAGGCGAAACCATGTCCCAGGACGGCCCGGTCATCCCCTCGCTGCCGTTGATGCAAAAACTCGATATCAGCATCGAAGCGGACAAGGCCGCCGCCGACGCCCGCGCCAAAACCTTCTCCAACGCCCGCAGCGCCCACGTAAACCCCGACAATTTCCCCCCCCACCCGCTCCCGCCGGCGCCGAAAATACCCGACCACCCCGTAGCGGACACGCCGGAAAAAAACACCGGCGCGGTCGTCGCCAAGTCGAGCTGACCCCCGCGCCCCCCGACGCCGTCGCCCTCCGGGAAACTCCTGCGCTGGGGCGATAATCACCCCGGCGGGGGTGCAGGGGGCAGCGCCCCCTGCCGGGGTCTAGAGGGCAACGCCCCCTGCCGGGGTCCAGGGGCGCTGCCCCTGGTCACAGGCGCAATTCCAGTCCGACCGGGCAATGATCCGAGCCCAGGACGCCGGGGTCGATCCAGGCCCGTTCGACTTTGTCTTTGAGTTCTTCGCTCACGAAAAAGTAATCGATGCGCCACCCGACGTTGCGCGCGCGCGCGTCGAAGCGGTAGGTCCACCAGGAATAGTGTCCGCCTTCGGGGGTGAACATGCGGAACGTGTCCAGGTAGCCGGCCTCGACGAAGGCGTCGAGCCAGGCGCGTTCGCTGGGCAGAAAGCCCGAGGTCTTTTCGTTTTCCCTGGGGTTTTTCAGGTCGATTTCCTTGTGCGCGGTGTTGAAGTCGCCGCAGACCACGATGGGTTTTGTCCGGCGCTTTTCCTGGGCGTATTCCAGAAACGCCCGGTAATACCCCATTTTGTAGTCCAGGCGCTCCGGGCTCATCTGGCCGTTGGGAAAGTAGACGTTAAAGAAGTAAAACTCCGGGTATTCCAGGAGGATCAGCCGTCCTTCGCCTTGATAGGCCGCCTGAGGCAGTTCGAGGGAGACGGAAAGCGGCGGCGTTTTATAGAGGCAGGCCACGCCGGAGTAGCCTTTTTTGACCGTGGCGCTGGACCAGACGGCTTCGTAGTCCGGGAGAGCCGCGAAATCCGCCTCGTGATGCGCCTGGAGTTTGGTTTCCTGCAGGGCGACGACGTCGGCTCCGCAGGCGGCGAGCCAGTCGTGAAACCCCTTGTTCGCGGCGGCGCGCAGTCCGTTGACGTTCCAGGAATACAGTTTCATGCATGGTTCCTTTGGCTGACCGGCCAGTCCGGGCCGGATCAACCTGGTGCTTCAGATTGCCGGAGCGCGAAAATCCAGGGTCTATTTGTTCCCGTTCATATTGGGCCGATCAGCGGAAATTTTCAAGCCGCGCCCGCGCGCCCGGACACCGGGCGAGGTTGGCCAGCCCAGGCGAAACCACGGGTTTATGACCTCCGCTTTCGCTTTTTTCGTTGCAGCGCCAGGCGTCACGAATTGTTGACAAGGCGATTCAAGGGGTCTAGGTAAGCGGTCCGCGTGTCGGGATGTAGCGCAGCCTGGTAGCGCACCTGAATGGGGTTCAGGGGGCCGGAGGTTCAAATCCTCTCATCCCGACCACAAATTTCCCCAAGAAAATGGACCGGTTAACGCATAAAGTTGACTGGTCCATTTTTCGTTGCTGTCAACCTCCTGGTGAACCTTGTGTTGACCGCGATGTTGGAGAGAACTGTTTAAGCCCATGTAATCACTGAGTATGAAGGTGTATGGCCTGGAACAGTGTCAACCCCTGATTACCCTGGCGCTTCAGACACCCTCCTGCAAAACCTCCATACTTCCTCCAACACCGAATGAGACATGAGGTACGGGTTGCTGTTTCATTTTCTGTTGTCTTGAAAAATATTGAGGGAGGGACATTTCTGCCCCTCCCTGTGCAGCTTGGTTCCCATGCGGTTCAGCTAGTCCAGCTCCGGCAGGAGGGCCGCAGCGCGTTCCTCGTCGCCGGGCATGATGTGCCCATACCTGCCGAGGGTCATACTCGGATTCGCGTGCCCCATCATAGCACTGACCGTCCTCACCGACGCGCCCTTGGACAACAGGGTTGAGCAGAACAGGTGCCGGATATCATAGGAAATGATGTCGTCTGATATGCCAGCTTTCTTGCAAGCTGTCCTGAAGGCCTTGCTGATACGCTTCAATTGGCGTCCCTGGTATTCCACTATGAACTCAGTTTGAGCCTCAGCTTTCTTGAGTTTGAGCTTTTCCAGGAACTTCGGGGACACCTTCACGCGTCTCCAGGCCTTGGTTTTCCTACCGTAGACGCGGACGTAGCCGCTGTCCCAGTCCACGTGTTTCCACTTGAGGGCAAGCAACTCGGATTCGCCTGTGCGAACCCCGAGGTTGTACGCCACTTCGACAGCCCATGCGAGGTGCGGCGGAGCGACTTCGATGATCTTCTTCACGTCTTCGTGAGTAAGCTTGAAGTCCTTGGGCGCTTCCTTCCGCTTGGACCAAAGCTCCAGCGGGTTGCGGTTGATGATCCGGTGCCTGACAGCCCACTGAAACATGCATTTGATGTAGCTGAGGTAGCGATCAACGGTGATCGGCGAGCGCCCTTTGCGGATGCCGTGGATGAAGTTGACCAAGTATTGCTGGGTCAGTTGCTCAACCGGCACCACGGCTATCTCGGGCAGGATTTCCTTGTTCAGCGTGTGAGCGAACTCGTCAACCCAGCGGGCTCGGCCAGCGGCCTTCTTGTCCTGGTGCCATGCGACAGCGATTTGATCCGCATAGACAGGCTGTCCCGGCTGAAACGGTATCGATGAAGTCACCTCCTGGTTCTGGACCTTCTTCTTTTCCTTCACGGCCAGGTCAAAAGCCTTCGCTTCTGCGAGAGCGCCAGGACCATTGCCAAACGTCCGGTTCTGCTGCTTACCGTTTTCACGGTAGCGAACGAACACGGTGCCATTGGGGCGTTCATGAACGCTCATGAGCTGTCCTCCTTACAAGGGGATGGTTTGAATTTTCCGTTTGATCGGCTTCACCTCGGATGGCTTCTCCAGGAAGCACTGGGGATCGGCCATGAAAGCATCCAGGTCCGACTGTGCGAACCGGTTCTTGGCGGGGCCGCGACGAGGGATGCGGTACTTCGTCACAATTGTTCGGAAGTAATCGTAGTTGTAGTCCAGGTAGCTTGCAGCCGACTGCGTGGTGTGGTAAGGGCCAACGGGCCTGCTCTTGTCCATGGAGTATGCTTAACACACTGAAATAGCATGTAAATTGTGCAAGATTGATCCTGCTAAGACCTTCAACACCTCAATCGTCAACTCCTTCATGTGGGTAAAGAACTTCATCAGCGACCCAAGGGCCTGGGCTGCCGGAGCAAACTTTTTTCAAGGTTTTTGAAAATTATTTGGGGCAGGCGCGTTCGACGTTGACAAGGCACTGAAATTGTACATTGACAATCAATATCTGTTTCAATGAGACATAAAAAACGGCAAAAGACACTGAGTCTCCTGCCGTTCAAAGAGGTAAAAAAGAAAGGAAGCCACTCGTAAAGAGCAACTTCCCTTCCCGAAATACTCTTCAACGTTTTTTTCGAAGTACCTCATCAATCATGATGACGACGACGACTTTCAACGTTTTAAAAAGTATTTCTCTGGCGAGTTGTGACTTTAATATTTGCTGAGCTACTCCTAAAGAAGCAGTCACCACTAAAGCCATATGACCTCCTTCTGCAAAAGGGTTTCGCCATATGGCTTTATATATCTTTACAAAAAGATCAGTAAAAAACAGATATGAATGACTAAAAGGACAAGTTGATCTTAGTCTTTATGAGACATTGTTAAACACAAGCTTTAAAGCAATTAATTATTAACGGAAAAGGAATCGACATGACATTGTCAAATTAACTCAAACACCTTCGACACTATTGAGCTTGATTTAGTGCTTCGGCAGGGGGTGGAGGTGGTGGCGATGGTGGCGATGAAATTTGAAACCTATTTGTAAAATAAATTCAAAATAAAACATTATTCTTCTGTTTAGAACAAAAGAAATTTCTTTGATTTAGTTACAGGATTTCAATCTTCATTTTATGGAACAGATAGACATTCAAAGCAATTATTATTATCAATAATCTCTAGAAAGATTTTATTATACTCCACTGCAAATAGGTATGACTCATGTTCTGCTTCTCTTTCTGGGGGAGGTGTTTTGATTTTCTTCTGTTGGGGAAGGGAACAGCATGTAATATTCATTCACAAGGGTAAATGTATTTTGATTTTAAAATAACTTTTAAAAATCATCGCCACCACCGCCACCATCTCCACCCGTTTTTTTATTTAATATTTTCATATGGTTAAAGTCTGGAATGGTATGAAGCACTAGCTCTTGTAGTGACGGCATAAGGGACAGTCGCAGGAGTGGCGCAGCGGGTGTAAAGGGTTAGATCGGGGTATTGCCGTGGGTCTTCTTCGTGAACGTCAGGAAGCGACCATTCTTGCGATTATCCGAGAACTTCAACAACCAGCCATTGACCTCCAGGACAGGTACATACTTCTTGAGGATCTTTGAGAACAATTGCGGGGTTGAAGGAATGTAATCTGCCGCACGATCCAGGGCCAGCACGTGATCCGAAAACGCTTGATGGCACTGGCTGACCGTTCCAGTAACCTCATGAAGACCTGTTCCTTCAAGAGCATCAAGGAAATCAATCAGCCCAAGGATAAACTTGTCGGCGGCGATGCTTGATCCATAGCCCCGGTCCATGGCTTGCTTCATGGCTTCCTGGGCTTTGGCTGCGCTGAAACCGTTCTTTTCTCCAATCTCTTCCGCAATCGCCGATATCCACAGGGCAAAGTCAGCCATTCTGGGGCGATGAGTGAGTTTCACCGATGGTAAACGTCTTATCGCTCCGCAAAGAACATTGAGCGCGCCTCCGAGGATACGGGGCTTGGCAGCTTCAAATTCGGACATAACTTCGGATTCATAACGTCTGTTTTCTTCACTAATCCGGCTAAGCTCGATGCTAATAGTTCTGTCCATCAAATCTTGAGCATCATAAGGAATGTTGATTCCCGTGATAATGATGGGCTTTTTGAATGAATACGTGATTACATCATTATCAGTGTACAGTTTTTTCTTACCGAATCCGCCTCCAGTAGTCGCCACGCACAGAAGATTTTCGATGCCTTTGGGAAGACTGGAGAGGTTGTCGAAGAAGGGGACAGCAGACTGGTTAAGCAGCAATGCCAATTCGTCTTCTCTGCTGCGGATGTACATTCCGCCTTCAAGGGAAGGATCAACCAAACCCTTGAGCATGGTTGCCTGGGTGGTCTTAGCCGAGCCCGCTGAACCATTGAGGCAGAGGATTGCGCGAGGGATGGTGGTAATAAAAGCGGCAATCACCCAGCAAGTGACTAGGATTTTATCGTACTCATTCTCAATATTCAAGAACGGCAAAAGTTCAAGGACGTTGCCGTTCGAATCAGGCAAGGGTAATGGCGAAGAATGGGGAAAGCGGATGAATTTACAATTGACAGTTTGCGTTAAAGCCCATCCGCTTCCATCGGCTACAACATAATATCCATCGCTTCGATTCAAGTCTAATATGAGTTTATGTCCATCAAAATGCATCCGGTTGTACAATTCAATCTTATTTCTTGAAAATCTAGCCAAACTTTCTGCAAGATAAACGGCATCATTTATAACCTTGCGTTCAGGAACAGACTTAAATTTCATTACAACGTGATATAATAAGTGGTCTTTAAACACTTGCGAATCAATGTGAAGATTGAGAGGTATATTATTATGCGTTATTGTCGCCATCGGCTCGCCAGCCTTCGACAAAAAAAGCTCTAGCTTGCTAACATAGTCGTATAAACAAGTTTCAGGGTTGCTTTTGGCTTTCTTGTCTTCATCGGCAACCTTGCCACTTGCAGCTGCGAAAGGATTGGCCCCTGGCACAGGCGCAGACCGGGTTGATTGTGTAGGCGTCACCGGCGGAGCCGACACGGGCATCGACACCGGCGGCGGTGCTTTTGCTGGCTGCGTCGAGCCTAGTTCAGGGGAGGCAACAGATTCCTTTCCATAGCTAGCGAAAGGATTGACAGTAGACCTCTTGGGCTCGGAAGGTTTTTTGAGTCCTTCCAAGACCTTGTCTAACTCACTATAGGACATACTCTCTCCGGCATGTCCGCTGCGCACACTCCTATTCAACTGTCAAAGAACAGCTGGTGGGCGATAAATGCCAGTCCAGCAAGTGCTAGATAGTCATTACCCTTGGACTTGTCAACAATTTAATGAAAAAATAGACTCTATTTTTTTGTAGACGAGGCGCGGCGATGTGTATAGCAACATCACGTAACTCGTTTAGATGTGCATTTTTACAGTTGCTACTGCATGCATATCATGCGTATTTATGTGTATTATACATCATGCAACATTAATATAAGTCTCATACACCTCATACACCTACTTCATACAGGTGGCGCAAGTCACTGAGTATTCCATGGTGATCATGGCAATTAACTATCTAAGATTCCGAGAAAAGGTGAATGTCCCACCATGGGCCTGAAGGAGGACCACCCCGGATGGTTGATGCCAGGGGAGAGACCACTCAACGAACAGTCACCGCCAACTTGATGAGCCAGAGCGGAACTTGATTCTGCCTGCATAGCACTGTTCAAAGCAAATGAGGTCTAGGTTCACCCGTTTTAGGTGACTCCACACTAATCCCTTTTCGGCTGCAGGGTGATTCTCATTAAAACAAATTGGAAGGAGGAGTCACAGCGCAACTCTTGCTGTGACTCCCCTTTTTAACCTTCACTCGGTAAGCTGTCGGAGAATTCGTCTTGGTCGAATTGGCCAGTGCCAATGCCAGTCCGAGTGAGAATGATTTGCTCCTTCTCATCATCGAACTCCATGCGAAATTCGGTATGCTCGGGATATTCGATCCCGGCGGCCTTGAGCTTGGAGAAGCTCATCTTGATACCGTGTTTCGTGAGCCTGACCTGAGTCGAGCTACGTTCATATAATCCAGGCAGGGACATCAGGTTCTGCGATTCGACTGAAAGTCGCATCAAGTGCTGCCGTAAGCTCTGCATTGAGCTTAGGCCCAGTTCCTTCTTTGCCTCCATGGCCGGAACGCCTTCTTCGCACAGTTGGCGAAGCTTGGTCGGATTGTACTTGCTCTCCATCACCTGCTTTTTGATCTCGGAAGAGATTTTCTTCGCCATTTTAGATACCTCCTGGGAATTGTTTCCTTGGAATATCTCTATATAGAATGGCTAAATATCACGGTGAAATAATGGTAAAAATTCCATCTCTAATCGTCATCCCCCTTTAAACGCGCATATTTCGCTCCTCCTGCCCGTTTTGGGGTTTGGGGTAGTAGGGGTCAAAATTTTGGAAAACTCGCAGGATTGGGGGTGTTCTGCGCGAAATCCACCCCCAGGGCCAGGCCCCCAAGGGTGGACAATTGGAGGGAGGGGAAAGCGGAGGACAATAAGACCTATTTTAGCGATCCGACGGAAGGCAAATCGTCATGCATGGTTTCCCGGCGCCATCGGGTCCTATCTCTGCAAAAAGCTCTACCTTATCATGGTGTCCATGGCGCATAAGAAACAAGACATCAAAGAACAGCATCGGCTCATTTTTATTGGATGAGATGGCAACTTTCAGCATGTGCAGCACATCATGAAGTCTGCCTCGTGCTGACTGCCCTTCTCCTTCCAGTCCAGGTGGTGGGTTAATATATTCGTGAAATAAATTGTCTGATACTGCGACTGGTATCTTGAAGCCACTTTCTTTAGCCTCTTGAGTGATGTCGACAAGGACACCGTCATCAAGCGCTTGTTTTCTGGAGTAGCTAAAGATAAGTTTGAAGTTGTCGAAGCTCATAAGGAATCCTCCAGGGTAGGGGTTTTGAATCCTGAAGGGTATCCTCGGGCTTGCGCAATGGTCACGGGGTGATTGGGTGGACAGGGCCAGTGCTCATCGTGCGATTTCGGTTGACCGAAATTTTCAGATATCCATCTGTTTTAAATCGCTTAATTCGGACTTTTCAAGTTGTTGAGATGAATCGTCACGGCTGCTTCGATTGAGAATGGTCATGAGTATTTTGTGAATCATAATTCTTGATGAATGGTGAAGTCATTTTAATTGTCCGTTTCATTCTCTTTGACTGGGCTGAATATTTTCTAAAGTTTGACTCTAAACATGGTGCATAAGGCCATTCCGATTTCACCGTATGATGCACTCTGCCGTTCTCAAAACTCGGCTATACAACTATGAATCTCAAGAACGGCAGATGCGCATGTAGTCTCTTAAGGTTGATTTGATTTAACGGCGTGCATTACATCAAATAGATGTTTTGGAGATAAATAGTCGCAGAGCAGTTCTCTCAAATCTGTGACTGATATGAGTTTAACACCCTGACAATTGTCTTTTAAGATCATCATGATTTGGTTCGTTGTCGATTCTTCAACTTCTCCAGAAATCATTTCCCTGATTTTGTCGATTTCCAGTAGTTCAAATGTGAACGCATTAGATTCCATTGACGTCCTCCTGTGTTTAGGGTTGTTGCCATGGGTAAGCCAATTTGTTAATTGAATCATAGAAGAGACCCCTGCGCAATTTCCGAGACCTGTTGTCTTTCCTGTCTCTCACGGGATTTTGCGCCCAACGGAATCCAATTTCGCATGATCCGTTCCAATTTCACCCGTTTGCATCGCTCGCGAACGATTT
>JADFXV010000034.1 GCA_015233395.1 Desulfovibrionaceae bacterium
TTTTGAAAAAAAGGTTCCTCCCCCGAACCCCCACCTCCAAAAAACTTTAAAGTTTTTTTGGGGAAAGGGGGGCTCGGGGCAAGGTGAGAGTTGAAAATGTCGCCATTTTCCAACTCTCACCTTGCGTCGTCAGCGCGAAGCGCTGGCCGACGCCCTCTGCCTCAAAAAGGGGTTTTCCCCCGATTCGCTTTATTCGCCTCCAAAGGCGTTCTTCCATTCGTGGAGCAGGTTGAGTGCCTCAAGAGGGGTGAGGCGGTCAATATCCAGGGCGGTAAATTTTTTCACAAGCGGATGTTCGTCCGGCGGGTCCGGTTGCGCACAGGTTTCGCGCGGCGCGGGCAGGCCTGGCAGGAGCGGCTGGTTTTCGGTGATGGCGCGTATGGTTTCGCCGCGCAGCTGTTTGCCTTTTTTTTCCAGTCCGGCCAGGATTTCGCGCGCCCGGGCGACCACCGGGCGCGGCACGCCGGCGAGTCTGGCCACTTCGATGCCGTAGCTGCGGTCGGCCGGTCCGGGAACCAGGCGGCGCAAAAAAACGATGTCGCCCTTGTATTCCTTGACCGCGATGTTCAGGTTGCGCACGCCCGGCAGGCGGCCTTCCAGGCCGGTCAGCTCGAAATAGTGGGTGGCGAACAGGGTGCGCACGCCGCCGCCGGGCCGCGCGGCCAGGTCTTCGACCACGGCCCAGGCCAGCGACAGGCCGTCGAAGGTGCTCGTGCCCCGGCCGATTTCGTCCAGGATGACCAGGCTGTCGCGTCCGGCCTGGCGCAGGATGCGCGCGGTCTCCGTCATCTCCACCATGAAGGTGCTTTGTCCCTGGGCCAGGTTGTCCGAGGCGCCGACCCGGGTGAACACCCGCCCGGCCAGGCCGATTGTCGCCTCGCGCGCCGGGACGAAGGAGCCCATCTGGGCCAGGATGACGATGATCGCGGTCTGGCGCAGCGCCGTGGACTTTCCGGCCATGTTCGGGCCGGTGATGATCGCGATGCGTCCGGCCGCGTCGATGGTCACGTCGTTGGGGATGAAGCTGCCCGGCGCCGCCTGCGCCTCGACCACCGGATGGCGGCCGGCCTTGATGACGATGTCCAGGTCGCGCGTGACCGCCGGCCGGACCCAGTCCCATTTGCGCGCCGCGGCCGCCAGGCTCTGGTAGTAGTCGAGCAGTCCCAGCGCCCGGCCCATGGCCATCAGTCGCGCCCGGGCCGCGGCCACGAGTTCGCGCAGTTCGCAAAAAAGTTTGTATTCCATTGACTTGCGAGAGTCCGAGGCGCTGAGGAGCTTTTCTTCGAGCGTGCTCAGGGCCTGCGTGACGTAGCGTTCGACTCCGGCCAGGGTCTGTTTGCGCACGAAATGCGCCGGGGGCTGTCCGGCCGCCCGGGAGAGCTCGAAATAATAGCCGAACACCCGGTTGTAGCCGAGTTTGAGCTTGGGCAGGCCGCCGGCGCGCTGCTCTTCTTCCAATAATTCCTTGAGTTTGGCCTCGCCGTGTTCGGAGAGTTCGAGCAGTTCGTCGAGTTCGCGGTCGTAACCCGGCCGGAAGAGCCCGCCCTCGCTGACCAAAACCGGCGGCGAATCCACCAGCGCCGCCGCAAGCGTGGCGCGCAGGTCGTCGAGTCCGTCCCAGGCGGCCAGGAGATCGTCGAGCGCCGCCGGAAGTTTGTCGCCCGATCCGGCCGCATCGGCCAGGGCGGCGTGCGCCCCGGGCAGGGCGGCCAGGCTTTCGCGCAGGGCGGCGAAATCGCGCGGCGCGGTGCGGTTGAGATAAATGCGGGTGGAAAGCCGCTCCAGGTCGTACACCCGGTCCAGGGCGCGGCGCAGGTCGAGCAGGACGCCGTCGTTCTGCGCGAAGAACGCCACCGCGTCCTGGTCGTAGGCGATTTTTCCGGCGTCAAGCCAGGGCTGGCGCAGCCTGGTCTCAAGCAGGCGCCCGCCCATGGGCGTAAGCGTCTGGTCCAGGACGTGAATCAATGTCCCCGGGCCTTTGCGGCCGTCCAGGCGGCGAAAAAGCTCCAGATTGCGCTCGGTGACTTCGTCGATGAGCAGGTGGTCGCCGGGCGTCACCTGCGTGAACTGGCCCAGATGCGACAGCGGATGCTTCTGGGTCTGCACCAGATAGAGCAGCAGGGCGCCCATGGCCCGGACCAGTTCCGGCTTGTCGTCGAGATCGAGCGTGGACAATTGCGCCACGCCCTGGGCGGCGAGGATCTTGTCCACGGCCTGAGCGCGGTCGAAATAGGGCGAGGCGGGATAGGCGTTGATCAGCGCCCGTGTTTCTTTGACCGGCCCGGGAATTTCCAGCGCTTGCGGCGCGATGATCTCGCGCGGGGAGAGCTTGATCAGCCATTGCCACAGGTCGCGCTCGCGTTTCGCGCACAGACCGGAAAACTCGCCCGTGGAATAATCGATGAACGCGAGCCCCCCGGCGTTTGCGCCGGCGTCCCAGAACACGGCGCACAAGTAGTTGTGGGCCTTGGACTCAAGGCTTTCGTCCTCGGACACGGTGCCGGGCGTGAGCACCCGGGTCACGGCCCGCTTGACCAGGCCCTTGGCGAGTTTGGGATCTTCGATCTGGTCGCAGATCGCGATCTTGAAGCCTTTTTCCAAGAGCTGGGCCAGGTAGCCGGAGACGGCGTGGTGAGGCACCCCGGCCATGGGCACGGGGTTTTCCGCGCCCGGATTGCGCGAGGTGAGCGTGATGCCGAGCTCGCGCGAGGCCGCCCGGGCGTCCTCGAAAAAAAGCTCGTAGAAATCGCCCATGCGGTAAAACAGCAGGGCGTCGGGGTATTCCTGCTTGAGCCGGACGTATTGATCCAGGGCCGGGGGGAGTTTGACCGGATTCACGGGCTCACCCGCCGCGCCCGCGCGAAACCGGACGCGGGCGCGGCATGCGGAAGTTCATCGCGGGGGCTGGCCCTATTGATCTTGAGCCGATTGGACCGGAGCCGGATCGGACAGGGTGATGCCGGACGGCCGCACGACCGCCGGGACGTTGCGCTGCGACAATTCTTTTTCCAGCGAGGACACCCGGGCCTTGGCCTCGCTCAGGCGCGTCGCGCAGCGGATCTTGTCGGCGATGAAATACAGGCAGGCGGCCAAGGCGCCGATGGCGAAACTGCCCAGGATCAACAGGTAGATGGGCAATTCGGCTGAGGCGTAGCTCCAGGAGAGCACGGAGAGCCTGATCACCAGCGCGCGCGACAAATCGTCGGTGTTCTGCACGAAAAAGAGCATGGAAACAAAGAAAAAAGCGATCAAAAATAGGGCTTTGATATAGCGCATTATGCATCCTCCTGGATTATGGCCTGGATGTCCGGTTCCCGGAACATGGGTTGCATCCGTTCGTAGGTCCGGCGCAAGTGTTCGGGTATGACGTGGGTATCGCCGAAAACCGCCATGAAGGAATTGTCGCCGTTCCAGCGCGGCACGATCTGGAAATGCAGATGCGCCGCGATCCCCGCCCCGGCGGCCGCGCCGAGATTGAACCCGGCGTTGATTCCCTGCGGTGAAAACGCCTTGTTGAGCACCGCCACGCTCAGCCGCGTCAGCTGCATGGTCTCGCGCGCCTCGGCCCCGGTCAGGCAGGTCAGGCAGCCCGCGTGGCGATACGGCGCGACCATGAGATGCCCGCAGTTGTACGGGTACTTGTTCATGATCACATACGCCGTGAGGCCACGGTATAAAACCAGCCGTTCGGCGTCCTCACGGTCGTCCTCCGGAATGCAGAACACGCACGAATCCGGCTTGGGACCGATGATATAATCCATGCGCCACGGCGCCCAAAGTACGTCCATCGGCCCGTGTATACACGGGTCCGGCCCGTTGGGCAAGTTCGTGGAGGAAGGAAGGAACCAGGGGGAAGGGACTGCGCCCCTTGCCCCCGGTCTTCATATCATGCGCAGGTCGAACACGGTTTCGGCGTCGGCGTCCCAGCCGTCCCAGAGGAAATCATCGTGGCGGCCCTCGGCGATCAGGCGCAGGGCGTAGCGCGCCTGGCGTTCGTAGAAGCGGCAAAAAGCCCCGGGCCGGTCCATGCCGCCGTTCATTTCGACGGCTTCGGCCGGGCAGGGCGAGCCGCAGAAATGGCGCACGGCGCAGCGCTTGCACGGTTCGATGTCCTCGACCTTGCGGCCGGTGACTTTGGCGAAGGCCGGGGACTTAAGAATATCCGGGATCTGGTCGTCAAACAGGTTGCCGCCCCTAAAATCGGGCAGGCCGACGAATTCGCTGCACGGGAACACGTCGCCGCCGGGCGCGAGCGCAAAGAAGCAGCGTCCGCCGCCGCAGGGCGAGATGTCGCACATGAGCCGGCGGGCCGTGGGCGCGACGACGCCGAGGATGATGTTGGCGAAATTGGCCACCACCAGCTTGCGGCCGGTCTTGCGGTAGAGCTCGTGCGTTTTTTCCAGGGCCTTGACGAACCAGGTCGCGGCCTCTTCGTCGCCGGGCTTGATTTCGCGCGCCCCGGGCAGGGTGCAGCGCACCATGTTGAGCAGGCAGGCCGGGACTTCGTTTTCGTGGAAATATTCGGCGATGCCGGGCAGGGCGCGCAGGTTCCGCGAGGTGACGGTGCAGATCACGTTGAAACCGGGATAGCCGCGCAGCTTTTTCATGGCCGCGACGACTTTTTTCGAGACGCCCTGGCCGTTCCAGTTGACCCGCGCCCGGTCGGCGACCGCGGCGGTGCGGCCGTCGAGCGAAATGCCGACGCCGACGCCCCGGCCGGTCAAAAACGAAATGGCCTCGTCGTCGAGCAGGGTGGCGTTGGTCTGCACGCCAAAACGCATCCGGTCGTCGAATTTCTCGATGCCCGCGAACACCGCCTCGCGGTTGAGCAGCGGTTCGGCGCCGTGGAACACGATCTGGGGCAGGCGTCCCTCGGGCATGACCGAACGGAAATGTTTTTCAAGAATTTCCAGGGCTTCGAGCAGGCGCGCGGTGCTCATGTGCTCGCCGTGGGCGCGCATGTCCGCCGGGATGTAGCAATAGGCGCAGTTGAGGTTGCAGCGCTCGGTGGGGTTGAAATAGACCGCCGAGGGCGTCAGGCCGAAGCGCAGCCCCTCCATCTGGGCGGCGAAGACTTCGGCCTTCTCCAGATAGGCGGCGAGGAAACGCTTGCCGGTCAGGACATCGGCGAGCGAGTCCTTGCGCACGAGCGACCAGAAGGCGGTGTCCGGCTCGACCACGGCCAGGTAGTCAGGGTGTCCGATGTCGATGGGCGAGAACGTCGGGCCGATGCCGGTATTGGCCAGGCGGCCCGAGGGCCGGGCCGCCTGGGTTTGCGTGTCCGCAATCGGCATCAGCGGGCCTTTTTGTCCATGAGAATGTAGTGCGACAGGCCGGTGCCGTCGGCCTTGCAGGCCTTGCGGAAGGCGATCACCACGGGTTTCTTGGCTTTCTTCATACTTCACCTCCTGGTTTAAGTTTTCAGGAAAAAACTATATTCACAGTGTCTTGACGCCGCTTTTGGGACCGATCGAAAACCAGAACCACTATTTTTTCCCCAGGGGGCTGCCGCCCCCGGCCCCTGCTTGGGCGGAGCGGCCCGCAATAAAAAAAGGGCTCCGACGGTGTAAGCCGCCGAAACCCTTTGCCATCGGATTTCGAAAATATAATGTCGCGACAGGTCTTCTGGCTCTCGGATCAAGCGCGCGAAGGCAGCCTTCCCAAGGGATTTCCCCTCAGTGACCGGCGTAACGCCAAGCCTTCACGCGTCCCCGATTACAGCGGCGGGTCCGCCACGGAATTGCACCGTGTTCCTGGATGTCGGCAACAAGTCGCATTTACCCGATATCTCCGGCGGGAGTCAAGACGGGAAAAGAGGGCGATTCGTGAATCGCCCCTCCTAGAGGCCAGGCGTCGAGCGCCGGCCGTTCAGACATCCATCGCCACACCCTGTCGTGGGGGTCCGGGGGCGATCATCGCCCCCGGCGGGGTCCAGGGGCAGCGCCCCTGGCGGGGTCCGGGGCAGCGCCCCTGGGCGGGGATTCCAAAGGGGCGCAGCCCCTTTGGCCCCCGGAGGGATTATTCCCCCGGCCCGACGTCGAACCCGCCCCGGGCGATTTTTTCGGCCAAGGCCAGTTGGTCGGCGCGGCAATCGGCGGCGCCGTCGATGCGTGCGGCTCTGACTTGGGAGAGGATGGCGCCGAGCGCGGGGCCTGGGGCGACGCCCAGGTTCACCAGGTCTTGGCCGGTGATTTCGATTTTGAGGCCGCGCAGTTTGGTCAGGTAGAGCGAGATGTGTTTGCGGATGTTTTCGTTCTTGTTGCGGGCCATGAGGTAGAGCACGCCTTCCAGGGGTAATATTTCAAGGATGGCGGACAGTTCGCTTAGGCGGCCCTTGCGGTATTCCCAGGTTGTGATCTTGTTGGCCGTGCCGCGGATGGCCTGGCGCAGGACGGTGAATTCCCTTTCCGCGCGTTTGGTGAAGTGCAGGCGTTTGCCGGCCAGGGCGGCCTGTTCATCGTCGAACCCGGCGACCAGGGCGAGCAGCCAGACGCGCCATTCCTCGACCGGCGGCGCGAGGTAGAGCAGGCGTTGCCAGTTCAGGACGGTTTCGACTTCTTCGAGCAGGGCGATTTTGGGGCTGTCCAGGTCGAGCAGGGGATGGATGGCGATGAGCAGGCCGAACTGGCTCATGCGGCGCAGGCAGGCGAGCGGCGAGGCCTCTTCCAGGATGAGCAGGATCTCGCGGAACAGGCGCGCGCCCGAGAGTTTGCGGAAAAAACCGAGTTCCACGGCGTTTTTGATCAGGCGTTCGGCCGTCTGGCCGATGCGGAAGCCGAAGCGCTGCTCGAAGCGGATGGCCCGCAGGATGCGGGTCGGGTCTTCGACAAAGGACAGCGAATGCAGGACGCGGATGACGCGTTCCTTGATGTCGCGCTGGGCGCCGAAGAAATCGGCCAGGCGGCCGAACTCGCCGGGATTGAGATGCACGGCCAGGGCGTTGATGGTGAAGTCGCGGCGGTAGAGGTCCATCTTGATCGAGGATAGTTCGACCGTGGGCAGGGCGGCCGGGTATTCGTAGTATTCCAGGCGGGCGGTGGCCACGTCGATCTTGCGGCCGTTTTGCAGGATGACGACGGCGGTCTTGAATTTGTGGTGCGCCTTGACCCGGCCGCCGAGTTTTCCGGCCAGGGCGTCGGCAAAGGCGATGCCGTCGCCCTCGACGACCAGGTCGAGGTCGAAATTGTCCTGGTGCAAGAGGATGTCGCGCACGAAGCCGCCCACGGCGTAGGCGCAAAAGCCCATGGCCTGGGCCAGTTCCCCGGCCTGGCGCAGGATGGCCAGCAGATTTTCGGGCAGTCGGTCGCGCAAGAGCGTGGCGATGTTGCGTTCGTGCTTGCGTTCGGGGAGCAGGGATTCCGGGATGCGGGCCGGTTCCTGGATCAGGGTGTTGATCAGGTCGGTGCGGGTGACCACCGCCGCGACTTCTCCGTTTTCCAGCACCGGCACCAACCGTTGCCCCTGGCCGAGAACGATTTCCATGACCGGATAGAGATCGGTGTCCGGGGCGACGGACGCCGGTTCGCGCTGCATGTATTCGCTGACCGGCATCTTGCCCAGGCCGTGTCCCAGGGCCTTGGCCGCCAGGCCGCCCTCGATCAGCCCGGCCAGGACCATGGAGCCGGTCCGGGTCACGGGCATGGCTTTGAGTCCGTAACGGTTCATGATCTCGACCGCCTCGGCGATCGGCCGGTCCTCGGTCACGGTCACGGGCGGGCGGCTGGCGATCTGGCGGACCAGGATCTGCGGATTGATCTGGGAATAGAGCAGGGCGAAGAGTTCCTCGCGCGCCTGGGTCAGGGTCTTGTCCTTGATCGAGGCCGAGGCGGCGTAGGGATGGCCGCCGCCGCCAAGCGAGGTGCAGATGCGCCCGACGTCCACGTCGGCGCTGCGCGACCGGGCGACAAGATGCACCCGGTCCTTCATGCGGCCGAGCGCGAAAAGCACGCGGATGTTCTGCATGTCCATCATCTTGTGGACCAGCAGGGCGAAATCGCCCACGTAGTGTTCCGTGCTGGCCTGGGTGATGACCACCTCGATGCCGTTGATCTTGTGGGTCTGGGCGGATTCGAGCAGTTCCGAGAGCAGCGTCACCTGCTCGGCCGACAGTTCGCGGGTGAGCAGATCGGCGATGACGTTGAGGTCCATGCCTTGGCCGCGCAGCCAGGCGGCCGCCTCCAGATCGTACTGGGTGGTGGAGTTGAAGGTCAACGAGCCGGTGTCTTCGTAGATTCCAAGCCCTAAAATGGTGGCCTCCTCGACGCCGAGCGGCACGCCGCGTTCGCGGATGTACTTGACGAGGATCGCCGTGGTCGACCCCCAGGGCAAGACCACGGCGCGTTCCATGGGCAGATCGTCCTCGGAATCGGGATGGTGGTCGAAGGCCTCGATGATCAGCCCGGGCTTGTCGAGAATCGGCGCTACGTGCGCCACCCGGGAGCGCTGGCGCGTGTCGACCAGCACCAGCCGCTTGACCGACTGTTGGTCGATGTCCTTGAAGGCCTTGAAATTGAAGAGATAGGTGGCGCTTTGCAGGAAAAAAGAGCGGATGTTCTTTTCCTGCGACCCGGGAAAGATGAGCGCCGCCTCGGGATAGAGCTTGCCGGCCCCGACCATGGCCGCCAGGGCGTCGAAATCGGCGTTGTTGTGGGCGGTGACGATCGTCTCGGCCTGGATTTTACCGGTCATGGGGAATCGTCCCTCCGGGCCCGCTCGTCGATGGCCTTGTCTTTTCGACAATGGCCTGGTGTGTATCGTCCATCATTTTCCAAGGGATGTATCATTTTCCCGCTCCCCCAATATCCGGTAAAGTTTTTTGGGGAAAGGGGGGTCTGGGGGGAAAACCCCTTTTTTGAAAAAAAGGGGTTTTCCCCCCGGATTTCTCTCCATCCCATCCCCTCCACTCCCCGCTCCCCCCCTCCCCCGGCCTTGCCCGGGGAGGGCAGGGGGGGTATGGGGGCGGCTATCGAGCAAGCAAGGAGGCGGGAATGCGGATTTATTTGGCCCGGTGCGGGCAGACGATATCCAATCGCAAGCAATTTATTCTGGGGCGCGACGACAGTCCGTTGACCCGGTCCGGCCGGGACGCAACGAAGCAGTTGGCGGCGGCGCTTGCCGGCCTGGGCGCAGCCGGGCTGGTGTGTTCGCCGCTTGGCCGGGCGGTGGCCAGCGCGGCCATTTACGGCGAGATTTTGGGGCTGGCGTCCGTGGAAATGCCGGAGCTGATCGATTTGCACGCCGGGCAGTTCACGGGCAAGTCGCGCAAATTTTTCATTCCGGCCGGGGACCGGTTGCGTTCGCACTGGGAGGACCAGCCGGCGGCCGGCGAGTCGTACGCCGACGCCGAGGAGCGCGCGGGCCTGGCGCTTGAGCTTCTGGCCGCGAAGGCCGCTTGCGGGCCGGTGTTGGCGGTCGGGCATCTGGCGTTTGGCCGGGTGCTCTTGCAGCGCTATCTGGGCATCGCCCGGGAAGAGGCGCTCATGGCCGGGCATCCGAAGGACGCCGCCTACGTCCTGGAAGACGGGGAGGTTCGCTGGCTGCGGGCCGGGGGCGGCGAAGGCCGGGGGCTGTTGCCGTACGAGCGGGAATAGCTCAACTGCCCGCGTTCCAGTTTTCGAGGTCTTCGAGGATGCTCCGGCCCACGGCGTATTTGTCGTAGTCGGGCGCGAAAAGACAGGGTTCGCGGGCCAGAAGCTCGCGGATCGCCTCGTCGGGCCGGGTCGTGAGGACTTCCTCCTCGGCCCGGATGACGACCATGTTTTCGGGCATGGTGGCGGCGCGGCGTTCCTGTTCCCGGTTGGGGTGCTGTTCCGGGACGACCACGGCTTTGGTCTGGGTCAGGAGCACTTCGTTGACGATATTGTATCCGGCCCGGCACACGGCCAGATCGGCGATCGAGAGCAGATCGATGATCGAGTGGGCGAACGGCAGAAAGCGGACCTTGCCGGCCAGGGGGTGGGCGGCGATCTCCGCCTTGGTTTCCTCGGACAGGTAGGGGTCGAACGACATGACGACCTGATACGCGTCCAAGAGCCCCATGCGCTCGAACGCCTCAAAAAATTTTCCGGCCAGTCCGCCGACCTGTCCGTGACGGCCGAGCGACATGACGGCCAGGCTTTTTTCGGACAGCGCATAGTGGTTGAGGACTTCCTGGCGCGCGGGCAATTCCTGGCGGGTTTTGGAGGTGATGCGGCCCAGGTAGCGGATTTTGGCGGCGAGTTCCGGGCCGTCGCCGAGGTATTCCGCGTTGAAATCGCAGACTGAGCGGTCTTCGAGCACGTAGATGTAATCGTACACCGAGGCGACGTTGATGCGGTCGCCGACGTCGTCGTAGCCGTCGGGGCTCACGTAGAGCAGCGGGGCGCTGCGGTAGATGCCGCGCGAGAGGTGGACCAGGGCGAATTCGTCGGCCCGGCCGCGCCGGGTGTTTTTGCGCAGCACCAGCGGAATGGCCTCGCCTTTCAGGCCGGTCAGGGCGTGTTCCACCATCACCGCGTCGGGCTTGAAGAAATCGAGCGTGTCCAGGATCACTCTGGTGCGGTAGTCGAAGAGGTCGAAGACGGAAAAGGTCTTGAGAAAGCGAGGGTTGAAGGGCGCGCCGGGCTTGTCGATCTCCTGCTTGATGCCCGGCAGCTTGACGACGTCGATGCCTTCCTTGAGGAAAAGCTGCGGGGCGCTGCCGCCGGAGATGACCAAAAAATCCAGATCCGGCCGCCATTTGCGCATGCCGGTGATGACCGAAAGCGTCCGGACCGCGTGGCCCAGGCCGATGGAATTGTGTGTGTAGACGAGAATTCGCCGCATTGTTGTTGTCCGACTCCGGCCCGCGCCCCGCCCGGAGGTCCGTCTTGCCCGGCGAGGCGGTGAAAGGCGCAAGCGCCTGCCGGATTCATTCAAGGGATTCGCAACGGTCTACATCCAGGCCCCGGCCTCGGCAATGATTTTCTTGAAATCGAAATTGATTATTTTTTCCCCGAGAAATGCCCAAGCGCATCGAGTCCGCCGATACCAGACCGCGCCCGTGGGTGATGGGCCCGGTGCGCGGCCAGCATGCGTTCGGTCTGGACATGGGTATAAATCTCGGTGGCTTTGATGTCGGCGTGGCCGAGCAGGATCTGCACGACCCGCAGATCGGCGCCGCCTTCCAGCAGATGGGTGGCGAAGCAGTGGCGCAGGCTGTGCGGCGAGATCGGCCGGGCGATCCCGGCCATGACGGCGTAGCGCTTGATGTTCTTGAACACGGCCACGCGACTGAGCGCCTGGCCCGAGCGGTTCAGGAACAGCGCCTTGCACCGAGGTTTGAACGAACCCCGGACCTGGTCCAGGTAGCGCCCGACCAGCGTCAGGGCCAGCTCGTGGACGGGCAGGACCCGTTCCTTGGCGCCCTTGCCGAAAACCCGAAGCCGGCCGGTTTGCAGGTCCACGTCGAGCGCGGTCAAGGCCACCAGCTCCGAAACCCGCAGCCCGGCACCGTAGAGCATCTCCAGCATGGTCCGGTCGCGAAACCCCAGATTCGCGCTCATATCCGGCTGGGCAAGCAGGCGCTCGACTTCGTCGCGGGTGAGCACGTCCGGCAAAAGCGGCGGCAGCTTGGGATTGTTCAGCAGCGCCGCCGGATCGGCAGCGAACCAGCCCTCGGCGGCGCCGTGGGCGAAAAAGCCCCGCAGGGCCGCCAGATGCCTGGCCAGCGACCGGCTGGTCAAGTCGCGCTCGCGCAGGCTGCCCAGGTAGCGGAAAATGGTCTGTTCGCGCACGTCTCCAAGCGCGGCGCCGGTCTGCTCGCAAAAGGCCCAAAATTGCCGCAGGTCGCTTTCGTAGGCCGACAGGCTGTGCTCGGACAGGCCACGGATCACGGCCAGATGCGTGAGATACTCGTCGATGCGCGGATGCGACGGCCAGTCTTCCATGGCCCTTAGTGTAATCGAGAATCCAAGGCCCCGCAAACCGGACGCGGCGGTCGGCCGCCGGATTTGACAAAGCCGGTCCCGTTCTTTAAGCCGCGCCTTGGCCGCCGCAGCGGCAAAATTTTCCAGGAGTCACGACATGAGCGAATTTTCCCTCGCCAAGCGGGTGGCCGCACTGCCGCCGTATCTGTTCGCCGAGATCGACCGGGTCAAGAATCTGGTCCGCGCTCGCGGAGTCGACATCATCAGCCTGGGCATCGGCGATCCCGACCTGCCGACCCCGGATTTCATCATCGACGCCCTTAACGCCGCCGCGCGCAAGCCGGAGAACCACCAGTACCCGTCCTACGTGGGCCTGGCGCGCTTCAGGGCGGCCGTGGCCGGCTGGTACAAACGCCGCTTCGACGTGGACCTGGACCCGGAAAACGAGGTCGTCACCCTGATCGGCTCCAAGGAAGGCATCGCCCATTTCCCCCTGGCCTTCGTCGATCCGGGCGAACTCGTCCTGATCTGCCCGCCCAATTACCCTGTCTACGGCGTGGCGACCGGCTTTGCCGGCGGCCGCGTCAAGCACCTGCCCCTGCGCGAGGAGAACGATTTCCTGCCCGATCTGGACGCCGTGAGCGACGCCGAATGGGAACAGGCCAAGATCATCTGCGTCAACTACCCCAACAACCCGACCGCGGCCGTGGCGCCCCGGGCCTTCTACGAAAAACTTGTGGCCAAGGCCAAGGCCTCGAACACCATCGTGCTCTCGGACGCCGCCTATACCGAAATGTACTTCGATCCGGCCAAGAAACCCTTGTCCCTGCTGGAAATTCCCGGGGCCAAAGACGTGGTCATCGAATTCCACTCCCTGTCCAAGACCTACAACATGACCGGCTGGCGCATCGGCATGGCCGTGGGCAACCCTTCGCTCGTCAAAGGCCTGGGCAAAATCAAGGAAAACGTCGATTCCGGCGCCTTCCAGGCAATCCAGGAGGCCGGAATCGCCGCCCTGGAACAGGGCGAACCCTTTGCCCGGGACTTCCGGCGCATCTACAAGGAACGCCGCGACCTGGCCGTGGCCGGACTCAAAAAAATGGGCATCGAATGCCGCGCGCCCGAAGCCACCTTCTACCTCTGGGCCAAAGTCCCCAAAGGACTCACTGCGGCCGCCTTTGTCACGGATATCCTGGAAAAAACCGGCGTGGTGCTCACCCCGGGCAACGGCTTCGGACTGCCCGAGGCCGGCGAAGGCTACTTCCGCATCGCCCTGACCGTGCCCAAAGACCGCATCGAAGAAGCCCTGTCGCGCATCGCGGCGATGTAGGGCAGGGGGGAGAGGGAAGAGAATCGGGGGTGGAACCCTTTGTGAACAAAGGGTTCCACCCCCGAACCCCCGCCTCCCAAAAACTTTATTCGGAATGGACTGTTGAAAGTACGTCGCATTCGGTCCATGGTTTGGGCGTGAGCGGGAACAACAAAATATCGAATGGGGATTCCCAAGGGACTCGGTCCCTTGGGCCGCCGGAGGCCTCTCTCCAACACCCCCCCGCAATCAACCCCCACCCCGATCCCAATTCCGCCTTTGTCGGCCTGGGGTCCAACCTGGGCGATCCACCGGCCAATCTGGCCTGGGCGCGCCGCGCCATCGGCGGTTTGCCGGGGATCACGATCGTCGCCGCCTCCGCCTTGTACCGCACCGAACCGCAGGACGAACCGGACCAACCCTGGTTTGTAAACCAAGCGATCGCTGTTTCGTATGACGAAACGTGGACCGCCCCGCGATTCTTGGCCACGCTGCTGGATATCGAGGCCGGGCTTGGGCGCGTGCGCGGCGGGGCAGGGCGGTTCGGGCCGCGTCCGATCGATCTGGATTTGCTCCTATTCGGCGGCCAGGTTTGGAATACTCCGGAGTTGGCCGTGCCGCATCCGCGCATGCGGGCCCGGGCTTTCGTGCTCGTGCCGCTGGCCGAGCTCGCGCCGGAGCTGGTTTTTCCGGACGGAGAGCGGATCAGCGCGGCGTTGGCGAAAATTTCTTTTCAAGCGCATGGGAATGTCATAGGACAGCGCTGAAAGCGGTTCAACCCAAGGGTGCATCGTATGTGGAAGTTCCTTTTTTTGGCCGCCGCCGGCTATATCGTCTATAAGCTTTTCACCAACGACCTGCGCCGCAAGGCGCAGTCCGTGGAAAATGAGCGCCGTCGCGACCAGGAGCGCATGGCCACCGCCGGGGTCATGGTCAAGGACCCTGTCTGCGGCACGTACGTTCCGGCCGACGCCGACATCCGGGTGCGCGACGGCGGCCAGGTCTGGTGTTTTTGCAGCTACGAGTGCCGCGACGAACACCTCAAGCGTCTCGGAGCGGACACGGCCCGCTCCGGGGATAGCGACCGGACCTGAGATCGCGCGACCGGCAAACGACCATGGCCGACGACAACGCCCTCAAACGCCTGCTCGAAATCGTCTGCAATGTTTTTGACGCGTATTCCGCAGTGTTGTTTTTGCCCTTGCCGGACGCGGCCGATTGCCGTCTGGCCGCCTCCTTCAGTCTGGGCGACGACCTGCACCACAACGTGCTTATCGGCCCGGGCGAAGGCATCGTCGGCTGGATCGTGCGCAACCGCAAACCCCTGCTGATCTCCAACTTCGACCAACAGCAAGGCGTGCTTGGCTACTACAAAGGCCGCACGGAATCCAAGATCAAGGCCTTCATGGGCTGTCCCACGAGCCTCGAAGGCCCGTGCGGCGTGATCTGCGTGGACTCCATGCGGACGTACACCTTCGGCGAGAAGGAACAGAAGATCCTTAGCCAGTTCGCCGCGCTCACGAATTTGCTGCACGATTCCATCCGCCAGATGGACTTCGGCCAGACCGAGCGCCGCTATTACCACGGCCTGCGCGTGATCAGCGAACTGCGCAAGGCCCATCCCAAATGGCACGGATTCCTTAAAGGGCTACTGGAAGTCTTGGCCCAGACCACCGGCCTGACCCACTGCTTCCTGACCGTGCTCGGGCAGGCCGGCCGCAATTTCCACATCGAAGGCGCCAACAGGCCGATATTCCACGCCAAAGCCCCGGGTCCCGAGCAGTTTCCCCTGGCCAGCGGCCTGATCGGCTGGGTCTACAAACACGGGGAGCCGGTGTATTCCGGCCAAGGCGACTCCTTTCCCATCGCCCCGCTCTTTGGCAAGTCCATTCCCGGGCCACCCTTTGTCAGCGCCGTCTGCCAGCCGGTGATCTTCGCCCGCCGCACCCGGGCCGTGCTCGTCCTCGCCGGCGAGGACGAATTGCCGGTGACGCCGGAATTAAAGTCCTTCGTGAGCCTGGCCGCCGAGTATCTGGCCCTGTTCCTGGAAAACCTGCATTTCAAAAGCAGGCTTTTACGGCCCGAGCCGTAGACTTTTCCCCGGCCCCGGGCTATACGGTCGAACCGGAACGCGTCCGGCCGCGGGGTCAGCTTGCTCGCCATGGCCCGGACCGTCCGGCAAAAAATCTTGGCGCGTTTATTCCCGCACAAATCGCACAAGGGGTCCGACCCATGTTCCTGCAAAAGTTTCTGGGATTTCTCGGCAAGGATTTGGCCATGGACCTCGGCACGGCCAACACCCTTCTCTATACCACCCAAGACGGCATCGTGCTCAACGAACCGTCGGTCGTGGCCCTGGACGCGCGCAGCGGCAAGCCCATCGCCGTGGGCAAGGAAGCCAAGGAATTCCTCGGCCGCACCCCGGAACGCATCCGCGCCATCCGGCCCATGAAAGACGGCGTCATCGCCGACTTCGAAGTCACCAAGGAAATGATCAGCTTCTTCATCCGCAAGGTCATCAAAGGCTTCAACATCATCAAACCCCGCATCGCCATCTGCGTGCCCACCGGCATCACCCAGGTCGAAAAACGCGCCGTCATCGAAAGCGCCCACCAGGCCGGGGCGCGCGAAGTTTCGCTCGTCGAGGAACCCATGGCCGCCGCCATCGGCGCCGGACTGCCCATCGAAGCGCCCATCGGCAACATGGTCGTGGACATCGGCGGCGGCACCACCGAAGTGGCCGTCATCTCCCTGTCGGCCATCGCCTACGCCGAATCCGTGCGCATCGCCGGCGACGAGATGAACGAAGCCATCCAGCGCCACCTGCAAAAGAAATTTCAACTGCTCATCGGCGAAAACATGGCCGAATCCATCAAAATCAAGATCGGCTCGGCCATGCCCATGGACGAAACCCTGCTCATGGACATCTCCGGCAAAAACATGATCACCGGAACGCCCTGCACCTTGGAAGTCGACGACGCGGTCATCCGCGACGCCATCCGCGATCCGGTCATGGCCATCGTCAACGCCATCCGCCGCGCCCTGGAGAAAACCCCGCCCGAACTCGTCGGCGACATCGCCACCAACGGCCTGCTCCTGGCCGGAGGCGGAGCGCTGCTCAAGGGCCTCGACCGCCTCATCTCCCAGGAAACCAAACTGGCCGTGCATATCGACGACGATCCCCTGACCACCGTCGTGCGCGGAACCGGCAAAACCATCGACGAACGCGCCCGCTACAAAAGCGTGTGCATCAACTAAAAAGATACGGAGGAATCCGGGGGGAAAACCCCTTTTGTGAACAAAAGGGGTTTTCCCCCCGGCCCCCCCTTTCCTCAAAAAACTTCATTAGTAAAAGCCTTATTCCCTTGAAAAAGACCGAACTCGATCGGATCGCGGCCAAAGCCAGGCTGGCCGTGCTCGCGGCCGGAGAAATCATCCGCGAACATTTCGTCCTGCCCAAGGATGTGCGCCGCAAAGGCCGCATCGACCTGGTCACCGCCACCGACCTGGCCGTGGAAAAGGCCCTCATGCACAGCCTCGCCGAAGTATTGCCCGGCTGCGCCTTCCTGGCCGAGGAAACCGCCGGCCACACCGCTCTCGACCGGCCGACCTGGATCATCGACCCGGTCGACGGCACCACCAACTTCGCCCACCAAATCCCCTTCGTGGCCACCTCCGTGGCCCTGTGGGCCGAGGGCGAAATCGCGCTCGCCGTCGTCAACGCCCCGATCCTCGGCGAATGCTTCACCGCCCAAAAAGGCGGCGCGGCGTTCGTGAACGACCGGCCCCTTCGCGTCTCGACCGCCGCCGAACCCGAAAACGCCCTGGTGGCCACCGGTTTTCCCTACACCATCAGGGACGACGTCGACCGCATTCTGCCGCCGCTGCGCGCCATGCTCCTGGCGACCAGGGGCGTGCGCAGACAAGGCGCCGCCTCCATCGACCTGGCCTACGTCGCCGCCGGACGCTTCGACGCCTTCTACGAAATCGGGCTCAAACCCTGGGATACCGCCGCCGGACTCCTGCTCGTCGCCGAAGCCGGCGGAATGGTCAGCCGCTTCGACGGCCAAACCCCATACGCCCTCGGCGACCCCGACATCCTCGCCAGCAACGGACGCCTCCACCCGGACATGGCCCGCCTGATCGCGGGGTAGAGGAGAGAAGAGGGGAGCAGAGGAGCAGAGGAGAGAATCGGGGAAACTTTTTTGAAAAAAAGTTTCCCCGAACCCCTTCAAAAAACCTTGACCGGCTCCGGGGTCTTTTTCCGCGCAGCGGAAAAAGACCCCGGAGCCGCTGCGGTTTTTGAATGGGGCCGGAGAGAACATTGTCCTAAAACAAGAAATAACAACGTACGTGAGGCCGCGTACGCTTGAGTAGGGGCGATTCACGAATCGCCCTTCTTCAATCGCCTCCGAATCAGCGCGAAAACAACAGCCCCGCCTCGTGGCAATGGAGCAGGGCGGGGGTGAGCAGGTCGCGGAAGTGTTCGACCAGGTCTTCGACATCCTCCCTGCCGGCGAAAAAGCCGCCGTCGAGTTCCTCGGGATTGGGGCGGGGTTCTTCCTGGATGCGTCCGGCCGAGAACAGGGTCGAAAATTCAAAGGCTGTCTGCGGCGAGGCCGGAAACGAGGCCAGCCGGGCAAGGCGCGCGGCCGTCAGGCCGAGTTCCTCGCTCAGTTCGCGGATGCCTGCGTCCTCGCGCGATTCGAAGGCCTGCACGTGGCCGGTCGCGGACAGGTCGAAGCAGCCGGGATAGGCGCTTTTGCTTTTCGCCCGGCGTTGCAGGTACAGCCTGTGCTCCCGGTCGTACACCAGGACCAGGACGCAACGGTGATACAGCTTTTGCCGGTGAACCTCGGCCAGGGGCATCACGGCCAGCGGCCGGTCGCGGCCGTCGACCACCGTGACCGGTTCCGCTCCCGATCTGGAAGAAACGGCCGGGAATTTGACGGATTTTGGGGACATGGGGGTGTGTTTCGCTTTTATTTTTTCGGGGATCATGGCATATTGCCTCCTGCCTGGGAAGCCCGGGCTCAAGAAGGCGTCTGTCCATGCGTCCCATAGCCAGCGCGCTCAACACGCCATACCGTCCGGTGAAACTCGGCCGGGACGATATCGCCGACATCGTGGCCTTGGAGCGGGAATGTTTCGCCGTGCCCTGGAGCGCGACGCAATACCACCAGGCTTTCGGACACAAGACGTTCGTGGTTTACGGCCTCAGGGCGGACGGGTGTTTGGCGGCCTACCTCGCCTATGCCGAGCTGACCCGGGAAATGGAGATCTTCAACCTGGGCGTGCGCGCGGCGCACCGACGGCAGGGCTTGGCCAAGGCGCTGCTCGGGCGCGTCCTGGCGCGCTGCGCCAAGCTCGGCGTCCGTGAGGGTTTCCTTGAGGTTCGCGCCTCCAACCTGGCGGCCCTGAATCTTTACGGCATGTACGGATTTACCGTTGCGGGACGGCGCAAGAACTACTATCCCGACAACAGCGAAGACGCCCTGGTCATGCGCCTGGACATTCCCTGTCCGGGGTGACGGCCGGGCGGCGGCGAACCGCCCCCGAGGCAAAGGAGCAACCATGCGATTTCTCGACGAAATACCGGTTGAAAACAAGAAGGTTCTGATCCGCGTGGATTACAACGTCCCGCTCAAGGGGACCGCGATCACCGACGACACCCGCATCGCCGCCAGCCTGCCCACCGTGAGCTACGCCTTGGACCACGGCGCGGCGCTGATTCTGTGCTCGCACCTGGGCAAAGCCAAGGGCGCGCCCGATCCGGCCCTGTCGCTGGCCCCGGCGGCCGCGCGCCTCGCGGAGCTGCTTGGCCGGCCCGTGGCCATGGCTCCGGACTGCATCGGTCCGGAAGTGGAGAAAATGGCCGGCGCCCTCAAGCCCGGCGACATTCTCATGCTCGAAAACCTGCGTTTTCACCCGGGCGAGACCAAAAACGACCCGGCCTTCGCCGCCGCCCTGGCCAAGCTCGGAGTGGTCTACGTCAACGACGCCTTCGGCACGGCCCACCGGGCCCACGCCTCGGTGGCGGCGGTGACGGCGTCTTTCAAGGGCGCCTGCTGCGGCGGTTTCCTGCTCAAAAAAGAGTGGGAATTCCTGGGCCAGGCCGTAAGCAACCCCAAGCGTCCGTTCGTGGCCGTCTCGGGCGGCTCCAAGGTGTCCTCCAAGCTCGGCATCCTGACCAACCTGCTCGGCAAGGTGGACAAGATGATCATCGGCGGGGCCATGGCCAACACCTTCCTGGCCGCCCAGGGCAAACCCACGGGCAAGTCGCTGGTCGAACCCGAACTCTTCGGGGAAGCCAGGAATATCCTGGAAACGGCCGCGGCGCGCGGCGTCGAAATCGTCTTGCCGGTCGACTTCCGGGTCGCTCTCGATGCAGCGGCCGACATCATGACCGCGCCGCTTGGCGGCGTGTTCACCCCGGACAATCTGCCCGCCGAGGCGGTGATTTTAGACACCGGCCCGGCCACGGACGCGCTTTTCGCCAAGGTGCTCGCCGGCGCGGCCACCGTGGTCTGGAACGGCCCGGTGGGCGTGTTCGAGAACCCGGCCTTTGCCGAAGGATCGCTGAGCCTGGCCCGGGTCATGGCCGGGCTTTCGGCCGTGACCGTGGTTGGCGGCGGCGATTCCATCGCGGTCATCGCCAAGACCGGGCTGGCCGGAAAATTCACCTTCATCTCTACCGGCGGCGGCGCCTCCCTCGAGTTCCTCGAAGGCAAGGAGCTGCCCGCCTTTACGGCGCTTGAGGAGTGCGCCAGATCATGAAAAAACTTATGGC
This sequence comes from Desulfovibrionaceae bacterium, assembly GCA_015233395.1. Taxonomy (GTDB): domain Bacteria; phylum Desulfobacterota; class Desulfovibrionia; order Desulfovibrionales; family Desulfovibrionaceae; genus JADFXV01. Next base: position 19,985 of record JADFXV010000034.1, read on the forward strand.
CGCCAACTGGAAAATGTACAAAACCTGGGACGAGGCCCGGGATACGGCCAAGGCCATGGTGCGGCTGCTGGCCAATTCCATGCCCAAGGACCGGGAAGTTCTGCTCATTCCGCCCTTCACCGCCATCCGGGGCGTCTACGACGCCATCCGCGACGCCAAGGGCTTTTACGTCGGCGGGCAGGATTTCTATCCCGCCGCCGAGGGCGCTTACACCGGCGAAATTTCCCCGGGCCAGCTCCTGGACGCCGGCTGCTGTTTCGCCCTGGCCGGGCATTCCGAACGCCGCCACGTACTCGGCGAGTCAAGCGAATTGGTCGGGAAAAAGGTGGCTTTCGGCCTGGATTCCGGCCTGTCCATGATCTTGTGCGTCGGCGAGACCGTCGAGGAGCGCAAGGAAGGCAAGCTCACGGAAGTCGTGCTCAAGCAGCTGCGCGCCGGCCTGAACACGGCGGCCCGGGGGTTTGACCCGGAAATGCTGGTCGTCGCCTACGAGCCGGTCTGGGCCATCGGCACCGGGCTGGTCGCCGGACCCAAGGAAATTCTCGAAGCCCACAAGCTCATCCGAAAGGAACTGCTGGCCATGTTTCCGGACATCGGCTCCGAGATCCGCATTCTGTATGGCGGTTCGGTCAAGGCCGACAACTGCGGCGAGATCATCGCCCTTGACAATGTCGACGGCGTGCTGGTAGGGGGCGCGAGCCTGAAGGCCGACAGCTTCTCCCTGATCGTCACGGCCTAATCCTCTTACTTCGAGGTTGTAATTTGAGCGCGTTCATCATCACTCTGCACATCATCGCCTGTCTGGTTCTTATTGTCCTGGTCCTGTTGCAATCCGGCAAGGAGGGCATGGGCGTGATCTTCGGCGGCGGTTCGGGATCGGTCTTCGGCAGTTCCGGCGCGGGCGGCCTTCTGGTCAAGCTCACCAGCTACGTCGCGGCCGTCTTCCTGATCACCTCGCTGGCCTACAACTACTACTCCGGCGCCGAACGGCGCGTCTCGACCTCGGTCATGCAAAACGTGAACATCGAGGATATCAAGCCCAAGGCGCCGGCCGGCGATAACGCCGCTCAGGCGCCGGCCGCTTCCCCCGCTTCCCCAACCGGCAAGGATGCTCCCAAGGCCGCCGTGCAATTTGAAGACATCAAGGCCGCGCCGCTCAAACCCGGCCTGACCGCTCCCGCGCCGGTGGACGCCGCCGTGCCGGCTCTTCCCGGAGTCGCGGCCAAGCAGGAACCGGCCGAGCCGGCCAATGCGGCCGGACCGGCCAATGCGGCCGGACCGGCCAATGCGGCCGGACCGGCCAATGCGGCCGGACCGGCCAATGCGGCCGCCGCGCCCGAAGCTTCGGCCGAGCCGGCCAAAGCGCCCCAAACGCCCGAAGCGCCCAAAAAATAGCCTTCGCATCCAGCAAATCCAAGCGGCCCGGCCGTGAACAAAGAAAAAGGGGTTGCGACTGTCGTCGCAACCCCTTGATATTTTTGGTCGGGATGAGAGGATTCGAACCTCCGGCCTCTGCGTCCCGAACGCAGCGCTCTAGCCAAGCTGAGCCACATCCCGCCTTGAGAGGGAGACTTTAGCTCCTTTTTCCGGGTTTGGCAAGCGTCATCGCGTTGTTGTCAAAAGTGCTGATTTTTTTTATGCTTTGGACCTTGTTCCGCGCTGCCGCGCATCAAAAGCCGGATTGCGGCGCTTTTCCCGAAAAAGCGGCGCAATGCCGGAGACCAAGCGAGGAAATCACGTGATCACAGTTGTTGTCGTCGACGATTCGGCCTTCATGCGCAAAGCTCTGGCCACCATGCTGGAGAAGGACCTCGAGATCAAGGTCGTGGCTTCGGCGCGCGACGGCATGGAAGGCCTGGACCTGATCCGCAAGCACAATCCGGACGTGGTGACGCTCGATATCGAAATGCCTCGCATGGACGGCTTGACCGCGCTCGGCCATATCATGCGCGAGATGCCCAGGCCGGTGCTCATGGTCAGTTCGCTGACCACCGAGGGGGCGGAGTCGACGTTGCGGGCGCTGGAGATCGGGGCCGTGGATTTCATCCCCAAGCAACTCTCCAAGGTCACGCTCGACATCATCAAGATCGAGGAGAACCTGCAAGCCAAGGTCAAGCTCATCGCCAAACGCAAGCTCCGGCCGATTTCGCTTGCGCAGCACGCGGCCGCTTTCGCGCCGGCCCCCGGTTCGCAGGCCGCCTCGGCCGCGCCGGCCGCGCCCGAGCGCCCGGCGTTCGTGGCCAAGCCGGCCTCGGGCTCGGTCGTTCGCGACGTGGTGGCCATCGGCGTCTCGACCGGCGGCCCGCCGGCGGTCCAAAAAATCCTGTCGCTTTTTCCGGCGGATTTCCCGGCCGGCATCATCATCGCCCAGCACATGCCGGCGGCCTTTACCGGTCCTTTCGCCAAACGCCTCGACGGGATCTGCAAGATCAGCGTCAAGGAAGCCGAGACCGGCGACCGCTTCCTGCCCGGCCACGCCTATATCGCCCCGGGCGGACGCCATCTGCGCCTGGACAACAAAATAAGCCGCCTGGAGCTGACCGTCACCGACGAGCCCAAGGAAGCCCTGTACAAGCCCTCGGCCAACGTGCTGGCCGCCTCCGCCGCGCAAAGCGCCGGCCGCCGCTGCCTGGGCGTCATCTTGACCGGCATGGGCAATGACGGCATGGAAGGGATCAAGACGCTCAAGGAAAAGGGCGGGCGCGCCCTGGCCCAGTCCGACGCCACCTGCGTGGTCTACGGTATGCCCAAGGCGATCGTGGACGCCGGACTGGCCGACGAGATCGTCGATATCGACGACATGGCCCAAGCGATCATGGCCGGACTCTATAAATGACCGCTTGGGCGCCGCGCTGACGGATCAAATCCGGCGCGCGGGCTCGTCCCGGCCGGCAGACGGCAATACACTGAAGGATGGGTCGAATGTCCGACACCCAAGCGATCATCGCCGATTTGCAAAGCCCACAGCCGCATGTGCAGCGCGAAGCGGCGAGAAGCGCGGGCGAGCTGCGCCTCGCCGAGGCTTTGCCCCATCTCGCCAGGCTCATCGAAAGCGCCAATCTGGGCGTCCAGGAGGCGGCCGACTACGCCTTGCGCAAAATCGGCGGCAAAGAGGTGGTGGCCGCCGTGAGTCCGCTTCTGCGCTCCGACGACGCCCCGGTGCGCAACATCGCCATGGACATCCTGCGCGAGGTCGGCTCCCAGGACTTTCCCGCCCTGGTGGATCTGCTCCACGACCAGGACGCCGACATCCGCATATTTACCGCCGACATCCTGGGATCGAGCAGGAACGTCATGGCCGTGGCCCCGCTGTGCGAAGCGCTGCTGAAGGATCCGGAAGTCAACGTCCGCTACCAGGCGGCCGTCAGTCTCGGCGAACTGGCCCGCCGCGAGGCGGCCAAATGCCTGAACAAGGCCCTGGGCGACGAGGAATGGGTGCAGTTCGCGGTCATCGAGGCCTTGGCCAAGATTCGCGACGAATCCTCGGTCGGGGCCTTGCTCGGCGCCTTGAACACGGCCACCGATCTGGTGGCCTCCATGATCGTGGACGCCCTGGGACAGATCGGCAACATCAAGGCCGTGGCCCTGCTGCTTCGCCGCATGGACTCCTCGCCCACGCCCCTGCGCAATAAGATCGTGATGGCCGTGGTCAACATCCTGGGCGGCAAATCGCTCAACCTGCTCACGCTCAAGGAACGCGATTCGTTCGGCGACTATTTGCTCGCGGCGCTTGCCGACGAGGACGAAGCGATCCAGGACGCGGCCATGGAGGGCTTGGCTCATCTGGGCGGCGACGAGGCTTCCGCCAAGCTCCTCGACCTGGCCGGGTCGCTGGACCCGGACAGCGGGCAGGAACGCCTTGAGCGCGCCATCAACGCCCTGGTTTCCATCGGCCTGAACACATCGCTGGAAAGCGGCCTGACCGGACCGTCCCAGGCCAGGGCCCTGGTCGCCTGCAAGGCGCTCGGCCGGATACCGGACCAAGGCGGCGCCGCGGCCTTGATGCGCGTATTTTGGCGCCAGGACCGCGATCTGCAGCGCGAAAACATTGCCGCGCTTTTGGCCGTGGCCGGTCCCGAGGCCAAGGATTTTTTCATCGACATTTTAGCCCGCCACCAGGACGGCACGGTGATCAAGGGCGCCTTGCACTACCTCGGCCAGAAAATGAAGATCGGCGAGGCCGCCGACAAAATGCTTTCGCTGCTTTCGCATCCCTACGACGACGTCAAGGAAGCGGCGCTCGAAGCCTGCATCCATCTGGGCGGCGAGCAAATGGCCGGCAAGTTCAGGGGCATGTTCCTAAGCGCCGACCCCATGGAGCGGCTTATGGCGGTCTATGCCCTGGGCCGCTTGGGCGCCCTGGAGAATTTCGAGGAACTCAAAGCGGCCCTTGAAGACGAAATCCCCGACATCCGCAAAGTCGCCCTGGAAGCGATCGGCGATCTGGCCTGCGGTTCGAGCGAAGCCCTGGAGCTGGTGGTTTCCAAACTTACCGACGAATCCCGGGAAGTCCGCCTGACGGTGGTGGACCTGCTCGGCAAATGCCGCGGGAAGGGTGTTTTGCCGCATCTGCTCGCGGCTTTGGACGACGGCGACGACTGGGTCAAGATCCGGGCCATGGAAGCCCTGGGCCGGCGCAAGGACCCGCAGGTGATCCCCCACTTCGTGCCCCTGCTTGGAGGCGAAAACAAACTTCTGGTGCTCAAGGCTGTTGAAACCCTGGGCGAAATCGGCGGCGAATCGGCCTTCAGGGCCTTGCTTGAGATCACCTCCACCGACGACGGCGAATTGTTGGAAGCGGCGCAGAACGCCATCGAGATCATTCAAGACGGACACGGAGTGGAGCGCTAAATGTCGTCTCTTTTTTCCAAAACCATCTCCTTGAGCAAAGAGCTCAAGATTTCCGATGCGGAGTTCAAACAGCTTCGCGAGTACATTTACGCGCAAAGCGGCATCTACATCGCCGACAACCGCAAGTATTTGCTGGAGAACCGGCTGTCCAACCGGATCAAGGAACTCAACCTCAAAAATTTCGGGGAATACTACTATTTCCTGCAATACGATCCGTCCCGCAAGCAGGAACTCAGCCGTCTCTTCGAGGTCATCACCACCAACGAGACCAGTTTTCACCGCAATCCGCCGCAGCTCAAGGTCTTTCAGGATGTCGTCCTGCGCGACGTGATCGAAAAGCAGCGCAAGCTCGGGCAAAAAAAGCTGCGCATCTGGTCCGCGGGCTGCTCCACCGGCGAGGAGCCGTACACCCTGGCCATCATCCTGCTTGAGACCCTCAAGGCCGAAATCGCCGCCTGGGACATCCGCATCACCGCCAACGACCTTTCCGAAGCCGTTTTGGGGGCCGCCAGGCGCGGGGTCTACAACGAATACACGCTGCGCACCTCGCCCAAGGAGCTGGTGGCCAAATATTTCATCCAGGACGGGCCGCGCTTCACCGTCAAGCCCGAGGTCAAGCGCCTGGTGAGCTTCGGCCAGATCAACTTAAGCGACCGGCTGATGCTCAAGCGGGTGGAGCGCTCGCACATCGTGTTCTGCCGCAACGTGATCATTTATTTCGACGACGAGATGAAAAAGAACGTCATCGGCTCGTTTTACGACAACCTTTTGCCCGGAGGCTACCTGCTCATCGGACATTCGGAATCGTTGCACAATATTTCCCGGGCCTTCAAACCCAAGCACAATCCCGGGGCGATCGTGTACTGCAAAGAGGAATAGGAGCGGCAACCGTGGCCGGAGGACGCACATTTGAGCGCGCGCATCATTTCCATAGCCAACCAGAAGGGCGGGGTGGGCAAGACCACCACGGCCTTGTCGCTGGCCCAGGCGCTGTCGCGCAAGGGCAAGCGGGTCCTGGTCATGGATCTGGACCCGCACGGCTGCGCCTCGGTGCATCTGGCCTTTTTTCCCGAGAATTTGCGCCACACCTCCTACGACGTCCTGATCGCCGAAAGCCGGGAGAGTTGTCCCTGGGATCTGGCCATCCTCTCGGGCCACAAATCCGGGTTCGATTTCGTGGCCAGCGATCCGCGCCTGGCCGGCCTGGATTTCGAACTCAAGTCGCGCGAGGGCAAGGGGGTCATCCTCAAGGAATACGCTGCCGCGATCTGCGCGCGCTACGACTATGTCCTGGTGGATTGCCCTCCGAACATGGGGGTGCTTCTGATCAACGCCCTGGTGGCCGCGGACCTGCTCATCATTCCGGCCCAGACCGATTTTCTGGCCCTGCACGGCATGCGCCTGATTTTCGACACCCTGCGCACGCTCAACCAGGTCATGGACCGGCCCGTGTCCTACAAGGTCCTGGCCACCATGTACGACAAGCGGGCCGGGGCCTGCCGCCGGGTCATGTGGCTGCTCATGAAAAAGCTCGGGGACAAGATGTTTAGGACGGTCATCGAACTCGACACCCAATTCCGCGAGGCCAGCGCCAAGGGCCTGGTGATCTTCGACGTGGCCCCGCAGAGCAGGGGGGCCATGCAATACGAACGGCTGGCCAAAGAGATCCTGGGCGCATGACAAACCTGGAGGAGTACTTCAAGACGGCCGTGGTCACTCCCGAGGAAAGCGCCGCGCCGCTGCGCGCCAGCGAGTCCGAACAGGCCTTCATGGAAAAATATCTCGGCCTGGACTGGAAGAGCCGTCTGGCCGGATCGAGGCTGGATAAGCCGAGCAAGGTCGAGTCCGTGGCCGGTTTCGCACCCGAATCCGCCGATTCGCCGGGCGATCCGGCCGCAACCCCGGACGAGGACGAAGACGAGGCCCTGGAACAGGGTTTGGCCCAGGCCAAGCAGTTGCAACTGGTCGGATTTTACGTCGGCGAGGAGATGTTCGGCGTGCCCATGCAGTTCGTTTCCGAGGTCATCCGCATGCCGCAGCCGACCAAGCTCCCGGCCGCGCCGCCTTTTTTGTCCGGGATCGTCAACCTGCGTGGACGGGTGACGCCCTTGATCGACCTGGGCGTTTTGCTCGGCATCGGCCAGGGCGAGCCGCAGGCCTCGCGTTTCGTGATCGTCTGCCGTTTCCGGGGCCTGCGCCTGGGCATGCAGGTGCGCGCCATCGCGGCCATGCACCGGGCCAGCGGCGCGGATGCGCAGTGGAACGTGGAACAGCAGACAGGGACCGGGGCCGCGTATCTGGCCGGCCTGCTCAAGACAGGGGAAAAACTCATCAGGATCGTTTCCGTCAGCCGTTTGTTTCATAAAGTGATGAAGGCCTAAGGAGATCAGCATGGCCAAACGTATTTTGATCGTCGACGATTCCAAAACGGTGCGCAATCTGGTCGCCTTCATCATGAAGAAGGAAGGCTTCAAGGTGATCATCGCCGAGGACGGGTTGGACGGCCTGGAAAAGCTGTACACGGAGGAAAAAGTCGATTTGATCATCTCCGACATCAACATGCCCCGCATGGACGGCTTCACCTTCATCCGCACCGTGCGCGAGCAGGAAGCCTATCGCGACGTGCCGATCGTGGTGCTCTCCACCGAGGGCCAGGAGAAGGACATTCAGAAGGGTCTGGGACTGGGCGCCAATTTGTATATGGTCAAGCCGGCCCAACCCGAGACCATGGTCAAAAACGTCAAGATGCTGCTGGGCTAGGCGTCGCCCGTGGATGCGCCAAGCCGCGAGGAATCCCTATGAGCCAGGAATTCATGGATCCCGAACTCTTCGCCGATTTCATCGTCGAAGCCAAGGAGCATCTGGAGACGATCGAGCCCAACCTGCTTGAGCTTGAGAAAAATCCGGGCAACTTGAGCCTGTTGAATGAAATCTTCCGGCCCATGCATTCCCTCAAGGGCGCCTCGGGGTTTCTGGGGCTGAACAACATCAACGGCCTGGCCCACAAGGCCGAAAATATCCTCGACGAGCTGCGCAAGGGCAACATGCGCATGACCGCCGAAATCATGGACGTGATCCTGGCCGCGACCGACGGCGTGCGCACCATGATCGACTCCCTGGAAACCTCCGGAGTCGAAGGCGCTTACGACACCGCTCCGGCCATCGCCCGCATCGAAGCCATCCTCTCCGGCCACCCCGCGCCGACGGCCCCCGCCGCGCCGGCCGATCCTTTCGAATCCGTCGTGAACATCGGCCTGCCCGCCGAAACACCGGCCGAACCGGACGGATTGGCCGCAGTGGCCGCATTGACCGAACCGGCAGAATCGGCCGAACCGGTTTCGCAGACGGCCCAGCCGGCGCCGCAGGCGGCCGCGCCCGAACCGGATGCGACCGGCGCGGAAGAGGAATACGAGGAATTTCCGCCCAATCCGGATTTCGATTCCACGCCCTACGTCCTGACTTCCATCGGCGAGGGGCATCTCAACGACTTCATGGAAGAGGCGCGCGAGATCATCGAAAATCTGAACCGGTCGCTGCTTGAACTCGAACACACGCCGGAGCCCGGCGAACTGGTCAACGACATCTTCCGGTATTTCCACAATCTCAAGGGCAACAGCGGCATCCTGGGGTACAAGGAGCTCAACGCCCTGACCCACGAGGCCGAAACCCTGCTCAATAAAGTCCGCAAGGGCGAGATCACGTCGAACCAGGCCATGGTGGACATGCTGCTTGGCGTCGTGGATCTGATCGAATCGCTCGTGGGCGCCATTGATACCGGAAGCAACCTGGCCAGACCGCTCGATATCGCCCCCGTGGTGGGCCGGTTGCGCAAGGCCGTCGAGACCGGCAAGGCCCCGGCGGTCCGTATGGCCGGGACGCCCAAACCGCCGTCCGGCGCCTCAGGGGAGACGGGCTCGCCCGCGCCGCCCGTGCAACCCGTGCAACCGGGGCAACCGGGGCAACCGGGGCCGGAAGCCGGCGCCGGCGAAAAACCGCTCGACGACCCGGAAAACATCGTCTTGTTCAAGCAGACCGTGAGCCAGCAGCTCGAAAACATCGAGTTGGCCCTGGCGACGTTGCGTTCGGAACCCTCGAACAAGGACGCCGTGGACGGGTTGTACCGCTCCTTGAACACCATCCAGCATTCGACCGGGTACATGGGGTTCAACGAGCATAAGACGTACGCCGAGCGCACCGCCGGGCTGGTGGACGGCGCCCGCAAGGCCGACCTGCCCTTTGACGCCATGCAGGATATCCTGGAGCAGGAATGCTCCATCCTCGGCGACATGCTGCGCAAGCTCTTCGCCACGTTGGAAAGCGCGGAAAACGTTCCGGATCAACCGGATCGACCGGCCCAGGCCGCAATCCAGACGCCCGCCGCCACCGCTTTGGAGACGAAAGCCCCGCCGCAAGCGGCCCCGCCCAAACCGGAACCTGCCCCGGCGCAACCGGCAACCGCTCCCAAACCGGCCGCCGCCGCGCCCGCGAAACCCGCCGCCGCGCCCAAACCGGCCGCCCCGGCGGCCAAGCCCGTCCCCCCGATTTCGCCGAGCGCGCCCGCTTCGCCCGTCGCGCCCGTCACGCCCGTCACACCGGTCGCGCCCGGCGCTCCAGCGGCCGAAAAACCCAAGGTTTCCTCGACCATCCGCGTCGACCATGAAAAGCTCGACCATCTCATGAACTTAATCGGCGAGCTGATCATCAACCGCAACCGCTATACCTTGCTCGCCCGCTCGCTTGAGGAGGGCAAGACCGACGTCCAGCACATCGCCCAGCAGCTCACCGAGACCACCTACGCCATGGCCAGAATCTCCGACGACCTGCAAGACACCATCATGAAGGTGCGCATGGTTCCGGTGTCCACGGTCTTTTCCCGGTTTCCCCGGTTGGTGCGCGACCTTTCCAGAAAAATAGACAAGGAAATCAATCTGATAATGGAAGGCGAGGAGACCGAGCTGGACAAAAGCGTGGTCGAGGTCATCGGCGATCCGCTGGTGCACCTGATCCGCAACAGCGTGGACCACGGGCTCGAACCGGAACAGGAACGGCTCGCCAGCGGCAAACAGCCGATCGGCAAAGTCTTTTTGCGCGCCTATCACCGGGGCAATTCCGTGGCCATCGAGGTCGAGGACGACGGACGCGGCATCGATCCGGTCAAAATGCGCGAAGTGGCCGTCCGCAAGAACGTCATCAGCCCGGAAGAGGCCAAGAATCTCGACGACCAGGAGGCCGTGGAGCTCATTTTCGCCCCGGGATTTTCCTCGGCCGAAAAAGTCACCGACATTTCGGGACGAGGCGTGGGCATGGACGTCGTGCGCACCAACATCAAAAATCTCAAGGGAACGGTCAGCGTGTCGAGCGTCGTGGGCAAGGGCAGCAAGTTCACCTTGGCCCTGCCGCTCACCCTGGCCATCATCGACGCCCTGATGGTCTCCGTGGACAACGCCACCTACGCCATACCGCTCGATTCCGTGTCCGAGACCACCAAAATCGAAGTGACCATGATGACCGAGATCAACAAACGCAAGGCGATCACCTTGCGCGGCGAGGTTCTCGGCCTGATCGAACTGAGTGAAGTCCTTGAGATTCCCAAAAACAACGACGCGCGCGAAATCCTGCCCGTGGTCATTCTCCAGGACAACCAGCGGCGCATCGGACTGATCGTGGACCGGCTTCTGGAGCGGCAGGAAATCGTCATCAAGCCGCTTGGGACCTACCTCAGCGAATTCGACATGCGCGGCATCTCGGGAGCGACCATCATGGGCGACGGCTCGGTGGTGCTCATCCTCGACCCGCACGAGATCTACCTCATGTGCACCGGCGGCGGACGCAGGCCCGAGTCGGAAACCAAGGAGACCAAACCCAAAGGCAAAGGCAGGCAACGCGGCGAGGGCAGGGCGGCCAAATAAGGCCGCTATGTGGGGCGAAGCCTCGCAGTCCTGCGTTTCAATCCTTGAAATAGGCCATGGCCGGTTTGATGGCCAGGATGACGGCCAGACCGAGAACCAGCCAGACATGCTCCCAAACCCAGTCGTGGAAACTGGCTCCGGCAAGAATACCAAAGAGAAACACGCTCCACTTCAAAAGCCAAATATCGACCCAACTCCATATTTTCGTCTGAAAAAGCTTCATCGCGCCGCCTCCTTTCCTGTCTGATCCAGCAGCGAATCTACCACCGGCCGGGAAACATGCAAGGGGCCGCGCCGAAAAATGCGCGCCGGGCCGCTTCTTTTCGATCTTCCGATGACCGCAGCGAAGCCGTCTTGCATTCGGGCGCAATCCCGACCTTTTCTCGCGCTTTTCCCAAACCGGCTCTGGCCGGCGCATTGCGACTTTTCTCCCGCGCTCGTCAGAAGGGCGCTGGCAGCCGCAGGGCGCTGGCAGCCGCCCTTTCCCCCTTCCCGTTCATTTGTCCCATAATGTAAATTATGTTAACTTTAATAACAGGGATAACCGGGTGGTCCCCGAGGGGGGCAAAGCGTCAAAACAGGAACATTGGCTCGCATTCTCCTTCTTTTTGGCGCGGGGCGTAAAAATCGCCCAGGAGCGCGCCGCGATCGACGACGGCTCAAAGTATGAAAAAATCCGCTCCAAGCGCTCAGAGACGATTTATACGCGCTCGATTTTCAGGGTGTGTCCCGCAAACAGGTTCGACCGAAACCCGACAGCGTCCACAACGGTTGCAAAGAGGCGCCTGGAAAGATAAAGTCACGGTTGAATTGTCAAGGGCGCCTTTCCCGCCCGCGCATGCTATGCCTTCGCCGTCCGCGCGACCAACCCGGCGGATCAATCCAACCCAACCCAAAAAAACATGACCGAACGAAAAAACACCCCGAACGCCGGCCAGTCCAATGCCCAAACTTCGCCCGAACCCTCCGGCCGGCTGCGACTGAACAAGGCCCTGGCCCAAGCCGGCGTCTGCTCGCGACGCGCCGCAGACGAACTCATCCTGGCCGGACGCATTGCGGTCAACGGCGTGACCGTCGCCACCCCGGGCGTCAGTGTCGATCCCATTGCCGACGCCATCAGCCTCGACGGACGCCCCGTGGCCGCGCCCGCCAAAACAGCGCACACGGTGCTGATGCTCCATAAACCGCCCATGGTCGTCACCACCGCCAAAGATCCGCAAAAACGACAAACCGTGCTCGACCTGCTGCCCGATAAATACAACGCCGCGCGCCTGTTCCCGGTCGGACGCCTGGACTATTTCTCCGAAGGCCTGCTCCTGATCACCGACGACGGCGACCTGGCCTACCGGCTCACCCACCCCAAATGGCATCTGACCAAAACCTACCGCGTCCTCGTCCGGGGCGAACTCACGCCGGATACGCTCGACCGCATGCGCAACGGCATGGCCCTGGCCGAAGGCGATACCGTCGCCCCCATCGGCCTGAAAGCCGACGCGCCGCGACCCGACGGCGCCGCCTGGCTGACCATGGCGCTCACCCAAGGACTCAACCGCCAAATCCGACGCATGTGCCGCGACCTTGAACTGACCGTCCTGCGCATCGTCCGCACCGCCCAAGGACCAATCGAACTCGGCCGGCTGCCCAAAGGCGCCTGCCGCGAACTCGCCGCCCCCGAACTCGCCGCCCTGCGCGCGGCCGTGGGACTGGAGAGGGAGAGGGAGAGAAAGAGAAATCGGGGGGAAACCCCCTTTTTGTGAACAAAAAGGGG
>JADFXV010000035.1 GCA_015233395.1 Desulfovibrionaceae bacterium
TTGGTTGCCTTCGACAGGCTTTGGTACGCCGAGTCCAAGTTCATGGTGGCCGTCATCGCCATCATGTTGTGATTGACTACGAGACCCATTTTCCTTCCTCCTTGAATTTGTCATGCATCCTTGCATTTGTTGCCGGCGCCGCCAGCCGCGAAACGTCCCGCGCAAGGCGAAATCACCGGAGCTGAATCACTTATCGGCGGCCCAAAAGAATACTTTAGGGAATCCCGGAAAATTCATGGGAAAGCCTTCTTCCGGGAAAAGCGGGCGAACGGACGAAACGGCCGCGCGCCGTATGCCGCCGGAGCGTATTGACAAAACAGGTTGAATGCCCTTTAATTTCACCATGAAAGGGCATTATCCCGATGCGGCCCGCGACCCCCGTCCGGCCAGTCCTTCGGGCCTGTCCGGCCCGGAAGTCGAGATCGCCGGCCTGCGCGCCGAGAACCGCCATCTCAAGGACTCCGTGGCGGCCATGCGCCAGACCCTGGAGACCGTGGCGCACGGCCGGGAGGCGGCCGTGCAGCAAGCCATGGCGGCGTCGCGCGGCGAAGTGGAGAATCTGAAGGCCGCCGTGGCCGCCCAGCGCGAGGCTTTGGAGGCTCTGCGCGCCGAAAAGGACCGTCAGTTGCAGCAGGCCGCGGCCCAGGGCGCAAGCGAGAACCGTCAACTGCAAGACGCCGTGCAATCCCTGCGCGACCGCATGGAGGCCGCCCTCTTGGACGAGCGCGACCGCTTCGCCCGGGAGCGGCGCGATTACGAAGACGAGATCGGGCAGTTGCGCCAGACGGTGGCCGCCCTGCGCGACGCCCTTCCAGGCGGAGGCCGCAACTGAAAAACAAGACCCCCCCAGCGCCGGCCAAGCCCAAGCCGCCCGGCAGACCCTCGCGCGGCCCGGCCTTACGGAACGGCAAGCCCGCGCCGTCCCAGTCCGAGATGCTTCTCGGCGTGACCCAGCGCCTGGCCGCCCTGGATACGCTCGACGAGATGCTCGACGCCCTGGTGGAGACCACCACCTGGGAGCTTTGCGCCGAGCGCGGCTCCCTGTTCCTCAACGACCCGGCCACCGGAGAGCTCTATTCCATCGTGGCCCAGGGCGCCCATCTGCGCCGCATCCGGATTTTGAACACCACCGGCGTGGCCGGCCGGGTGTTCGCCACCGGCCGGGGCATGGTGGTGGCCGACGCCTACAAGAACAAGTATTTCAACCGGGAAGTGGACCGCGACACGGGATTCACCACCCGCAACATGATTTGCGCCCCCATCCGCACGGTCAAGGGCGAGGTCATCGGCGTGGCCCAGGTCTTGAACAAGAGGCAGGGGGAGTTCACAAAGGACGATCTGAAGCTCCTGGAAGCGATCGCAACCCAGGCGGCCATCGCCCTGCGCGCGGCCCAGTTCGTGGAGAAGATGCAGATTTCACGGGCCAAGGAACTGGAGTTCATGAACGTGGTGGCCGACGTGACCAGCGAGATCGAGCTCGGCTCGCTGCTGCGCAAGGTCATGGGCGAAGCCACCAAGATGCTCGACGCCGAACGCTCCACCTTGTTCTTAAACGACGAGAAGACCCGCGAATTGTGGTCCCTGGTGGGCGAGGGCATCGCCGCCACCCAGATCCGTTTCCCCAACCACCTGGGGATCGCCGGCGCGGTGTTCACCGGCGGCCAGAGCGTGAACATTCCCCACGCCTACGCGGACCTGCGCTTCAACCCCGCCTTCGACAAGAAGACCGGATTTTTCACCCGCTCCATCCTGTGCACCCCGGTGGTGAACAAGGAAGGCAAGACCATCGGGGTGACCCAGGTTTTGAACAAGCGCGGCGGCCCCTTCACCGAGGAGGACGAATCCAGGCTCAAGGCCTTCACCGCCCAGATCTCCATCGCGCTCGAGAACGCCAAGCTCTTCAGCGACGTGGCCAGCATGAAGAACTACAACGAGAGCATGCTGCAGAGCATGTCCAACGGGGTCATCACGCTCGACGAAGAGGGCCGGATCAAGACCTGCAACGAATCCGGGCTGCGCATTCTGGCGGCGCGGGCCGAGGACGTGCTGGGCCGGGCCGCGGCGGAATTTCTGGCCGGGCAAAACGCCTGGCTGGCGGACAAGGTGGCGGCCGTGGACGCCTCGCAGGCCCCGGAAATCACCGTGGACGCAGAGCTTTTCTTCGGGGAGCGGGCCGTGTCCGTGAACGTCTCGGTGCTGCCGCTGCAAAGCGGCGACCGCAAAAAGCTCGGCACCATGCTCATGATCGAGGACATCTCCAGCGAAAAGCGCATGAAGTCCACCATGAGCCGGTACATGGACCCCAAATTGGCCGACCAGCTCCTGGCCGGGGGCGAGGATATTCTCGGCGGCAAGAGCGCCCAGGTCACGGTGCTTTTTTCGGACATCAGGAGTTTCACCACCCTGACCGAGACGCTCGGCGCGCAAGGCACGGTCGGGCTGCTCAACGACTATTTCACCCTGATGGTGGACTGCATCCAGGCCGAGGGCGGGATGCTCGACAAATTCATCGGCGACGCGATCATGGCCGTGTTCGGCATCCCCTTGCCGCACGAGGACGACGAGGACCGGGCCCTGCGCTGCGCCATCGGCATGATCCGGGCGCTTTCCGCCTTCAACGCCGAGCGCGGGCAGGCCGGGCATAAACCCATCGACATCGGCGTCGGCTTAAACACCGACCAGGTGGTCTCGGGCAACATCGGCTCGCCCAAGCGCATGGACTACACCATCATCGGCGACGGGGTGAACCTGGCCGCCAGGCTTGAGAGCGCCTGCAAACAATACAGCGCGCGCATCCTGATCAGCGAATACACCCACGCCAGACTCAAGGGCATCTACCGGGCCAGGGACGTGGACGACGTGGTGGTCAAGGGCAAGACCAAGCCCGTGCGCGTCTTCGAGATCCTGGATTACCACACCGAGCAGACTTTCCCGAACCTCATGGAGGCCACCGGGCACTTCAAGGAGGGGCGCACGTCCTACCGCGCCGGGGACTTCGCCCGGGCCGGGAAATCCTTTGCCGAGGCCCTGCGCCTGAATCCGGCGGACACGCTGTCGCGGACCTACATCGAGCGTTGCCGGGCCCTGGCCGCGGACCCGCCCAAGGAATGGCTCGGGGTCTGGACCATGACCTCCAAATAATACGGAGAACCCGTGATGCCGACACCTCCCGAGCCAGGGCGAGCCAGCGGGCCGGACCTGCGCGAGCACCCGCGCGCGGAACTTCTCATGGCCGGCCGGCTGCTGTGCGGCGGCCGGTGGATTTCCTGCCGGGTGGTGAACGTCTCGGCCGGAGGGGCCAGGCTTAAGATCGAAGGCGACTACCGCCCGGGCCAGGACCTGGTCCTGGAACTCCCGGTCTGCGGCCGGTATTCCGGGGTGGCTGTCTGGGCGCGCGGCGGGGAGCTGGGCCTGAAATTCGCCTGCGGGCCGGAGCAGTCGGCCGAGCTGACCGAGGCGCTGATCGGGCTGGCCACCTACGGCTAGGGCCGGGCGGGGAGCGCAAGAGCGCGGGCGTTGGGAAGGCAAGGGCAGAAAGAGATCAGGCGCAGGAGAGCTTGCGGGTGCTTTCCACGAAACGCCGCGCGGTGACGGCGTGGATATGCTTCAAAATTTCATTGCTGATCTCCAATCGGATCCGGTCCAGAGCAGCCAGGCTGAATTCGAACACGAGAGTGTCGGCCGTGGCGATGGCGTTGACCGTCCTTCCCAGGTCCAGAAACGGACCGACCTCCCCGAAGATGTCCCCTTGGCCCAGCGTGGCGAGGCTTTTTTTGTTCTGGGTGAGCAGGACCTTTCCGGTCGCGATGACATAAATGTTCGGGGCCGGAGCGCCGATGCGAAAAATGATTCCTCCGCTGGTGTACTTGGACCACTGCCCGGCCTTGAGAAATTCCGCCAAATCTTTGTCGTCGGTCAGCAGAGAGAACAAGGGAATATTGCGAAGGGTTTCCAGTTGGTCAGACATGGTTCACCGCGTGCGGTTATTAACGGGAGCGGAAAATGTCTTCGTTTTCGCGCTCGCATTGATAAGTACGGCCCCGCTTTTGGCGGGGCCGGGCGGCGTGCGCCGCTGGGAGCAAAAAGGAAGATATTTTTTGCTTCCGGGAATAGCATGCATAATCAAGAAAAATTCTTGAAGAACAGCAGGGAAAGCCTGTTTTGGATATGTTGCGTTCATTGGTAAAGTCGTAATCTACCGATAATGCAGCGAGTCTCGATGGTTCTTGCCGCTTGCCCGGCAAAGTTGCAGCATACCGGACAATTCCATTGTCCGGACTCGCCATGCAGGCCTGCCGAGAAATATATATGGAAGCGGCTTCGTTTTCAACCGGATATTTCTGCTGTTTTTCGTAGTGCATCTGAATCGCAGGATTTATTTTATTGTGGGTCCCGCGCTTCGCGGGGCCATACTGATAAATGGGAGAACGAAAGAGGGACTTGCAAAAATAGTGGTTTTTTTCACGCCGCCGCGGGCCAAAGGGCTGTTCTCCTTGGAATCCATCATAATTTTAGAGAGTTGCTCGGCGCGTTGCGAGTCTGGCCTGGCGGCGACGAATTTTCGCGCTCCCGGTAATATTACTGGGAGCAAAAAGTATCGTACTTTTTGCTCCCACGGCGGAAGCCGCCTAACCGCGCTGACAGCGCGGTTATACTTATAAACGGGAGCACGAAAATTAAGAAATTTTCTGCTCCCGTTAATATGAACTGCAAATTTACCTTCCCATCGGGGTGTTGGCGATGTAGGGATTTTCCCAATAGTAAATACTGTCGTATGATTGGGAGCAAAAAGCATCCCACTTTTTGCCCCGGCGGCGCACGCCGCCCGGCCCTGCCCAAAACGGGGCCGCGCTTCTCAATGGGGGCGCGAAAATGAAGACATTTTCCGCACCCATTCATAACGGGGCAACCATGCGGAAAAAGACGAACGTCCCAGCCGGAGACGCGACTCTGCGCCAGGAAGCGGAAAATATCCTTTCCAAACGCCGTAAACATCCTTCGCCACCCGATCCAGATCAAAACGCTCAACGCCTGCTCCACGAACTCCAGGTCCACCAGGTCGAGTTGGAGTTGCAAAACGAAGAATTACGCCAGACTCGTGACCGCCTTGAAACCACACTGACTCAATACACCGACTTATATGAGTTTTCCCCGACAAGCTATTTCACGCTGGATAAACGCGGGAAGATCCTCCGGACCAATCTCGCCGGAGCGGCTCTGCTGGGAATTCCCCGCTCCAATCTGTTGGGCAATGATTTCGGACGGTATGTCTCCAATCAAGAAAATAAATCCTGGTCCGATTTCTTCGGGCAGGTCCTGGCGGCGTCAACAAAGATAACGCGCGAATTCCCCATTGAGACGAACCAGGGACATCTTCACGCGCTTGCCGAGGGAGTTGGGGATGGAAGCGGCGACCAATGCCGGCTGGCGTTCGTGGATATGACGGAGCGCAAACGCGCCCAGGAGGCGTCACGGGAAATCGGTAAATATTTCCGGAATCTTTATGAGAAAACCCCGGCCATGCTGCACTCCATCGATAGCGAAGGGCGCTTGATCAGCGTGAGCAATACCTGGCTTGAAAAATTGGGCTATTCCCGCGATGAAGTGATCGGCCGGAAGCCATTGGATTTTTTTACAGAAGAATGCAAGCCGAGAGCAAGGGAAGATATTTCCAGGTTCTTCAAAACCGGCCAGGCCAAGGACTTGCCTTACCAGTTGATCGCCAAGGACGGCCGCATCCTGGACATTTTGCTTTCCAGCGTGGCCGAGTATGACGCGGACGGCCATTTCATCCAGTCGCTCGGAGTCATTGAAGACATCACCGTGCGCAAACGGGCCGAGGAACTACGCGAGCAGATAGAGCGCATTATTCAACATGACCTCCGGGCTCCAGCGGGAAATGCCATTCAAATCGCCAGAACGCTTCGGGATGAAATGAGTGTTTCGGATGAAGAGAAACGTCTTTTGAGCCTTTTTGAAAACGCGGGCCAAAACATGTTGGACACGCTGGACATGTCCCTGGACCTATACAAGATAGAAACCGGCCAGTACCAGAATGAACCCATATTGTTCGATTGCTTGCCTTTGATCGCCGATATAGTCGAGATTCTGGGCAAGAATTGGTATTCCACGGTCAACGTGGATATTCTGGTAAGCGGTCTTCCCAAAACGCCGGATTCCCTTTGCTTCTGCCGGGGCGTGCCCAAGCTGTTGCGTATAGCGATACAAAATCTCCTGGTGAACGCACTGGAGGCGTCGCCAGCTGGAGCAAAAGCTGTCGTGGAAATGTCTTCGAACGAGGACTGCCGCATTGCGATGAGAAACCAGGGCGTGGTTCCCAATGAAATCCGTGGCCGGTTCTTCGACAAATATGTGACCAGGGGCAAGGTCAAGGGTACCGGCCTCGGCACCTATTCGGCCAAGATGATGATCGAAGCCCAGGGCGGCGGCATTGAGATGCGCACCTCCGACGAGGCTAACGAGACCGTGGTGACGGTGAGGATGCCCTGTTGATCCTCTCGAAAGCGCGATCTCGACGGCTCCAACCAGAAACACGAACGTAATTCCCGGACCGGGTTGAGGGGCAGGTCGCCCAAGCGGCCCACCAACGAAAAAAGGGCCTGCAACTTACGTTGCAAGCCCTTGATATTTCTGGCTCCCCGGGAGGAACTCGAATCCCCAACCTAGTGGTTAACAGCCACCCGCTCTGCCGGTTGAGCTACCGGGGAACATGCCCTCGACAAACGAGGGACCTCCTCTTATGACTTCAGGGGCAGCCCGTCAAGCATTTTTAGGCCGGCGACCGGCCAGCCCCGGCCGCCCAAGGCGTCCCATGAACATCCCGGGAAGCGACGCCCCCGAACCAGGAGAAAGCGTATGCGCATCGCCGTTATCGGCGGCGGGCTGGCCGGGTGCGAATGCGCCTTCGCCCTGGCCCGCCTCGGCTTGCCCGTGACCCTTTTCGAAATGAAGCCGGCGCGTTTTTCCCCGGCGCATAAAAGCCCGGCTCTGGCCGAACTGGTCTGTTCCAATTCCCTGCGCTCGGACGATCCCTTGACCGCGATCGGACTGCTCAAGGAGGAAATGACCTCGCTTGGTTCGCTGATCATGGACGCCGCCCGGGCCACGAACGTCCCGGCCGGCATGGCCCTGGCCGTGGACCGCGACCTCTTCGCCGCGCGCGTGACGCAGCGCATCGAGAACGCCCCGGATATCGCGCTTGAACGCCGGGAAATCGCCTCGCTTACCGACCCGGCCCTGGCCGGTTTCACGGACGTGGTCGTCGCCGCCGGGCCGCTGGCTTCAGACGGCCTGGCCGCGAGCCTGGCGCGGGCCGTGGGAAGCGAGAGCCTGTACTTTTACGACGCCATCGCCCCGATCGTCAGCGCCGAGTCCGTGGAGATGGACAAGGTCTTCTTCGGCTCGCGCAACCAGCCGGGCCAGGACGACTACCTCAACTGCCCCATGGACCGCGAGGAATACTTCGCCTTTATCCGGGAACTGCTGGAGGCCCGCAAGGTTCCGGCCCGGGAGTTCGAGGAGCAGGTCCATTTCGAGGGCTGCCTGCCGATCGAAACCATGGCCGAACGCGGCGAGATGACCCTGGCCTTCGGGCCGCTCAAACCCGTGGGCCTGATCGATCCCAAAACCGGGCGCAGGCCCTTCGCCAACGTGCAGCTGCGCGCGGAAAACCGGGAAAAGACCCTGTTCAACCTGGTCGGCTTCCAGACCAAACTCGCCTACCCGGAACAGGAACGGGTCTTTCGCTTGATCCCGGGACTTTCCCGCGCGAAGTTCGTCCGCCGGGGCAGCATCCACCGCAACACCTTCGTCGATGCGCCGCGCGTGCTGTCTGCATCCCTGGAGCTGCTCGCCCGGCCGAACGTCTTTCTGGCCGGCCAGATCACCGGCGTGGAAGGCTATCTCGAATCCGCCGCCTGCGGCCTCTACGCGGGCCTGTGCCTCGGACTTCGCGTTCGGGGCCGGACCGTGACCCCGCCGCCGCGTGAAACCGCGCTCGGCGGACTGCTGGGACATCTGCGCGAACCGGCGAAAAACTTCCAGCCCTCAAACGCCAATTTCGGCCTCACCCCGCCGCTTGAGGCCAGGGCCGGCAAGGCCAAACGCAGAGAACTCTACCGCGACCGCGCCAGAACCGCCTGGCGGCAATGGCTGCGCGACCTGCCGGAGGCCGCGCTCCTTGGCCCCGCCCCGGGCGATGACACCCACTGGCCGGGTGGTTCCCCCCCCGGCCCCCCCCGATAAAGCCCCTCCCGGCCCAGTCCCAAAACCGCGGGGGGCCCTGCAGCCGCTTTTCGCCTCGGGAAAAGCGGCGCACGGCCTCACCATGAAAGTTTTTGAAAGGGGGCCTGGGGGGAAACTTTTTTCAAAAAGTTTCCCCCCAGTTTGCTCTTACGATCCCGCGGGAGCGGCGTCCGCAATTTTGCGCGCCGGCGATTTTTCGATCAGGCTCAAGATGAGCAGGGCCGCGTACATGTCTTTGCGGTTGAATTCGTCCATCCACAGGAGCACCAGTCCGGCCACCCGTTCGGAGGCCTCGTGCAGGCGCGTGAAGCCGCCGTCCTGGCATTGATGGGCCGCGTCGAGCAGGCACAGGAGCGCGTCGTGCCAATATTCGTCGGGAAAGACGTAATGGGAGACGATCTGGTGGATTTTGAGGATGCCGTGGACCACATTGTCCAGGGCGGCGTAATCGCGGCCCCAGATATCCACTTCGGAAATAGGCGGCCGGGTGTCGGGTTGCGGCCGCAAGGCCGGAGCGCGCCCGTGCCTTTCGCAACGGAACGCGTTCAAGGCGACTACCTTGCTCATGAAAATCTCCCCCCGCCGGTGGCGTCCATGCCGGCGAAACCACGGCCCCCCCGGCTGGAGCGATTCCGAAGCGATATGCTCGGGCCACCCGTGGGGCTCGCGCCGGAGCCATCCAGGCGCCGGCGAGAACAAGTCCGTTGGAGGTCTTTTCGGCCGCGCGGCGCAAAACTTGAGGGAGGGGGTCAGGAGGGCTTGCGGCCCACGATCAGGGACGAGCCCGGGCCGGTCTGTTTTCTCACGAGATCCGTAAATCCGGCCCGGCGCAGCCAGCCGAAAATTTCGGCTTCGGTGTACGTGTCGCCCCGGGTCGTGGAAACGAGCATGTTCAGGGCGAACAGGGCGCCGCGCGCCGGTCCCGTCCTGTCTTCGTCCATGACGAAATCCTCGATGGCGACGCGCCCCGCGGGGTTTAAGGCGGCGAAGGCCTTGTGCGCCAGGGCCAGGTTTTCCTGTGCGGAATTGATGTGCAACACGGCCGAAAAGACGATCAGGTCAAAGCCCGAGCCGAAATCGGCCTGGTGATAGTCGCCGGGGACGACCGCGATTTTTTCCTGCATGCCCGCCTCGCGCAGGTACTGCCGGGCGAGGAGGGCGACCTTGGGCAGGTCGAGCACCACGGCCGTGGCCTCCCGCGCTTCCCGGACCAGGGCCATGGCGTAAACGCCCGAGCCGCCGCCCACGTCCAGGATGCGCCGCACCCCGTCCAGGCCGATCAAGCGGGCCAGATTCGCGGCGTTGCCCTTGGCCCGGCCGTGCATGGCCGCGATAAAGTCCCGGGTGCGCTGTCCGTCGTCGCTGTCGATCGGCCCGGGATCGGCCTTGGTCCCTTGCCTGACCGCCTGGGTCAGGCTCGCCCAACTGCGGAATTGCTGGGACATGTGGGCCAGGCCGGCGAGATATTCCTCGCTGTCCCGGCTTAAAAAACGCTCCGATTCCGGCGTGTTGGCGAACAGGCCGTTTTTTTTCTCCAAAAAACCCAGGGCGCACAGGGCGCCAAGCAGCCTGTCCATGGCGCGTTCGTCGGTCGCGGCCTGCCGGGCGACGTCGCCCGCGCTTTTCGCGCCCCGGGAGAGCAGCGTGAACACGTCGAGTTCATGGGCGGTGAGCAGGACGCGGCTGGCCTGGAAGGCCCGGGCCATGGCCAGGATACGGTCTTCGGGCGAGGCGTCCCGGTCCGGCGTCCCGTTCATGGCTGTTCCTGATCCGGCTGGCCCGACTGCTCGGTCTGGCCGGTCTGGTCCGCCGCCCCGGCGGCGGGCGCGCCCGGTTCCCGGGCCAAAGCGGGCTCGGGGGGTATGAAATCCGCGCCTTTGTGCCGGGCGAACATCAAGTAGCCGGTGTGGGCCACCATGCGGTCGTCCGGGCGCAGGCGCTCGGCCACGGGCTTGTAGCGCCGCACCAGGATTTCGAGCACTTCCACGTCCTCGAAGGGGCTGGTTTCCAGGGCGGCCAGCAGGTCGCTGACCTGGTTGGCGGTGGGCAGCAAAAAACCGATCGGCGAGCCCGGGGCGACGACGCTCGCGGCCTGATCCAGGTAGTCCCAGGGCGTGCGCACGTCCAAAAAAAGCGCGTCCGCGCCGCTTGGGTCGTCTTGCGTCGCCTCGACGCCCGGCGGGACAAAGCCGTCCGCGATGTCGTGATGAAACCGGACCACGCGCTGGCCGACCCCGGCGCGGTCCAGGTTGTCGCCGCACAGGCGGGAAAATTCCGCCCGCCGCTCGAAGGTGTAGACTTTGCCCTGGTCGCCGACCAGCCAGGCCATGACCAGCGTGAGCGACCCCGAGCCGCTGCCGGCCTCGACCACCCTGGTTCCGGGGCCGATCCCGAGCTTGAGAACGATATAGCCGATGTCCTTGGGATAGATGATCTGGGTGGCCCGCTTGACCCCCTTGGCCAGGTCGTAGAGCGTGGGCCGGATCACCCGGTATGGCCGCCCCAGGTGGGAAGCGGCCACGCCGCCGTATCCGGCCGCGAGCACGGCGTCCATCGACAGCACGCCGTCTTGCGTGTGCAGGGCCTCGCCCGGGACGATCAGGCGCAGGTAGCGCGTGCCGCTCTGGCTCACCAGCAGCGCCAATTGGCCTTGTTCGAGCATGTCACTCCTTGATCGCCCAGGCCGCCCGGGGCTTCGGGGCGGGTGGCGGCAAGCGCCGGGGGAAAGGGCCCGCGCGCCGTCTCAGTCGCGCTGAAAACCGAGTGCGGCGCCGGTCAATTTTTCATCAGGCGCATCAAATCCCGGGAACGTATTTTCGAGGACCCTGAAAAGAAAATGTCGGCGAACAGTTTGAGGAATTTGACCGAAATATTCAAAAACAAAAACGCGAGGCTGGGAATTTTTTTGAAAAGCTGCAGCAGGTCTTCGCCGGCGTTGAACCAGCCGGAGCCTTGTTTCGGCTTGAAAAATATTTCCTTGAGCTTCGAGAAATTCAAATAAAAGGCGAGATAGGCGAGCAGGATGTCGTTGCGGATCTCGCGCTCCGTGGAATCCGGCGGGAGATAGCTGAACGGGATGGGATGAAACGGGCTTTCGATGAAGGTGCCCACGGAGAGGAAGTTTTTATAGACGCCGTCCACGTAAAGCCTGTTCGAGGCCACGGCGATATCGTGCAGCTCGGTTCCCGGATAGGGCGTGGCGTTATTGAAGCGGACCTGGTCCAGGCGAAGCTCCTTGGCCAATTCGATGGCCTTGATCCGGTCTTCGTGCGTTTCGCCCGGCAGGCCGAAGATGAAGGTGGCGCTGACGTGGAAGCCGATTTTTTTGGCGAGATTGACCGCGTCGACGCATTCCTTGACCGTTTCGCCCTTGCGGATCGTTTTCATGATTTCTTCGGAGGATGTTTCCATGCCGAAGAAAACGCTCCTGAAACCGACGGCGAAAAGATCGCGCAGCAATTTTTCCGAGGTGTTGTCGCCGCGCGCCTGGAAACTGAAAGTCATTTTTTCGTGAAGGCCTCTTTTCTTGATTTCGTCGATGAGTTCGTAGACCCGAGGCTTGTGGACCAGGAAGTTGTCGTCCAAAAACAATACGAACGAGACGCCGTATTTTTGATTGAGCATTTCCAGGGTGGCGGCCGTTTTTTCCGGCTTGACGAAGCGGTATTTTTTCCCGGTCGGGATTCTGTTGCTGCAAAAAATGCAATTGTACGGGCATCCCCGGGAACTGACGACAAAACCGAGGTCGTAGCGCTTGTCGAGAAACAAATGGTAGGGGAATTCCGGCAGGTCGTCGAGTTCAAGCGTCGCCGTCAGCATGTCGTTGTGGACGATCAGGCCGTTTTTTCTGAACGAAAGGCTTTTGATCCCTTCCGGGTCGCGGCCTTCTTTCAGGGCCGCATACAACTCGAACAACGGCATCTCTCCCTCGCCCCGGACAACGAAATCGATGTGCTGGTAAGCCAGGATTTCTTCCGGCATGGCGGTGGGGTGGATGCCGCCGAAAATGATGCAGGCGTCCGGGTATTTGTCCTTGATGGTCTTGGAAAGCCCGAGGGCGCTGTCGAGAGAGGCGGTCAGCGCGCTGAAGCCGAAGATCAAGCGTCCTTGCGCCTTTTGGGCGTAATTTTCCACTTTGGACAGCATGTCGTCGGCGACTTGTTCGTCGGCGATATCGATCGTCACGCCCTTGCTCATGAAATACGACGCCAGCGAGCCAACCCCCACGGGGATGAAGATGGGTAAAAACGGCTGAAATATTTTCAAAGCGTTTTTGGGCGAGGAATTGATTAAAAGCACGCGGCGATCTCCTTCAAAACTGGCGCATAGGGTGGCAAGGCGCTATCGGCTATGCTGCTGTGCTAGGGAGCAGGCGAAAGAAGAAATTGCGCGCCCGCGGGAATGCCGCCAGCGCAAAGCGCAAGTTTACGCCAGATGGGCGCACCGCGCAAGAGCGGCCCGGCCAGGCGTCACCGGCCCGGGGAGGCGCCCCTTCCCATGACGGCGAGCTTCAAAAGATGCATGATCTTCGTGATCGCGGCGATCATTCCGGGTCGCACGACGTATTTGCCGTCCACAAGCGCGATCTGGCCGTTGCGCAGCAGCCGGTCGAAGCGCTTCTCCACCATGTCGCGGGCATTGTAGCCGGCCAGCAGCTCTTCCCGGGTCAGGCCCCGGGGACTGGCGCACAGCTCGCGCAGGATGCGTATGCGCCGGGCGGTCTCGCTTAAGTTCACGAAGTGAAAGTAACAGTAGCCAAGCGCCGCGGCGATGCATTGGTTCGCCAGCAGCAGGACCGGCCAGTCGGGCCACGCGGGCGCCGGGGCGAACGCGCCTTGCAGCAGCCAAACGTCCCAGGCGAGCGTGGCCGCCTGCCCGCAGAAAAAACCGGCGAACACCGAGCGCAACAGGCTTTTGCCCCGGGACAATCGGAAAAAACCGATCTGAATCAGGATGTTGGCGGCCAGGCCCGCAAGCGGGGCAAGGGCGCAGGCCCAGGCGAAATCCACCTCTCAGCCTCCCTTGCCCGCGCCGAGCACGGCCCTGAAGAGGGTGAACAGGCGGGCCATGGCCCTGCCTTTGGCGGTCGGCCGGTAGCGGCCGTCCACGAGTTCGGCCAGGCCGTCGCGCAGCAGGTCGTCGAGCCGGGGTTGCACCAGGACCTCGTCGTTCATCTCGCGAAAAAAGACCTCCGGGGCGATGCCTCCCGGCCCGGCCGCGAGGATGTGGCGCACCATGACCAGGGTCGGGCTGTCGGCCTCCAGGGCCGAATAGCTGATGACGTAGGCGCTCATCATGGCGGCGACGAACAGCAGGACGTGCAGCGCTTGGGGCAAGGTCGCCGGAAGCCAGGGGGCCAGGGCGGGAACCAGGCGGCTCAGCGGCTGGCGCAAAGTCAGTCCGGCCGCGGCCACGCCCATGAAAATGCGCACGAGGCAGCGCGTCTGCCGCCTGGGCAGGCGCACGCGCCAGATCGCGAGGTGGATCAGGAAGGCGACGCAGGTGAGGACGGACCCGCCAATCAGAACCGGCATGGCGTCAGATGAAATTCACGTGCATCGGCTGTTCGCCAGAGGGGGCGGGCAACCCCGCTCCCTTTTCCTTGATTTCATACAGGCATTCGTTGACCTTGTGCTGCAAACACAGGGAGCCGCACATCGTCTGCGCGTCGAAGCGCTTGGAGGCGATGGCGCCCAGCACCTCGCGGTAGCGGTCCGACTGCCAGATTTCCTTGAAGGACTGCTCGGCGATGTTGCCGATATGGTGCTGCTTGTAGCGGCTGTTGAAGAGCATCCCGCAGGGCGCCACGAGCCCCGAGCCGGAGAACTGCATGATGAACGGCGGGCCGTAGCACCGCTGGTAGCAGCGTTTGCCGCCGGAGAGGATCTTGGACCATTTGGCGCGCACGAGATAGCCGTCCGCGCTCTTGGCCTCGGCCTGGCGCAGCCGGCCGGCGAGTTCCTCGTACTTGTCGTACTCGACGCCGAGGCTGCCGTCCTCGTCGTCGCTGCAGTGCTTGATGACCAGGTAATCCGCCCCGAGCTCCGCGCCGAGGCCGGCCAGGGGCAGGATCTGGTCCTTGAAGCTCGGCATGAGCACCATCTGCAGGCCGATCGTGACCGCAAGGCCTCGCTCGCGCTTGATCTTCATGGCGCTTTTGATGGTCCGGCAGATCTTGTGGAAATGCTCCTCGGGCACGCCGTGGATTTGCGCGTAGCGCCCGGGCTCGCCGGCTGAGATGTTGAAGCGCAGGTAGGTGAGCGCGGGCAGGATCTCTTCGAGCTTGTCGTCGCGCAGCAGGTAGCCGTTGGTGCCAAGGGCCATGTCCAGGCCGTTGGCCTTGCCGTGGGCGATGGCCTCGTAAAGGTGCGGGCTGCACGTGCTCTCGCCGTCGCTGACGAAGCTGACCGCCTTGACCCCGATTTCCGCCGCGTCGTCGAGAAAGCGCATGATGACGTCGCGGGTCATCTTGCGCGCGTCGTTGTTTTGCAGCTGGCCGTAGCAGTACACGCATTTATACGTGCAGGCCCGGGTCAGGGCGCAGTCGATGGTGATCGGCGCGATGCGTTCGCCGGCCAGCCAGGCTTCGATGCGGTCTTTGTGCCAGGCCAGTTTATGGCCGTCGAGTACGAGCTCGCTCATTACGGTTTTTCCTTATGCTCCTGGCAGCCGGCCGCTCCCCGGCGCTTGCCGGTCAGGCAGTCTTCCGGCCAGGCGGCGCCGGGCTTGGCCTTGGCGAAATAGATGTCCCGGACGAGTTTGAGATAGCCTTTCATGACCCGAAGCAGGGACGGGTAGCTGATGGCCTTGGAGCCGCCGCCCTCGCGCCGCCGGATCTTATAGGGCACCTCGGCGAAGAGGTAGCCCCGCTTGATCGCCCGGATCAGGATGTCGGTCTGGAAGAAAAAGCTCATGCTCCGGATGTCGAGCGAGGTCAGGATGTTGCGGCGGTAAAGGATCGTCCCGTTGGTGTAGTTGAAATTCACCAGAAAGGTGACGTTGATGATCAGCCGGTAGAGATAGGACACGACGTTGCGGAAAAAGGAGCGCACCCCGCGGTTATAGAGAAAGGGGATGACGATATCGACGTGCTCCATCAGGTCCAGGTAGCGGAAAATCTCCTGGGGATCGTTTTCGTTGTCGCCCGGCAGCATGATGACCGTGTCCATGGCCGCCTGATCGACGCCGGCCCAGAAGGCCCCGCCGATGCCGTGCGGCCGGTCGTGGACGATGGTGCGCACGCGCTTTTCGGCGGCCATGATGCCGGCCACGATTTCGCCGGTGCGGTCCGTGCTGCCGTCGTTGACCACGATGACCTCTCCCTCGATGTGAAAGGCGTCCATCGCCTCAAGGGTGTCTTTGATGGCCGACGCGATGTCCTTTTCCTCGTTCAAGGCGGGCATCACCACGCTCAACGACAGTTTAGCCATGATCCGAAAGCCCCAATGTTTTTTTGACCGCGCCGGCGATGTGTCTCGCCCCCGGGTAATAGGCCTCTTCCAGGACCGGGCTGCACGGCGTGGGCGCTTCGGGAAAGCTCACCCGCACGGCCGGGGCCGCAAGGAGTCCAGGGTCGGTCTCAAGCACGGCGGCCATGATCTCCGAGGCTGCGCCGCCCATGGGGCAGGCCACGTCCGCGACCACCAGGCGGCCCGTGCGCCGCACGCTGGCGAGGATCGTTTCCGTGTCCAGGGGCTTGAGCGAGCGCGGGTCCACGACCTCGACGCTGACGCCCTGGGCTTCCAGGTCGGCCGCCGCGCGCATGGCTTCATAGACCATCTGGGAAATCGCCACCACGGTGCAGTCGCGGCCCGGCCTGCGCACGAGCGCCTTGCCGAAAGGCTCGCGGTAGGGCGCCTCGGGAACGTAGCCCACGCTCCCGTAAAGCCAGCGGTGTTCGACCACCAGCACCGGATTGTTGTCCGCCGCCGCCTCCATCAACAGGCCCTTGGCGTCGTAAGGCGTGCTCGGGGCGATGATCTTTAACCCCGGCACGGACAAAAACAGGCTGTGCAGCCCCTGCGAATGCTGCGCCGCCGAGCCCCAGCCCCGGCCGATGATCGAGCGGATGACCAGCGGCACCGTGAGCGCGCCGCCGCTCATGTAATGCCACTTGGCCGCGTGGTTGACGATCTGGTCCATGCACATGGGCAGAAAGTCCATGCGCATGTGCACGAAGATCGGCCGCATGCCCGCCGCCGCCGCGCCGGCGGCGATGCCGGTCAGGCCGTTTTCCGCGATGGGCATGTCCATGACCCGCTTCGGGCCGAAACGGTCCGCCAGCCCGAGCGTGGAGCCGAAGACCCCGCCCGAGTCGTTCACGCCCTCGCCGATGACGAAGGCCGAGGGGTCGTTTTCGAGAATCTGGGTCTGGGCCTCAAGCAGGGCTTGCACGAAGGTCAGGCCGCGCAACCCTTCGCCCGGGCCGAAACAGGCCAGGTCTTCCTTGGCCAGAAATACTTTCGTCCAGGGCATGCTACACCTCGGCCGGCGCGTAGACGCCAAGGACGGCTTCGGCCGCGTCCGGATATTTTTCGCCGCGCGCCCAGGCCACGGCCGCGTCCAGCCTCGCGCTTATCGCGGCGATCATGGCCTGGGTCCCGGCCGCGTCCATGATCCCCGCGTCCTCGATCCGGGACTGGAAGCGTTTCACCGGACAGCGCTCCATCCAATCGAAGAGTTCGTCTTTGGGGCGGCAGCCCTTTTCGTAGTCGCAGTCCGGGCCGACGTGGCCCTTCCAGCGGTAGGTGACGCACTCAAGAAAATACGGCCCGAGCCCGGCGCGGGCGTGGGCCGCGGCCCGCCCCGCCGCCGCGTATACGGCCTCCACGTCGTTGCCGTCCAGGCGTTCGGCCGGGATGCCGTAGCCTTGGGCCCGGCGATGGACGTCGGGGTTGGGCTGGCGCGCGCCAAGCGGCGAATTGGTGGCGTAATGGTTGTTCTCGCAGACAAAGACCACCGGCAGTCCCTTGAGGGCGGCGAAATTGAGGCTTTCGTGAAAGGAGCCTTCCTCCGAAGCCCCGTCGCCGAAGAACACCGCCGAAATCGCATCCTGCCCGCGCAGAAAGGCCGCCAGGGCGTGGCCCACCCCGTGCGGGATGCCGCCGCCGACGATGGCCGAGGTGCCGAGAATGCCGTGCTCCGGGGACATGGGGTGCATAGAGCCGCCCTTGCCGCGGCAGCAGCCCGAGGCCCGGCCGAAGAATTCGGCCAGAAGTATCCCCGGGTCCACGCCCTTGGCCAGGCAGTGGCCGTGGTTGCGGTGCGTGCTGGTCAGGTAGTCGCCCGGGCGCAGATGGGCGATCACGCCGGCGGCGACCGCCTCCTGGCCGATGCACAGATGCACCGGGCATTTCATGTCCTGGTCAGGGTAGACCGCGACGATCTTTTCCTCGAAAAGCCGGATGAACAGCATCGTTTCGAGCAGCCCGCGCAGAACGTCCCTTGACGGAGCCGGGGAGGCCGGCGCGCAATCAGATGAAGTTGACATGGTGGGGCGGGTTCTTGAGTTCCCAGAGGTAACGGTTGATTTCGTCCATGCGGCAGTTGACGCGGCACACGCTCGGGTCGAACTGGCTCTCGAACCATTCCAGGGACTTTGTGCGCCGGTCGCCGGTCCAGATGGCCTCAAAGCTCTCCTGGTAGATGTTGCCGTAAAGAAAGCGTTCGTCCTTGAGGTACACGCTGCAACCCCAGACGTTGCCTTCGGCGTCGATATAGGACCAGAAAGGCAGGGCCAGGCATTTTTCGTAGGGCCGTAAGCCCGCGTCCCACTTGCGCATCGCGGCCAGGCGCACGACCACGCCGAAATTTTCGTCGGCGTAGCTCCCGAGGGTTTCGGCCAGGTCTTCGTACTGCTTGTAGCGGATGTCCTGGTAGCAGTCGGTGTTGCTCTGGGGATGCTGCGAATAGGGTTTGACCACGATGTAATTCAGGCCGATGTCCTTGGCGATGCGGGTCAGCTCTTCGACCGTGTCCTTGTTCTCAGGCAGCAGCACGATCTGCAGGCCGATGGCGCAGGAATAGCCTTTTTCGTTGCGGATCTTGACAGCCGCCGCCATGTTGTCCACCGCTTTGCGGAAGTCGCCGGGATCGGTCCGGTGGATTTTGGCGTAGGCCTCGGGCGTGCCGGCGTTGCACGAGACCTTGATCCATTCCGTGCTGCCCAGGATGCGCTCGGATTTTTCCGGACGCATGAGCACGCCGTTGGTGGTCAGGGCGGCGTCGATCCCGCAGGCCTTGGTGTGCAGGATGATGTCGGCCATGTCCCGGTGCAGGAAGGGTTCGCCCTCTCCGGCGTACATGATGGCCTTGACGCCCAGGCGGCCCATTTCCGCGAGCCGCTCCTTGAGGGTGGCGGTTTCCAGAAAACGTCCCCGGTATTGCATGAAGTCCAGGCCGCAAAAGACGCAACGGTGGTTGCAGGCCCCGGCGGGGCTCAGCTCCATGTAGATGGGGTAGACGGTCTCGCCCGACAGCCAGCCGGCCAGCCGGCCGACGTGATAATTGAGTTTATGGCTGTCGATCTTGTATTTATCCATGCTGCTCCGCCTGTCCTTGAGCGTGTGTCGAAAGGTTTTCGCGCCGCGCGCTCGCGGCCCGGCGAAAAAACGCCGTTACGCGCCGCCTGGGCCCAGGCAGGCGATCATCGTGTCGAGCATGCCGTGGCACAGGGCGTGGTGCAGGACCTCGACCGGGCCGTAGCTGTCCGCCGGCACGTAGAAATTGAAGTCGCCCGCCCGGCGCAGGGGGTTGTCCGGCGCAAAGCCCGAAAAGGTGACGACCAGGCACTTTTTTTCGCGCGCCCTGGCCACTCCGGCCAGGATGTTGGCCGATCTCCCGGAACTGCTGATGGCCATGAGCACGTCGCCGGGCATGGCGAACATCCCGATGGGTTCGGCGAACAGACGCTCGAAGCCGTAATCGTTGCCGATGCAGGTGAGCACGGAGCTGTCGTTGAAGGCCACCGCCCGCATGCGGCCGTTTTTCCAGAAGTCCGTGGACATGTGGCTGGCGATGGCGGCGCTGGCGCCGTTGCCGATGAACATCAGCTTGTTTCCGGCGCCGGTCCGGGCGCGGACGGCTTCGATCGCGGCCTGCATCCCGGGCGCCAGTCCCAGGCTTTGGCCCTGGCCGCCGGTGACTTCCACGGCCTGCATGAGCGCGGCCAGGTTGCGGTAAAACGCGGCGATGGTTTCTTGCATCATGGCGCCTGGTCCTGGTTTGGGGCTTGGGCGCACATGCCCGCGGCGCCGCTGCTCAGCAGGGCGTGAACGAACTCGAGCACCTCGTGCTTCTCCACGGAGCGTTTGTTGCAGACGATTTTGACCGCCAGCGCGCCGACGACATTGCCAAGAAATACAAGCAAATCCGTGGGAAGTCCAAGGGAAAACAGGGGGGCGACGTAGGAAAACACCGCGTCCCCCGCGCCGATGGTGTCCACGACCTTGGTCGATAAAATCGGCGCGAAATGGGGCTTTTCGCCGCGCCCCACGCCGCTGGCGCCTTTCTTGCCGAGGGTGACGATCAGCCGCTCGGTGTCCATCCTGTCCGCCAGGTCGCGGATGATTTCCTTGATCTCGCCGCGGCTTTTCATGGCCAGGCGGGCCTCGGCCTCGTCGAGGCAGACGAAATCGGGCCGGGAGTATTTCGTGATCAGATTGAACCCCGTGTTCGCCCCGTTGGTCTGGGTGTTCACGCACAACACCCTGGAGGATTCGCGCAGCACCTCGATGATGCGCGGGGAAATGAGCCCGTGGCCGAAATCCGAGGCCAGGACCAGATCGCATTTGGGCGCCTCTTCCCGGATAAAGGCGATGACCGCCTCCTCCTCGTCCCTGGGCAGGTAGCTGTCGTTTAGGTGGTTGACCTCGAAAAGCTTTTGATTGGTCTGCGCGGCCACGTAGCGCTTCTTGATGATCGAGGGATTGTCTTTGCGGTAAAAGAACTTCGGGGCGACGTTGGGCTTGAAGCAGGCCCGGACGAAATCCTCGCGCGATTCCGACTCCCCGAGCAGGGTGACCAGGGTGACGTCGCCGCAGATGCCGGCGACATGGTTGGCGGTGGCGAAGGCGCCCCCGGCGAACACCTCGTAATTGAGGTATTTGTGCACCACCAGCGGGGCCTTTCCGGCGCGGCCCATCGGCGTGCAGTAATGATACTCGTCGATGATCCCGTCGCCGATGACCAGCACCTTGTTGCTCAAGAGCGAGTCCAGGGCCTGCTTGATCCGCTCGAAGGAGTGCTGCTCCCCGATCTTGCGCAGATAGTGTTTCGTGTCCTCGGGATAGATATCCAGGAATTCGTTGAGAAACCCGGTGGTGCTGAAGGCGAATCCCGAGGTCTCGAAGACTTTCGCCTTGCCGTAGGCCAGGCCGCGCTCTTCCTCCAGGATCTTGTCGTGGATCTGCTTGTCGCGCTTGTTGTGGTCCTGGCCCTTGGCGAAGATGTCCGGCGCGATGCGCCCGACGCATTCGAAGGGAATGTCGTCGTCGACGATGCAGGCGTAGTCCACCATGGCGAGCGCCGCCAGGGTTTGCACCCGCAGCTCTTCCGGGAAGACCGGGCGTCCCGGCCCGCGCCGGACGTCGCGGTCGCGGATCACGGTCGCGACCAGGATGTCGCCCTGCTTTTTGGATTCCTCAAGATGGCGCACGATGCCGGGATGGATCAGATCGAAGACGCCGTGCGTGAGCACCACGATCTTGCCCTCTTCCCGCAGGGCTTCGACCTTGGCGACGAGATCGTCGTAGCCGAGGATTTTTAAGGCCGAGGAGGTCACTCTGGCGTCCTCTTTCCGGTTGATTGCGGCGCGGAGAGGTAGGTGTTGATCAGGTGCGTGGAGGAAAACACGACTTCATGGGTGAAGGCGATGACCGCGCCGATCTCCTCAAGGGCCTTGATCTCCAATTGCAATTTGCCCGTCTTGTCCCGCAGGCGCTCGAACTCCTGGCCCTTGACGTACACGTCGGGCCGGATCAGGCGCAGGGTCTCCACGGCGGTGGGCCATTCGTTCACGGCCACGTGGTCGACGCAGGCCAGCGCGGCGATGCTCTCGGCGCGTTGCGCCTGGTTGTACACCGGACGGCCGGGCCCCTTGTCCACGTACCGGTCCGGCGAGACGGTTACCACGAGCACGTCGCCCATGCGCCTGGCCGCCTGAAAATACTTGATGTGCCCCGGATGCATCAGATCGAAGCAGCCGTGGCAATAGACCACCTTGCGGCCCAGGCGCTTGTGTTCGGCAACCAGGCCGGCCAGCGCGGCCACGGAGGCGATCTTTGCGTCGCTCGGATACGACGGGCCGGTTCCGCCGGCCGCCTGCTCGACCCGGTTCACCGCCGCCCACAGGGCCGGGATGGTCAGCGCGTGGTCGCCTTTCAGGTAGACGCCCCGGCCGCCGTCCTTGACCGTGCGCACCAGCATGGTTTTCCAGGGACGGAAAAAATAGGCCTCGGTTCCCCTGGCGGGCTCGGTTTCCGGCGAAAGCGGCAGGTCCTTCAGATCGCAGACCAGCGTCAGCAGGTCGGCGATGCGCCGGTTCTCCCGGCGGGCGACGTTGCGGGCCATGCTCAGGGCCTTGAGGTAGACCTCGGGCGCCATGACCCCGCTGCCGAAATTCATCACCGCGCCCTGCTCCAGCTTTTGCGCCTGGGCCGCGAAAATCAAAAAATCGTTGTACGACAGGGCGCCGGTGGCCGCGCCGTCGCAGTTGGGATGCTCGTGGATGATGTCGTAGCCGATGCCGACGTGCACGGTCGCGGGGACGCCAAAGCGCGCGGCCGCCGCCAGCAGGCTGATGTCCTTGTGGGGAAAATCGCCGGCCAGGATGCGCCGCCCGACCGCCTCGCCCAGGCCGCTTCCCGGGTCGGCGGCGAAGGCCGCGTTGATCGCGTCGTTGATCGCGCCGGTTTCCCGCCACAGCCCGAAGCTGCCGTCTTGAATGTAGCGGGCCACGCTTTCGGTGGTCGCCCCGATGGCCGCGAACTCGTAATCGTGGATGACGCCCGCCCCGTTCATCGACAGGCAGGAGACGTAGCCGCGCTCCATGAGGTCGATGAGGTAGCGCTGCACCCCGGCCCTGACGACGTGACCGCCCATGAGCAGGATGCGGGCGGCGCCTTTCTCCCGGGCCAGCGACAGCCGCTGGGCCACCGGAATCATCGCCTCCAGCGCGACCGAGGCGGGCGGGCAAGCCAGATCCTTGACGACCGCGAGATCGAGATCATTTTCACGTTCGGCGAGAGGGCGGATTTCAAGCTGGCTGCGATCGAAACGGTCGAACACGATCAACCCGCGCGAAAAGGCAAGCGGCACGCTTGGTTAGTTATTGTTACTGGGAGCAAAAAGTATTTTACTTCTTGCTCCCAGCGGCGGACGCCGCTTGGCCCCGCCAAAAGCGGGGCCGTACAAATAAACGGGAGCGCGAAAAGGAAGAAATATTCTGCTCCCGTTGATATTGAAGACATCGGTTTTGTTTCTTGGCGCCGGTTGCCGCCTCACCGGGCAGTGGGGACGGCAGCGTTTCGCCGAGCCGCGGATGATCCCGGGCGCAAGCATTCCAGGCGGGCGCCCGCCTTGTTCGGGCAGACGGCCCGTCATTGCCCGCGCGCGTTTCAGGGCCAAGGCGATGCATTGTATTTGTCCGCATGGTTACCCGGCCGCGCGGCGCTTGTCAAAGTTTTTCTCCGGCCGATTTTTCTTTGGCCGGGGCAGGCGCGCGGACCGCTGTTCCACGTCCGCCGGCCGTTGCCGCCCATCCCGCGTTCGCACGGGAGCCTATTTCGACTTGAGCCGCGCAAGGAACGCGCCCAGGCCGATGCGGTCGTGGATCAGGACGGCGCCGCCGCACAGCAGCATGGTCAGGATGTTGCCCGCGTGCCAGACGATGGCCAGCGCCAGTCCTTGTGCGGCCGGGACGCCGTAGAACTGCAGCGCGAGAACCGCTCCGGCCTCGTAGGCGCCCATGCCGGCGGGCAAGACCGGTATGAGATAGGAGAAGGTGGTGACCACGAACACGGACAGCGCGCCCTCGAAGCCGATGGGAACCGGCAGGGCCAGCCTGAGAAAGACGTACGTCCCGGCGATCGGCATCACCCAGCCGGCCAGGCCCAGGAGAAAGGCAGTCACGGCGCGTCCTTCCCGGACGGTCGAGGCCGTGTGGGCCAAGGCGTCGGCGTAGAAGGCGCGCGCCCGTTCCAGGGGAATGAACCGGCCGAGTTTGAGCAGTTGGCCCTCGACCAGGGGAATGACGCCCAAAAGCCCCAAAAGCCCGGCGAACACCCCGGCCGCGAATTTCCAGTCCAGGTGGACAAAGGCCATGCTGGCGGCGATCAGGGCCAGACCGAACAAGATGGCGACGTCGATGACGCGCTCCAGGAACAAGGCGGCGAATCCGTTACCGAGCGGAACCCGGGCGTGTTCGTTGAGGAACACGGGTTTGACCAGTTCGCCCACGCGGCCCGGGAGAAACGAGTTGATGGACGCGGTCAGAACAAAGGCCTTCCAGGCCGCGACGATCGAGGGAGAGGGGCCGCCGGCCAGGACGGCCAGCCGCATGGCCAGGGGAATCGATCCGGCGAGGCCGACGGCTACCGCCGGCAGGACGGCCAGGGCCATGGCCGGGGTCAGGCTTTGCCACAGCCGGGCCGGATCGATCGCCCAGGCGGCGGCCCCGAGCAAGATGGCCACAAAGGCCAGGCGGATGACGAAGGCGTATCGTTTCACGGCCCAGGCGCTTCCTTGTCGGATGGATTTCCGGCATCCCGGAAAAGGTACGCAGGGCATGAATGCTCGCGGCGGCAAAGTCAAGCCGCGAGACAGTCCGCGCCCGGGCAGGGGTCGCGCTTCGAGCGCCGCCAAGGTCCGTTGCCGGAGGGCGGCCGGTCCCACGGCCGTTTGACTTGGCGGGCGCCGTCCGGTAAAATGTGAGAATGCAAAGCATTGTTTGCATTCCCGCCTACCGGCCCACGCAGACGCTCATCGAACTGGCCAAGAACATCGCCGCGCTGCGCCAGGGGCCGATCGTCATCGTGGACGACGGCTCCGGCCCGGAGTTTGCGACGATCTTTCGGGCCGCGGCCGTGATCGACGGCGCCCTCGTCTTGCGGCACGCCGTGAACTGCGGCAAGGGTCAGGCCCTCAAGACCGCCTTCAATCACATCCTGCTTCATTTTCCGGACTGCCTGGGCGTCGTGACCGCCGACGCGGACGGCCAGCATCTCCCGGAAGACGTCGTGCGTCTGTGCGAAGCGCTTGAGCGCAGTCCCGGGGCGCTTACGCTCGGCTGCCGCCAATTTTCCCGGAGCGTGCCCTGGCGCAGCCGGGCAGGCAACATCATCTCGGCCAAAGTCTTCAGTTTCTTTTTGGGAAAACGGATCAGCGACACGCAAACCGGACTTCGGGCCATCCCGCGCGCGTTTCTGCCCGCGCTGCTGCATATTCAGTCCACCGGGTATGAATTTGAAACCGAGATGCTCATCCGGGCGGTCCGGAACCGTTTGCCGCTTGAGTTCATCCCCATCTCCACGGTGTACGAAAAAGGCAACGCCACCTCGCATTTCAATCCTTTTCTGGATTCATTGAAAATATATTATGTCTTCATCCGGTTTTGCAGTCTCTCCATGGCGGCGGCAATCTTGGACTTTTCCATATTTTTTCTCGTATTCTGGATGTACAACAGTATCATGCTCAGTTCGATAACATCGAGATGCATATCGAGCGCGTTTAATTTTTACACCAATAAGACGATCGCTTTCAAATCGACCGGGGGAATATGGGCCGAGGCCGCAAAATATTTCATGCTGGCGGCGGTCATTTTGACGATTTCATATGGATCGATCGTATATACCGTTGACTATCTGGGCTTTAACGTATATTTTAGCAAAATCTTTGTGGAGACGATCCTTTTCTTGATAAGCTTCACGGCGCAAAATTCGCTTGTTTTCACGGGCAATGCAAAGACAATCCCCCTCGGCCCGGGCGGCGGCGTCCCGGGGCCGCCTTCGGATGCTTGACGCCGGCGTCCGTGTCCACTCAAGCTAGGAGGCTTTATGAGATCATTGTGGAAGCGAGTCTTCGCCCTGCGTCTGGCCGGGCCGGACGTGGGGCCGGATGAGGCCCGGCAAGGCCGGCGCAAGATCGAGTTCAACGCGTGCTTGCGGGAGTGCAAGGAGCGCGTGGCTTCCGTCAGCCTCTTGTTCGACTCGGAATATCACCGGGACGCCAAGATCATTCTCGAGCATCTGGCGCTCGATTTTGTCAATGCGGGACTCTTTGCCTACGATGCGTCCGCCTTGGCGTCGCTGGAAGGCTGGCGGGAGGCCTTGGAGAAAACCGGAGATCAGGACATCGCAAAGTCAATCAAGACGGTGGTTTTTTTTGCTCTCATGTCAAAAAATGATTTCAGGGAAATCGGTGACATAAGGACGCCTCTTGAAAGATGTTACTGCAAAGTCTCACGGCTGAAAAATAAATTTCAAACCCCGGCAGCGGACGCGCACCGCTTTGTAAAAAATATTCGCCTCTGTGTCCTGTCGCTTGCCCTGGTCCTGCTTTGTTTTTCTGGCTATTGGCTATATCAATATATAGGGCTTGGTTATCATATTTTCAGGGCGACGGAAGCCTGGAATGCGGGCGACGTAACTCTTGCCTGCAATGACATGAAAGAAGTTCTCGCGATCAGGGACGACGATGCGGTCAAAGACCGGGCAAAGCAATATTGCGACGGGAAAGACGTCGTCGAGATCCTTCTCAAGCAGGGCGAGGACGATCTCAGGTCGCTGGATATGCAGAAAGTGCAGTCGATTCTGGAGGCGGGCAAGCAAATCAACGCCTTGGCGTTTGCGGGACTCGAAGGGAAGGCCAACCGCTCCTTGTGGGCGATCGACCGGGCTCTGGCCGCATACCGCGCCCGCAACGGGGCCTACCCGCCCGGAACCGGCCCGGAGGGCAATTTCGACAAAGATATGAAATTCAAGGAAGATTGGATCGCGGGTCTGGCGCCGGAGTATATCGACAAATTGCCTCGCGATCCCCGCGTCAGCGACTCGAAAAACGATCAATATTACTATTGGTCCGACGGCAAGGACTACAAACTCGTCCGGCACGGGGTTCCGGACGACTGCAAATTCGTCAAGTCGCGCAACCCCGCCTTGGTCGACCCTGTTCGCGATTGCTGGGCGTATGGCTACTGGACGCCAAACGCCGCCAAATGGTAGCGCCCGGCGCGCGTCGTTAGCAGTGCGGCGCGGCCGGCCTAAGGACCTCCCGTATGCCGCTGTTGTTGTGTTTGTCCTTGCTGGGCATGTTTTTGCAGACCTCGCGGCTCTTGCGGACTTCCTTCGCGAGCGCCCCTTTGTTCGTCTTTTCCCTGATTCCCTGCGCCTTGTTCGTTTTCGGACTGCTGGGCTGGCTGCAGGGCGGATACTATTTGCTGACCCTGGCCGGGCTGCTCGGCCTGGCCCTGGAACTGGGCGGCGCGCCCGGGCGCCTGCGCCTGGCGCGCCTGTGCGGCGATCCGGTTTTTCTCGTCTTTGCGGCGCTGGGCGCTTTTTTCTGGTGGAAATTCCACGGCGGCCTATACTATTTCAACGATTTCCAAACCCATTGGGGGCCGGCGGTGCAAGAGCTCGCCGAGCGGGACGTCTTGCGCGGAATCGACACGCTCGTTTCCCTAAGATCGCAGGATTATCCGCCCGGAACCGCCCTGTTCGCCTATTACATCACGAAATTCACCGGCTATGCGCCCGGCATGGCCTATTTCGCCCAAGACCTCATGCTGTGCGCCGCGGGCTGCGTCATTTTGCAAAACATCAAGCGAAAAGACTGGCCGCTCTGCCTTTGCCTGGCCGCAGGCTACCTTTTCTTCCTGGCCGATCTCAACTGGAACGGCGGTTCGACCGGATTGTACCTGCTTTTCGCCGATCCGGTCCTCGGCGCCTGGCTCGGCGCCGCCGTCGCCCTGCGCATCGGCCGGCGCGAGTACTCGGCGCGAAGCGTCCTGTATTATGCGCCGGTCCTGTTCGCCCTGCCCCTGTTTAAAAAACCGGGGCTGCTGTTCGCGGTGATCGCCTGGGCGTTTATTTTCCTCGACTTCCTTTTGGCGGCCCTGAGGCGGCGGCGCCTGGCGCCGGAAAACCGGGCGCGCTCCGGGCCGGGGCTGGCCCTGCTCGCGCTGGCCGGGCTTTTGCTGCTTGCGCCTTTTGCCGCGCAAGAGTCCTGGCAGGGGCGCGTGCGCCGCGCGGACCTGAACCGGACTTTTCCCGTCGCGGTGAGCGCCGGGCGGCTTTGGAACAGTTTTCGCGACGCGACCGCCAGCGAACGCGACCGGTCCACCCGGGAGGCGTTCCTGAATATGTACCTGAAACCGGGCATGTTCGCCTTTTGGGGAAACGAGCTCGGCATGGGGGGCTTCACCGCCGCGGCGGCCCTGGCCGCCCTGGGCGTGGTCCTCGCCCTGCGAGGGTCACGAGAGCGGCCCCGGGCGCTGACGGCCTTTACGGTGATTTTCGCGGGCCTGGCGATCTACCTGTTCGGCCTGCTGGTCATGTATCTCTATGTTTTTTCCGACAACGAGGCGAAAATTTTAAGCGCCGTCTGGCGATACATCAGCACGTACAATCTCGCGCTGGGCGTCGTCGTTTTGGGGTATTTGGGATTTTTCGCGGGCAGGCGGGGCTGGCGCGCGAGCGCCGCCGCCATCTGCATTTGGCTGCTTACGCTCTATTGCGGCCTGAACGCGACCCAGGTCACCTGGGCCTTCGTCTTCGAACCGCTGCCCAAAGGCTGAGGCGTCATGCAGTCGCGGCGCTTCGTTCTTTGCGTCACCGCCCTGGCGCTGCTCGCGGTTTTCGCCAAGGGCTATTTCACGGTTTTGCCGTATGACCGCATGCGGCGCGTTCTCGACTCGTCCCGGGAGGCGCTCGCGCGCTATCACGCCGAGCAGGGCCGGTATCCCAAGTCGTTGGCGGCCGTCTCCCAAGGCGATTGCGAGGCGATCTCAGGCCCCTTGAGCGGCGTTTTGCCGCCGCCCTACGACAGGCCGTTGCCGGACGATCCGGAGACCCTGGCCCGGTTCCGCTATGCCGCAAACGAGGCCGGCTTTTCCCTGTGGGCCGGGTTGGACGGGCTGCGCCCGATCGTCGAAGTGACCGCGCCCGAGAATACGGACGAGTACGACGACCGCCTGGGCATCCGCTCGGAATTCGGCCCGACCGAATGCCTGAGCCGCTTTGCGAAAATGACGGCGGATTTGCGCATGCTCGCCGCCGCCTTGGAGAAATACCGCGAGGAAAACGGCGCCTACCCGCGTTCGCCCGCCCCCGGCGGGGCCGAGAACGGCGTTGCGACCGTGCCCGCCGGCGCGCTTGGGGGGCTTGCGCCACGGTATATCGCCGCCCTGCCGCGAGCCCCGAAACCGGAGTATTACGCCTACGACTACGATTACCGGTACGCCTCAAACGGCGAGGATTTCGCCCTGATCGTCGCCGACGGCCAGTTTTGCCTGGCCGTGCGCCCGCTGCGGCCTCAGCTCGCCGATCCCTCGCCCGGCTGCCGTTACGTAGGCTACCACAGCCCGGGCTGGACGGGTTTTGGCCTCAGCTCGCCGTCCGGGAACGAACCGCCGCAAATCCGGCCTCCCCGGTGACGGGGAGCGTTTTGAGCGGGCAGGGAAAACGTTGGAAAAGGGCGAGCAAAACGCGGCGGCGCCTGGGCGGCGCGGGTGTTTTCGGATCGAAACGGACTATCGAGGATTGTAAGCTGGTACCGGGAGAGAGACTCGAACTCTCACAGCCTTGCGACCGGTGGATTTTGAGTCCACTGCGTCTACCATTCCGCCATCCCGGCACGGCCGTACAATCTAGACGGAAACCGGACGGCCTGTCAAGGCGCGGCCCCGGCCGCGCGGCGCGCTCTTGCCCGGGGCTGCCCGGCGCGGACCGGGGCGCCGGGGGGCGTCTATTTGCCTTGCCCGGACAAATCCAATATAAGCGGATTCTCGCGGCCGCGCCGCGTCACTATTTTTCGCGAGGCGACGAGCATGGACGGCAAGGACGACGGCTTCGAAAAAGGCGTCAAGCGTCTGCACAAGATTGTCTCCCTCCTGGAAGAGGGCGAGCTGCCCCTGGAAAAGGGCCTGGCCCTGTTCAGCGAAGGGGCGGCCCTGGCCAAAAGCTGCCGGGCGCGCCTGGAGGCGGCCAAAGTGAGCGTCACCCTCGCCGGCGCGGACGGCCCCGCCCCATTCGAGGACGCGGGTTCAGACGATCGGGCGCGGCCCGCCGGCGGAGACGGGGATGACGGCTAAAGCGCGCCTGGCCGCCCTGGCCGTTCACGTCGAAGCCGCCTTGGCCGGCTGCCTGCGCGGCAAGGACATTCCCGGCGGGCTGCTCGCGGCCATGCAGTACAGCCTGGACGCCGGCGGCAAACGCCTGCGGCCCGGACTGTGCCTGGCCTTCGCGGATCTGCACGGCGGCGCCCGGGAGGCGGCCATGCCGTTCGCCTGCGCGCTCGAACTGATCCACACCTATTCGCTCATCCACGACGACCTGCCGGCCATGGACGACGACGACCTGCGCCGGGGCAAGCCGTCCAACCACAAGGTCTTCGGCGAGGCCGCCGCCATTCTGGCCGGAGACGGCCTTTTGACCGAAGCCTTCGGGCTGATGGCCGGCGCCCCCGGGGTTTCGGACGCGGCCAGACTCGCGGCCATCGCGGAAATCGCCGGCGCCGCCGGCGCCGCGGGCATGGTCGGCGGCCAGGCCCTGGACATGGCGTACACCGGCGCGTCCGGCGTGACGCTCGACAATCTGCGCGACATGCACGCCCGCAAGACCGGGGCGCTGATCACCGCCGCCTGCGTCAGCGGCGCCCTCGTGGCCGCGGCGGGCGCCCGCGGAGTGGAAAAAGCCGGGGAGTACGGACGCGAAATCGGCGTAGCCTTCCAGATCGTGGACGACATCCTCGACGTCACCGGCGACGCCGCGAGCCTGGGCAAACCCGTGGGCAGCGACCAGGACAAGGGCAAAAACACCTACCCGAGCCTGCTCGGGCTGGCGCAAAGCGCCGCGCTGGCCAGGGATTGCGCCGCGCGCGCCAAGGCGGTCCTGGACGGATTTTCCGGGGAAAGCGCCGATTTTCTGCGCGAACTGGCCGATTATATCGTCGACAGGGTGCATTGAGGCGCCGCGAAACACCATGACCGAAAAATCCGATTCTCCCCTCGCTCTCGGGCTCAAGCTGCTGCCGAACCTGGCCGGACCGCGCGCCGTGGCCGCCTTGAGCGCCGACGACATCGCCTTGCTGGCCAAGGAAGTGCGCCAGGTCATCATCGGCGCGGTCTCGCGCAACGGCGGACACCTGGCGCCCTCGCTCGGGGTGGTCGAACTCACCATCGCCCTGCTCAAATGCTTCGATCCGGGCCGCGACAAGCTCGTCTGGGACGTCGGCCACCAAGCCTACGCCTACAAACTGCTCACCGGCCGCCTGGGCGACTTCCACACCCTGCGCCGCCAGGGCGGACTGTCCGGCTTTCCGCGCCGCGCCGAGAGCCCCTACGACCACTTCGGCGTGGGCCATTCCAGCACCTCGATCTCGGCGGCGCTCGGCATGGCCATGGCCCGGGACCTGGCCGGGGAAAATCACCACGTGGCCGCGATCATCGGCGACGGCTCCATGACCGCCGGGCTGGCCTACGAAGGGCTCAACCAGGCCGGAGGGCAAGGCCGCGACCTGATCGTGGTGCTCAACGACAACGAAATGAGCATCGCCAAGAACGTGGGCGCGCTGTCGCTGTTTTTAAGCCGCAAACTCTCCCAGCCCGGCTTCGTGCGTTTCAAAAGAGACATCGAGGACTGGATCCGCCAGATCCCGCGCATCGGTCCCGACCTGGCCGCCTACGCGCGCCGCAGCGAGGAATCGTTCAAGAACTTCTTCACCCCGGGCATCCTGTTCGGCGCCTTCCACTTCAATTACCTGGGCCCGATCGACGGCCACGACACGGCCACCATGATCAAGGTCTTCGAAGAGGTCAAAGGCCTGGCCGGACCGGTGCTGGTCCACGTCCTGACCAAGAAGGGCAAAGGCTACGCTCCGGCCGAAACCAACCCCAGCCACTTCCACGGCGTGGGCTCGTTTGAGCCGGAAACCGGCCTGTCCGTGAAATACGGCCCCGACCCCCTGCCCACCTATACCGAAGTCTTCGGCAAGACCCTGTGCGAACTGGCCCAAACCAACCGGGACATCGTCGCCATCACCGCGGCCATGCCCGAAGGCACCGGCCTGACCTGCTTCGCCGAACAATTTCCGGATCGCTTCGTGGACGTGGGCATCTGCGAACAACACGCGGTCACCTTCGCCGCCGGACTGGCCAGCCAGGGACTGCGGCCGGTGGTGGCCATCTACTCCACCTTCCTGCAGCGCTCCTACGACCAGATCGTCCACGACGTCTGCCTGCAAAACCTGCCGGTCGTCTTCTGCCTGGACCGGGGCGGCCTGGTCGGCGAGGACGGGGCCACGCACCACGGAGCCTTCGACCTCTCCTTCCTGCGCCATATCCCCAATCTGGTGGTCATGGCGCCCAAAGACGAAGCCGAACTGCGCGACATGCTGGCCACCGCCCTGACCCTGCCCGGACCGGCGGCCATCCGCTACCCGCGCGGCGTGGGCGTGGGC
>JADFXV010000036.1 GCA_015233395.1 Desulfovibrionaceae bacterium
ATCGGCAACGCCGGGAATCTTCTTGCGCTCGTTCATGAC
The DNA here is from genome assembly GCA_015233395.1 of Desulfovibrionaceae bacterium. GTDB lineage: Bacteria > Desulfobacterota > Desulfovibrionia > Desulfovibrionales > Desulfovibrionaceae > JADFXV01. The sequence continues at coordinate 40 of JADFXV010000036.1, forward strand.
CGCCTCCATCGTTGAAGATGGAGATAAATTAACATAAATTACAGCAAGTTGAAAGACAAATTATGCTGTTTTGCCGTGCAGGGGTCTCCCCATAGCATGAATTGAAATAATTGCAAGGCAGGAAAATATCTTTAGTATGTCAAAATATGCTACTCTCTCCATCTGTTCTCTCCTGGAGCCGCTGGGTTACGCCGCCGGAATCTCCACGGTGAACACCGCTCCGCCGTTTTCTCCGGACCGGGCGCGCACGACGCCGCCGTGGTCGTTGACGATGGATTTGACGATGGTCAGGCCAAGGCCGGTGCCGCTTTTTTTGCGCGAGAAATAGGGTTCGAACAGGCGCGACAGTTCGGCGGGTTTGAAGCCCGGGCCGTTGTCGGCGATTTCCAGGCGGATTTGTCCGATGCCCGGTTCGTGGGAAAGGCCGATGTCGACCCGGGGATTTGGCGTGTCTTCGAGCGCTTCGGCGGCGTTGGCCAGCAGGTTGACGGCCACCTGGCCCATGGCCGCCGGATCGAAACGGGCCAGGGGCAGGTCTCGCGCGACGGTGAAGTTCCAGGCGACGCGAGAGTGGCTCAAGCGGAACAGGGCCAGGGCTTCGGCCACGACCGGCGTCAGCTCGCCCAAAAGGAGGTGGACTTCCGGGAGTTTGGCGTAGGCGGAGAATTCCGAGACCATCTGGCGCAGATGTTCGGTCTGGGCCACGATCAGGTCGGTGCATTCGCCGAAGGCCGGGTCGTTGACCACCTGGTTGTATTTGCGCTTGAGCCTTTGCGCCGAGAGTTTGATGGGCGTGAGCGGATTTTTGATTTCATGGGCTATGCGCCTGGCCACTTCGCGCCAGGCTTCGGCGCGCTGATTTTTTTCCAGTTCGGTGACGTCTTCGTAGACAGCCACCACGCCGCCGCCGCGCTCGCCGTTATCGGCCGTAAGGGCGACGATGTTGCGCACCAGTTTGAGTACGCCGCTTTTGGAGGCGATTTCCAGAAAACCGCTGGCCGGCAGGTCCGCGTGGGCGGCGATGTCGGCGAGCACCTCGCGGGCGGCCGCCTGGTCCGCGACTCCTGCGGCCTCGGCCGGGGTCAGCCCCATGACGCTGCGGCCGGTGAGACCGAAGACGCTTTCGGCGGCCTTGTTGACCGTGGTGATGCGGCCCTCGCCGTCAAGGGAAATGACGGCGGCGGTGATGTTGTCGAGCACGGTTTCGATGTAGCGGCCGCGTTCGCCCAAGGCCCGGTTTTGGTTTTCCAGGCGCAGGTTGGCCTCGGTGACGCCTTGGCGGCCTTTTTCCAGGTCTTCGGCCATGGTGTTGAAGGAGTTGACCAGGTAGTCGATTTCGTCGCCCCGGTCTTCGCGGCCCGGGCCGTCCGCGCTCCCTGGCGGGCCCGGGGCGTCGAGGCGCACGCCCAGGTCGCCCTCGGCGATGCGCCTGGTGCCGGTGATCAGGGCCATGATCGGTTCGGTGAGTTGGCCGGCCACCCGGAAGCCGAACCACATGGCCGCCAGGATGATGATCAGCGAGATGACGCCGAGCATGCCGTAGAGCATGGCCAGCACCGGGTCGGAGAGCGACTTCATGCCGGCGTATTCCTCGACGCCGCTTTTGATCCTGGCCAGGTGGAGCAGGATGCCGTGATCCAGGCCGCGTCCGGCGGCCAGATAGCCCTTGAGCCCGCCGCCGAGCGGGGTGACGCAAAAAAGCAGGTCCACGCCCTGGCCCGCCCAGGGCATCGACCAGTAGGGCGTCTGGTAGAGAGTGCCGGGGTCGAAGCGGTCCTTGATTTCCCGCCAGATGCCGCGCCATTCGGTCGAACCGGCCACGGCGCGTTCGTCGAGCGTATCGGTGAGGATGGCGGCGAAGGCCAGGTCGCGCTCCTGAATCTGCTTGGCGACGAACGTGTCCAGGTTGACGCCGCCCTGAAGGATATTGCCGTCGCGGATCGTTGCGGCCAGGGTTTCGGCGGAGGAGCGCAACTTGGTGTCGGCGTCGGCGTAATACGCCTGGCCCAGGGCCATGGCGTTTTCCATGGCGTCGCCCACCTGGCTTTGGAACCAGTAGTCAAACGAGATGCGCACGAAATTGGCGGCGATGATGCCGAGCAAAAGGGTGGGCAGCAGGGACAAGGCGATGAACGCCAGGGTGAGTTTCGCCCGAAGCCGCGCCCCGAGCACGCCCCGGCGTCTTTCCATGAGCAGGCGCAGGCCGTTGCGCAGCACCATGACCAGGGCGAGCAGCAAGACGATGAAATTGAAATAGAAAAGGATCAGGAAGGTCACCGAATCCGCGCTCAGGAATTTGAGCTGGACGAAGCTGAGCGCGATGATGCAGGCGAAAGCCGTCAGGCCGAGCAGCAGGTCGCGTTTGCTTTTGGGCGGCTTGGCCGTCTTTTGATCGGGGCTTTGTCCTGGCATGCGCGTGGTCAATAGGTGAAGTCCAGGCGGTACCTGGCCGGCGGCGCGGCGTCAAAGGACCAGAAGAACAGGGATTTGTTGAGCCAGGGCGAAATGTTCGGGCGTTCCAGGCGGATCTCCATGGACAGGGAATACGAGCCGCCGCGATTCAACATGTTCCCGGGGCCGAGCGTCATGGAGAAATCCTCGAAGGCCGCAGCCAAAAGAGCCGGAAAATCCTGGCCGGTCAGCGGGCCTTCTCCGTCTGGCGTTACGATGCGGTACTGGGAGGGGGCGATCTTGAGCAGATGGCTCACGGATTCGGTCCGGCCGATTTCGCGGTCAAACCAGTAGTCGCGTTTGGCGGCCAGCCTGGCGGTGCAGACCAGATCGAGCTGCGCGCCCTCGCTTAAGGCGGCCTCGATGGCCTGGGGGTTGGCGAACTGGACGCCGAAAAGCACGCTGATGCTGCCGCCGCTGTTGTCGACGATCAGGTTGCTCAGCGAGATGTCCTGGGCGCGGGCGAGGCCGGCGTGCGAAAAAAATAGGGTTGCCGCCGTCAGGGCGGCCAGGAGGGCAAGCGGCCCAATACGGCCAGTACGGCCCGGGCGATTAAATGGACCGGCGCGGTCCGCTGAGGGCGAAAGGGGCGGGGCGGCGGGGGACATGGACAGGGCCTAATCCAAGGCGGGCTCTTTGACAACACCCAAGCGGGCGCGCGGTTATTCCGGGGCCAGGGATTTGATCGCGGCCGCCGCTTGGTCCGCATGACCCCGGTACAGCCGGCCGGCCAAGGCCATAAGCTCGCCGCGCATGCTTTCCGGCGGCGGCAGCAGCGGGATTTCGGGCACGCACAGGCCGTCAAAGCAGATCTGCCCGTAGGCCATTTCCTCGTTGACTTTGTCTTGCATGTTGCCGAGCGTCGCTCCGGTGACGCGTTCGCGCTGGATTTCGGCGGGATTTAAGCTCTTGGCGAAGCCGATCAGGCAGTAAGCCGGCTGGGAATTGTTCACGGCGTCGATTTCCGCGGCCAGCTTGCGGCCCATTTCCGTCAGGCCGTCGTAGTTCGGAGTCAGGCGCTTGCGTTTGGGATCGCGCGCGTCCGGGACATAGACGCCTTCGCGGTACTCTTTGGCGGCCGTCGCCAATGCCCGGTAGCACAAAAGCAGGCTGTTCCGGTATCTGGCCTTGGCCGTGAGCGCAAAAGGCGGCTTGAAGCGCCACGGCGGTCCGCCGTCTTCGGCGCGGGAAAAGAAACCGGCCTCGGCCAATCCGGCGAGACGCGCGAATTCCCCGGAGCCATCAACGCCAAACAGGAGGCGGCGCAGGCTGCGCCAGATGCAAAGGACATTTTCGGCCTTGGCTTTGACTTCGCGCGCCTGGGCGTTGAAAACGTCGACCGCGTCGTCGAGGCTCTTGCGGCGCGAAAAAAAACCATCCGCCATGTCGGCCAGGGTCTCGACGGCCAGGGCGTCGAGGTAGTCGGCGGTGGTCTTCATGGCCGGGCGGCCTTTAATCCGGCGTGAACGCCGGGACCGAGAGTTCCTGGTCGATGCTGTCCGCGTCCGGCGCGCCGTAGCGGACGATGTTGCGCAGATGGAAGAAACTGGCCTCGTCCATGCTCAAAAAATCGATGGCGCACCCGGTGGCGTCGCTACGCAGGATTTTGACCTGGACGGTCAATTGGATGTCCGGGTTGAGCGTCAGCTCAAGCTCGCACTGCGCGCCCTGGGTCGCGCGCGGCTGCGGCTCGCAGAGCACGCCCTTGAGGCTGACGTTGCGGGTGACGACCGGGACTTTCGCCTGGTTAAGGAGCAGAACGCCCTCGAATTGCGCCTCGACACGGCTTCGTTTGCGATGTTCGCTCATGTGCGCCTCCGGGAGGAGGCGACCCAAGCCGTCGGCCCTGGTCGCCCAGTATGGTTCTCGGTATACCCCGCGTCCAGGGATTTGACAATGTCGTTCCGGGGGGGGCGTTCCGGGGGGGCGTTTGAGCCGGGGGCGGCGATTTTTTCGGTCCGCCGCCCCCTGACCGGGCGCTAAAAGGGCATGCAGTGGTGTTTGACGCTCACGCCTTTGACAATGAAGATGGTGGTTTCGGCGATGTTGGTGGCCTGGTCGGCGATGCGCTCCATGGCTTTGGCCACCATGATCCGGTGGATGGCCCGCTCCATGATGGTGTTGTCGCAGGCGGAGACGTTCATGGCGTTTTTGACCACCTTGAAGTGCTGTTCGTCGACGCTGGCGTCCAGGCGGCAGACCTGGGCCGCGAGTTCGGCGTCGCCTTCCCTGAAGGCGGCTATGGCCTTGAGGAACATGTCGCGGACCATGGCCGTGAGCTGTTCCATCAGGGGCGAGACCGCCTGGGTGGGCAGGTTGGACATGAAGATGGTGCGTTCGGCGACATTGACCGCCTCGTCGCCGATGCGCTCCAGGTCGATGACCAGGCGCATGCAGCCGACGATGAAACGCAGGTCCCGGGCCATGGGCTGGTCCAGGGCCAGGAGCTTGAGGCTGACGTTGTCGATCTCGACTTCCAGGGCGTTGATGTCCTGGTCGCGTTCGATGACCTCCTGGGCCATTTCCTGGTCTTTGTTCAGAAACGAGTCGAAGGAATTTTCCACGGCCCGTTCGGCGTGGGCGGCCATTTGCAGGACTTTGGCCCGCAGGATGCCGAGTTGTTCGTGAAAAAATGTCATGCCGTCTCCTTCGTCTTCGTTCTTGCCTGCCGCCGCCTGGGCGCATGGGCCCGGCCGGACGCAATGGTTGCCGTGTTACACGCCGTATAGTCTTTTCCCCGGGACGTGGCTAGCCGAAGCGCCCGGTGATATAATCTTCCGTCTGACGGTGGGCCGGGCGGGTGAAGATGACCTCGGTCTGGTCCACCTCGATGAGCTTGCCCATGTAGAAAAAGGCGGTCATGTCCGAGACGCGGGCCGCCTGCTGCATGCTGTGGGTCACGATGATGATCGTGAAATTGCTCTTGAGCTCGTGGATGAGCTCCTCGATCTTTTGGGTGGCGATCGGATCGAGCGCCGAAGCCGGTTCGTCCATGAGCAGGACTTCGGGCTCGACGGCCAGGGCGCGGGCGATGCACAGACGCTGCTGCTGGCCGCCGGAAAGTCCCAGAGCCGATTGGTGCAGGCGGTCTTTCACCTCTTCGAACAGGGCCGCCCGGCGCAGGCTCTTTTCGACCTGCTCGGAAAGATAATGCTTGCCGTTGACCCCGCCCACCCTGAGGCCGTAGGCCACGTTTTCGAAGATGGTCTTGGGAAAGGGATTGGGCTTCTGGAAAACCATGCCCACCCGGCGGCGCAGTTCCACCACGTCGAGCTTGGGATCGGCGATGTCCTCGCCGTCGAGCGTGAGCTCGCCCTCGACCCGGGTGCCGGGGATCAGGTCGTTCATGCGGTTTAAGCAGCGCAAAAAGGTGCTCTTGCCGCAGCCAGAAGGGCCGATCAGGGCCGTGACCCGGTTGGCCTGGACTTCCAGGTTGATGTCGGTCAGGGCCAGGAACTTGCTGTAGTAGAAGTTCAAACCCTTGGATACGATCTTATACGGTGTCGGTGTCACACGCTTCTCCTTGGAGGGCGGCCATCGGCCAGGTGAACTGGAAGGCCGCGCCCGTAAATTCGCCCGAAGCCGGTTCGACGTGGATCTGGCCGCCGTGGCGTTCGACGATGTGTTTGGCGATGGCCAGGCCCAGCCCGGTGCCGCCGCCGCTTTTGGCCCGATGTTTTTCCACGCGGTAGAATCGCTCGAAAACGCGCTGGCGATCGGCCGGGGGGACGCCCGGCCCCATATCGGACACGACCACCAGGGCAAGACTTCCCAGGCGTATGCCCGAGACGCCCACCTTGGCCCCGGCCGGGCCGTGGCGGATGGCGTTCTCGATCAGATTGCGCAGCACCTGGACGAGCTGGCCGGCGTCGGCCGACAAGGCGAAATCGCCCGGTCCGGCGTCCTCGATGCGCAGATCGATCTCCACATTCCTTTCCTTGGCCAATTGGGCGCATTCGCGCCAGGATTCCTCCACCGCCCGGGAAAGCGGCGTGGGTGTTGTCACCGGCGGTTCTCTGTCGTTTTCAATCCGCGACAAGATGAGCAAATCGGCGGTCATTAGCGTCATGTGGTCGGCGTTTCGCTTGATGACTTCCACGAACCGGGCGGCCTGGGGCGGCAGCGCCCCGGAATCGTCGAGCAGCGTCTCGGCGTAGCCCTTGATCGAGGTCAGCGGCGTGCGCAGCTCGTGGGTGACGTTGGCCACCAGATCCCGGCTGATGTTTTGCAATTTGCGGCACAAGGTCAGGTCGTGGAACACGGCCACGACGCCCGGCTCGGGTTCGCAAAGGCGCGCCAGACTCACCTCGAGGAACATCTTGCGGCCGCTCTCGACCGTCAGGCCGACCGGGACGGCGTCGCCCGGGTTTCTGGCCAGAAGATCGTCGCAGGCGGTCTGCAGCTCCGGGCTTGAGACGACCTCGATGGGCGTGAGCCCCTCATAGACGGCCTTGTCCGGAAAGAGCTCGCGCATGGCCCGGTTGACGGACAGGATGCGGCCGCGCCGGTCGCAGATCATCACGCCCTCGCGCATGGCGTCGAGCACGGCCAGGATCCGGGCTTGCTCCCGGGCGATCAGGCGTCTTCTCTCGCCGATGCTTGCGGCCATGGAGTTGATCGCCGCAGACAGAGGGCCGAAAAATTGGCCGGGATGCGAAGCCAGGCGCCGCTCGAAGTCGCCTTCCCCGATTTCCTTGGCCGCCCGGGCGAGTTCGTCCACCTGCCGGCCAAGACTCAAAGTCAGCGCGTACGCCACGCCGCCGCCCAGACCCAGGCCGGCGGCGATAGCCGTCCGGCCGCCGGCGGCGCCGGCCAGGAGATAGCAGGGATAGACCAGGGCGGCCAAGGCTACCCCGAAAAACGAAAAAAAGAGGGAGACCCGCGAGGAAGTGGACGATTTCAAGGCGCGTTACTCTTTGAAACGGTAGCCGACGCCGCGGATGGTTTCGATGCACTCGGCGTACTCTCCCATTTTCTGACGCAGACGTCGCACATGGGTGTCCACGGTCCGGGCGTACCCTTCAAATTCGTAGCCCCAGACGGTGTTGAGCAACTGGTCGCGGGTGCGCACCCGGCCCGGATTCTTGATCAGATCGGTCAAGAGCTTGAACTCGGTGGCCGTCAAGGTGATCTCGGCGCCGCCGGCGGTCGCCCTGTGGGCCTGCGGATCGATGAAAACCCCGGCGCGTTGGTAGGATTCGCGCTCCGGTTTCTCGGGCGCCATGCGCTTGAGCACGGCCTTGATGCGCAAAACAAGCTCGCGCGGACTAAACGGCTTGACCACGTAGTCCTCGGCCCCAAGCTCCAGGCCGACCACCCGGTCCACCTCGCCGCCCTTGGCCGTCAGCATAATCACCGGAATGCCGGCGGTCTTCGGATTCTTCTTGAGTTCCTTGCAGATCTCAAATCCGTCCAGGCCCGGCAGCATCAGATCAAGGACGATCAGGTCCGGCGGCGTCTTGGCCGCCAAATCCAAGGCTTCCCGGCCGTCGGCGCAAACCGACGCCGAAAATCCCGCGGATTCCACGTTGTAGGCAACCAGATTGCGGATGTCCTCGTCGTCCTCGACGATCAAAATAGCCTCGTTGGGCATGGCGACCTCCAATCAAATGCTACCCCAACACGCCGGAGCGTGGTGACGAGGCGATGAAAAATATGTTACGGACAAGTGACATTTCACGAGAAATTCCACAAGAATGAATACTTGCCGGGACCCGCGCCTCACGCGAGCTTGCCGCGCTTGATCGCCGCCTTGCCGAACTTGTCGCGGATCGCGTCCACGGCCCCGTCGAGGCGGCCGTACCGTTCGGACAACTCCTGAAGCCTGTCGGGCGCGAGGCTCGCGCGCTGCCCGCCCCGGGAAAATCCGGATACGCTCAGCCCGATCAGGCGCAAACGCCGGGGCAACTCCACGCCGGACAATATGTCGAGCGCGGTGCGGTAGATGATCTCGTCGGCGTTGATCGCGTGGGACAAGGTCTTGGACCGGGTAAGCGTCTTGAAATCCTCGAATTTGAGCTTGATGGTCACCGTGCGGCCGCTCACGCCTTGGCGGCGCAGATCCCGGCCGACGCGCTCGGCCTGGGACAACAGCCAGGCGGCCAAAACCCCGCGATCGGCGGTGTCCTCGGCGAAGGTGTTTTCCGCGCCGCTCGATTTCGCCTCGCGGTGCGGCCTGACGACGTCGCTGCCCCGGCCGTGCGCGCGCTCCCACAAGGTCTCGCCGACCACGCCGTAACGCTCGCGCCAGAATTCCTCGGGATAACGCCGGATGTCCCCGGCCAGGCGAACGCCAAGACGCAAAAGCGCCTCAAGCGTCCGGCCGCCCACGCCCGGGATCTTGCTCACCGGCAAAGCCGACAGAAAATCCATGACCGAGGCGTCTTCGATGACGGTGACGCCCCTGGGCTTCCTGAAATCCGAAGCGATCTTGGCCAGAAATTTCACCGGCGCGACGCCGATCGAACAGGAAAGACCCGTCTCGGCCGCGACCGCGTCCTGGAGCGCGCGCGCCAATTGCCCGGACGGGCCGAACAATAACTCCGTGCCAGTGATGTCCACATAGGCCTCGTCCACCGAAGCCTGCTCCACGACCGGGGAAAAACGCGAAAAAACCGCCATGACCTGACGGGACGCTTCGCCGTACCGGCGCATCCGGCCAGGCAAAAACACGCCCTGCGGACACAATCGCCTGGCTTGGACCACCGGCATGGCCGAATGCACGCCGAACGCCCTGGCCTCGTACGAGGCCGCCGAAACCACGCCCCGCGCGTCCTGCCCGACAATCACCGGCCGGCCGCGCAACGACGGATCGTCCGCCTGCTCCACCGAAGTGAAAAAGGCGTCCATATCGATATGCATGACGCGCTTGGGCATGAATGAACACAAACTAAAAAACCCCCCGGCCGTCAAGCCGGGGGGTTGGGGAAGGCGGTGAGCGAGCGGTTTTACTTGTTGAGTTTCACTTCCTCGGGGAAGACCGGGAGGTAGCGGTAGGACAGGGAGAGCACGATGAAGCCGTAGGCCACGATCATGCCGCTGGAGGCGATTTCGGTCCAGTTCGGGGCGTAGGTGAACCACTTGTCGAAGGGCAAAACCGGCATGGCCAGGGTCTGCACGGTGAAGACGTAGCGGTTGACGATGATGCCGATGCAGTCCAGTCCGGCGGCGATGTAGAGCAGCGCCGGGGTGTTGCGGATGGCCGGGGTGATGAGCATGATGGCCGGGACGACGCCGCACAGGATCAGTTCCACGAACATGAGCCATTTGCCGTAGATGACCTCGAAGAACATCTGGTCGAAGGTCATGCCGACCGAGGGCAGAAAGCCGTTGGCCCAGGCCCAGGTGTCGAGGATCTTGAAGACCATGTAGATGCACAGCATGGAGCCGGCGATCTTGCACATGAGCGATTTGATTTTGAAGGAGACCAGTTTGCGGCCGGAGAGTTTTTCCATGAAGGTGCAGACGAGCACCGTGAAGGCCGGGCCCGAGGCGACGGCCGAGAGGATGAACAGGAAGAAGGTCCAGGGCCAGATGAAAAACCCTTCGCGGAAGGCGTAGGGCCGTCCGAACATGACGCCGTACATGCCGCCGAGCGAGCCTTGGTGGAAGGTGGACAGGAAGGCGCCAAGGCCGGCGAACAGGGGCATGATGACGTGCATGTTGTGCGCCAGGTGGTGCAGGAAGGGCACGGAATTGATCTGCTTCTGCTCCAGGATCAGCGGAATGTACTCGATGATGAGCACGATGCAGTAGCAGGTGATGCAGAAGATGACTTCCGTGAGCATGGAGTGGACGTTGGGGTGCCAGTATCCGAACCAGGCGCGCAACGGCTGTCCGATGTCCAGGGTGAGCACGAGCATGGCCCCGGAGTAGCAGATAAAGCCGATGATGACGGTCAGGTTGATGATCTTGACCAGTTCATCGATGCGGATGATGTAGCGGATCAGGCCGGTGAAAAACGCGCCCGCGCCGAGCGCGATGACCGCCAGGTCGAAGGTGATCCACAGGCCGAAGCCGAAGTAGTTGTCCAGGTTGGACATGCCCAGCCCATTGGAGAGGATGACGTAGGCGGCGTACAGTCCCCAGAGGAAGAACAGTCCGATGAAGGCCAGCCACAGGAGGAACTTGCTGAGCGAACACCTGGTGACGCCGGCGGGAAAGAGTTCGTTGTCGAGATCGGCAAACATCGCTTCCTCCTAAGCCTTTTCTTTGGCGGGGAGTTGGTTGTCACCCTGCTTGCGCACCCATTCCCTGGCGCTGACGTAGTACACCTGGGGATTGGTTCCGAGTTTTTCGAGCAATCGGAAGGCGTTCGGGCTTTTGGCCAGTTCGTGGACCTTGTGCTTGGGATTTTTCAAATCCCCGAAGTACATGGCCCCGGTCGGGCAGGCCTCGACGCAGGCCGGAACGTAGGCGTTCTCGGGCAGGGCGGAGGGGTCTTTGCCCTCCTGGCGCGCCTTTTCCTTGGCGTAGTTCCAGCGATGGTGGCACAGGGTGCATTTCTCGACCACTCCGCGGGGCCTGGTGGAGGCGTGCGGGGTGATGGCCTTTTCCATGCCTTCGGGCCAGATCGGGTCGAACCAGTTGAAGTACCGGGCGTGGTAGGGGCAGGCGCCGACGCAGTACCGGCAGCCGATGCAGCGCGGATAGATCTGCGAGACTATGCCGCCTTCCTCGTTCTTATCCGTGGCGACGACCGGGCAGACCGAGACGCAGGGCGGTTTGCCGCACTGCATGCAGGGCCTGGGCAGGAAGGCCGCGTCGTTCTCCGGAAAGGCCTTGCCGTTGGTCATTTCGAAGATCCACATCCAGTTGAGCGAGCGCAGCTTGTTCGACGCTTCGACCACGGGGGCGATATTGTTCTCGACTTGGCAGGAGATCATGCACGCGCCGCAGCCCGTGCATTTGTCGAGATCGACGACGAGACCCCATTTGGTCGCGAATTCTTTGAATTCTGACATGACGCCTTCCCTCTGGCTTAGATTTTGGCGATCTTGACTTTGGAGCCGGACCAACTGTTGACGCCGGTGGCGGGTTCCTCGGTCGCGGTCATGACGGCCAGGACGTTTTGTCCCTTGTTCTTGCTGAAGTCGTCAAAGGCGGTGTGGCCAAAACCCATGGGCACGGCCACAACGCCGGTCATGACCGTTTCGGACAGGGCCACCAGGGCGCTGATCTCGCCGGCCGGGCCGGTCAGCTTGATCGATTCGCCGGCTTCCAGCTTGAACATCTTGGCCGTGGCGGCGTTGAGCGTGGCCACGGTCTTGGTTCCGGCGAGCTCGGTGTCGCGCACGGCGGTCAGGTCCTGGGCCGGGATGCCGACGGCCGGCGAGCCCGAGCGCGTCTTGTAGGCGCAGGTCAAAGCGAGCGCGCCGTCCTCGGCCTTGGCCCCGTCGGCTTTGAGCGCCGCGGCCAGGGTCTTGGTTCCAAGCGTCAGGCCGTCCTGCTTGACCGGGGAGGCGACGACATAGGCGGCGCCTTCCATCAGCGCCTTCCAGGGGTCGCCGCTGAAGGCGGCGACGTCCTTGCCCGCGAGCGCGGCCGAAGGCGAAGCGTCCTTGCCGGCGATGAATCCGCCGGATTTGGCGACGGCCGCGACCTTGGTCTTGAGCAGTTTCTCGAAGCTGTCCGCGCCGAGAGCGAGACCGGCCTTGGCGGCGGCCGCGAGAATGACGTCGCAGGCGGCCTTCGTGTCGTGCACCGGTTTTTTGAGAAGCGGCTTGACCAGGCTGTAGACGGCGAAAGGCGCGCCGTAGGGGCTCACGACGTCGTCGTAGCGCTCCATGGGCAGCGAGGCGGGCAGGACGAGGTCGGCCTGGGCCGCGGTTTCGTCCATGAACGAGGCGAAGGCCGCCTTAAAGCCCGCGCCGGCAAGCGCCTTGGCCATGGCCGGCGCCTGGGGCAAACCGAACGCCGGGTTGGCGTCGTAAGTGATCAGCAGTTCCGGAGCCGGGGTTTTTCCGGCGGCCACCGAGGAGAGGTACTTGACCAGGTCGGCCGAAGCCATCTGCGTCCGGGAAAGAGCCCCGTCCACGACCTTGGGGAATTCCGGCGTGGCGTACACCCCGCCTGGGACGTTGATGCGCTTGAGCAGGATGTTCACCGCCAAGGCCGCCATATACGCGGCGCCCGGGGCACCCTGGCCGAATTCGCTGCCGGCCACGACCAGCGGCTTTTTGGCCTCGGTGAGTTTCTTGGCCAATTTTTCCAGCACTTCAGCCTTGATTCCGGTCAGGGCCTCGACCTTGTCCGGGGTGTAGCCGGCGCTCACAAAGGCCTTGAAATCGGCGAAATCGGGCGCGTCGGAGGAGGCGCCGCCCTTGATGAGCAGCGCGGCCAGGCCAAGGGCCACGGCGGCTTCCCGGCCGGGCAGGCAGGGAACCCATTTGCTGCTGGCGTAAGCGGTGGTGGTGCGTTGCGAACCGACGTAGACGAGCTTGGCGGCCGGCTTGTCGAGCGAAGACCTTTGGGCCGAGTAGGAGCGGGCATTGAGCATGGTCGCGCCCGAGGATTCGAAGAGATCGGCGCCGAGCGCCAGGACGGTGTCGGCATTGGCAAGGTCGTAGCCGATCAACCCGTGTCCGCCCATCAGTTGCCAGGCGCGGCCCGCGGCCTGGCCCTCGGAGGGCATCAGGAAGAACTTGTCCGCGCAGCCAAGCTTTGCGAGCAGGGCGCTGATGACTTCGTTGGCCGTGCCGTTCTGGTCGCCGCTGATGGCCGCGGCTTTGCCGCCGGCAGCCTTGAGCTTGTCGGCCAAAAGCCCCAGGGCCTCGTCCCAGCTGATTTCCTTGAACTGCGCCCCGGTCTTGAGCAGCGGCTTTTTCACCCTGGCCGGGCTGTAGAGCAGGTAGCATTCGCTCAGCCCCAGGGCGGAGACGCCGCCCTGGCTCAAAGGATGGGCGGGATTGCCCGCCGCGGTCAGGGGCAGCCCGTCGACGGTCAGGACTTTCAGGCCCGAGCCGCTGGGGCAGAGTTTGCTCGTCGTGTAGGCGTATTTGCGCTCACCCTTGGGGATGCGCGGTATCCAGCCCCAGTTCTGGGACCACAAGGCAATGCTGCCCGTCGTTTTCCATATCGCCGGGGTGAACATGGTCCCCACGGCGCCACCAGCGATGAGTCCGATAACGGCTCTGCGATCGACTCCCATTTTCCCCACCCCTTTTACTTGTGGCAGACGTAGCAGGCGTTGTTGACGCCGAGTTCGGCGTGGCAACGTTCGCAGCCCGGCATACGCATGGTCTGTTTGCTGTAGGTGCTCAGACGATCCTGATAATACACAGGAGGATTATCCATCTTGGCCACATCGGGATGGCAGGAAACGCACTCGAAGCCCGTGTGGGCGGAGTGGGAGAAAAAGACGTTGTCCGGCTGAAACTGGTAGGTCAGCCAGGGAATGGGCTTGTTCGGCTGGACATAGGTCTTGACCAGCTTGTCGATTTCCTTGTCGCTGTCCGATTTGCCGCCGGTCTCGTCCGCGTGGCATTCGCCGCAGGCCTCGGTGGAAGGCAGGCCCACGTACTGGCCGGAGGCGGCGTACGTGTGGCACTGTTTGCATTCCATGCCGCCCGCTTCCGCGTGGACCTTGTGGCTGAAACGGATGGGTTGAGAGTTCTGACTATAGAGCAGCTGAGGGAAACCCCACCAGCCGGCCACAAGCGCGCCCGCCAAACCGACGATAAACATGATGGCGAAAAGAACTCCGCCGCCACACGTTTGTTTGGCTGAATGTCTGTCCTCCATAATCCCCCGCCCCGCGTGTAGTGGTTTGGAAACGAGATGCGCACGACCGTGAACGGCGCAGGTCCCGGGGGAGCCCCGGAATCCGAAAAGCCTTGATAATCCAAGGCTTGCCCAAAGGTTCAGGTGTTCGCAAGCGACCGCGGCGGCCAAGCCGCCAAAAACTTCGGCCCTTTTAGGCAAAAGACCATAGGCGTGTCAAGGACAAATGAAATATTTCACGAATGAAAATCAAAGATTTGCCTCCTGTCCCGCGTCAAAAAGCGATTCCGGGGACTTGGGCCGTTTTGTCAAAGAAAACGGCCCAAGTCCCCGGAATTAAAGTTTTTTGAAGAGGCCCGGGAAACTTGTGTTCGCAAATGTTTCTCCGGTTTCTACCCCCTACTTCGTCGTCCGGCCGTAGACGTCGTCGAAGCGGACGATGTCGTCTTCTTCCAGATAGGGGCCGGTCTGGACCTCGATGATCTCGACCGGCACCTTGCCGGGGTTGGACAGGCGGTGCACGGCCGTCTTTGGGATGTCCACGGACTGGTTCTCGACCAGGAGCATTTCCTTGTCGCCGACCTGGACCTGGGCCGTGCCGCTGATGACCACCCAGTGTTCGGTGCGGTGGTGGTGCTTCTGCAGGGAGAGGCGGCCGCCGGGCGGGACCATGATCCGCTTGATCTTGAAATGCGGTCCGTCCTCGAGCACGGTGTAGCTGCCCCAGGGGCGGCGCACGGTGACGTGGGCCTCGACCAGCGAAGACCCCTGGGCCTTCAAGGAATTGACCACGTCCTTGACTTTCTGCACCTGGTCGATCGGGCACACGAGCGTGGCGTCGCGGGTCTGGATGACGATCATGCCGGTCAGCCCCACGGCTGCGAGCTTGCCGCCCTCGCTGATGAGCAGGCTGCCATGGCAATCAAGCGGCAAAACGTCGCCGCGCACGGAGCAGGCGTTTTCATCCTTGGCCCCCAGGCGGTAGACCGCCTCCCAGGACCCCAGGTCGTCCCAGTCGAAGGCCGCCTTGACCATGGCCAGACGGTCCATCTTCTCGATGATGCCGTAATCGACCGAGACGTCGGGGATCAACGCGTAGCCCTCGCGCAGGGGAGCGCCGCCGCGGCCTTCCCACCAGGCCCAGATCTCCGGGGCGTGGGCGGCTGCGGCGGCCAGAAAGACGTCCGCCCGGAACACGAACATGCCGCTGTTCCAGAAGTAATCGCCGCCGGCGAGATATTGCTTGGCGGTCGCCAGATCCGGTTTTTCCGTGAAACCTTGCACCTCGTAACAATCCGGGGCGAGTTCCCGGCCGCGCCGGATGTAGCCGTAGCCGGTTTCGGGCTTGGCCGGAACGATGCCGAAGGTGACGAACCAGCCGTCGCGCGCCAGGCCCGCCGCCTGGGCGAGCGAGGCGGCGAAACCCTCCGGACGTCCGACCAGATGGTCGGAAGGGAAGACGGCGCAGATCGCGGCGGGATCCTCGGCGGCAATCTTGTCAAGGGCCATGAGGATGGCCGGCAAGGTGTTGCGGCCGATAGGCTCGCTTAAGGTCCGCCGGTCCAATTCGGGATCGATTTCCCGGATCTGGCCGCGCACCTCGAAGACGTGTTCTTCGTTGGTCACCACCCAGGTCTTGTCCGCGTCAAAGACGCGCCCGACGCGCTCCATGGTCTGCTGCACCAACGTGCGCGCGCCGTCGAGCGCCAAAAGCTGCTTGGGCAAAAGATTGCGCGACAAGGGCCACAGCCTGGTGCCGGAGCCTCCGGCCAGGACGATGGCGTAAGCGCCGGCCAGGACCGGATCGTTTTGCGCGGTGTTCTCGCTCACGTTCGGCTCCTTAGGATGCAGGGGATTCAAAGACAAAAGGAGACTTGAAATCCTTCAAGCGCGGCAGGGTCTTGTCCTTGTCCGACAGGACGGGAACTTCAACGCCCCAGTCGATGCCGAGCTCCGGGTCGCTCCAGAGCAGACCGCCGTCGCGCTCGCGGTCATAATAATTGTCCACCTTGTACAGGAATTCGACGTCGTCGGTCAAAGTCAGATATCCGTGGGCAAAGCCCCTGGGCACGAAAAGCTGCTTGAAATTCTCCTCGCTGAGTTCGATGGCGAAATGCTCCCCGTACGCCGGAGAACCGCGACGCAAATCGACGGCCACGTCCAGAACCGCGCCGCGCGTGACCCGCACCAGCTTGGCTTGGCTCGACGGCGGCGACTGGAAATGAAGCCCGCGCAAGACGCCCTTGCCGGTCGATCGGGCGTGGTTGTCCTGGATGAAATCGACGGCTATGCCCTGCTTGGCGTACCAGTCCAACTTGTAGCTCTCCAGGAAAAAACCCCGGCCGTCGTGAAACACCCTGGGCTCGAAAACAACCAGCCCGGGAATCTTCGTGGCGGTGAACCCCACCCTGACCTCCGCGAAAAAACGATTCGTAACGCGAAGGCCGCCCCCGCGCCGCCGGTTTGTACCCCTTTTGCCTCCGCGCGGCAACCAGGGGCGCCGCCTCTTCGCCCCGCCCTCCGGAGGCCCTGGTCAAGGCTTGCAACGCGGCGCGGCCGGCGGTACATGGCGGGCATGCGGACCATCGGCAAATACGAGATTCTCGGGCTGCTCGGCAAGGGCGGGATGGGGGCGGTGTACAAGGTGCGCCTGCCCGGCGCGGGCCGGATCATGGCGCTGAAGCTGCTCGCTGCGCGCGAAAGTCTGGTTGAGCTTTTGGGCGCGGGCGAGGTCGAGCGCCGTTTTTTGGACGAAGCGCAGGCGCTTGGCGAACTCGAGCATCAAAACATCGTGCGCGTCTGCGATTTCGACCATCATCGCGGCCGGCCTTTTTTCGTCATGGAGCACTACTGCGACAACCTGTCCGTGCTCATCGGCGAGGCCGGCCGGGTGGAGACTCCGACCAGGCGCCTGAGTCTGCCCCGGGCCGTGTCGTACGCCCGGCAGACCTTGGAAGGACTGGCCAGGCTGCACCACGCCGGCATCGTCCACCGCGACGTCAAGCCGGGCAACCTGCTTCTCACCGGCGACGGCGTCGTCAAAATCGCGGACTTCGGCTTGTCGGCGGTGCGCGGCCGGGGAGCGACGGGACCAAGAAGCCTCAAGATCGGCTCGCCGTTTTATTGCGCCCCGGAACAGGAGCGCGATCCTGCCGCCGCCGGGCCGCCGGCCGACCTGTTCAGCCTGAGCGTCACCCTGGAGCGTCTGCTCACCGGGCTGATCCCCAAGGAGCCGGGACAGCGCACCGTCAAACCCAGCCGTCTCAACGCCGATCTTGACGCCGATTGGGACGCCTTCTTCGAAAAAGGCCGTCAGGCCCGTCCCGGCGATCGTTTTCAGCGCGCCAGGGATATGATCGAGGCCCTGGACGCGCTTTTCGCCGCCTGGAACGAACGCCTCAAAGCCGTGTGCCGTCTGGAGGAAAGTCCGGAGCACCACGGCAAACGCCTCGCCATCGTCCGCCCGTTCCCGGGCGGCCTGCGCGCAGCTCCCGTCAAGGCCGGTCCCGCGCAAGCCAGGCTCGCCTTCGCCGTGGACATGCTCTGGCGGCCCAAACCCTACCTGGAAAACGACTTCGCGGACAACGGCGACGCCACCGTCAGCGACGCCGCCTCGGGCCTGATGTGACAAAAAGGCGGGGCGGACTATCCCGTGAACTTCGCCGAAGCGCGCGACCACGTCTGGCAATTGAACGAAACGGCCTTCGCCGGACATGCGGACTGGCGCTGCCGCCCGGGAGAACCGGGGATCATGGATCTGGCCTGCCCGCGTTGCGAAGAGCACTTGATTCCGGGCGCTTACGGCATCCTGGAGCCGGACCCGGCGGCCTGCCCCAGCGAACTAGGCGCGAGCGCTGAGCTGATCGTGGTCCCGGGACTGGCCTTCGACCGCCGGGGCTGCCGCCTGGGCTGCGGCGGCGGCTATTACGACCGCCTGCTTGCCTGTCCGCAATTCGCTTCGACCCTGACCATCGGCGCGGCGTACGCCTTCCAGGTGGTGGAGACGCTGCCGCAGGAGCCGTGGGACGTGCGCCTGCGGGCGATTTGCTCCGAAAACGAATATATCGAGACCAACCCATGAAATACAAGACGTTCGATTTTCCCGGCGTCCCGGGCGTGCGCGCGGCGTTCACGGGCAAAGACCCAAGCGGCCGCGACATCGACGCCCAGGGCAATCTCTCGTTCGCCCTGACGCGCGACCCAAAGACCGTCCTGGCCAACCGCCTGCGGCTGCGCGGCGAACTGGGATTTTCCCGCTGGAGTTCGCTGCGCCAGGCGCATGGGACGCGGATCGCCTTTGATCCCCGGGGCTCGACCCTGGAGACGGCCGCGACGGCCGAAGGCGACGGCCTGGCCACCGGCGAGCCGGGACTGGCCTTGGCGGTCAAAAGCGCCGATTGCCAGCCCATATTGCTCGCGCACGCAAGCGGCCGCTTCGTGTGCGCCCTGCACGTAGGCTGGCGGGGCAACCGGGCAGGCTTCCCGGCCAGCGGCGCGGCCGCCTTCTGCGATCGCTACGGCCTCGGTCCGGCGGACGTCCTGGCCGTGCGCGGACCGAGCCTGTCGCCCACGGCCAGCGAATTCCGCAATTTCGACCTGGAGCTTGGCCCCGGGTTCGCCGGCTACTTCACCCCGGAAACCCGAACTGTCGACCTGTGGCGGCTCACCCGCGACCAACTCATCCAGGCCGGACTCAAATCCGAAAACATCTTCGGCGTCGACGACTGCACTTACAGCGATCCGGGCTACTTCTCCTACCGCCGCGACAAAATCACCGGCCGCCAGGCCGGCCTGATCTGGATCGAAGAATAAGAGAACCGGCGGAACCGTTCGTCCGGCGACAACCGGCCCCCGGCCCCCTGTCGCGGGGGTCCGGGGGCGATCATCGCCCCCGGCGGGGTGCAGGGGCAGCGCCCCTGCCTGTCTTCCTCAGGAGGCGCAGGCGGCGATGAGGCGTTCGAAGAGGGTCAGGCATTCTTTCCAGGCGGGCAGGCGGTAGTCGCCGTTTTGCAGCAGCATGTGGGCGAAGCCGGCGAAAGGCCGCAGCATGGGCGGGCACTGCGTCCAGAAGGCGTCGGTCAGGCCGGCGGCGGGCGAGGCCAGGCCTTTTTTGAGACGGGCGCCGAGCAGGGGCAAGGCCTGACGGAATTTGGCGGCGGTTTCGGGATGCCCGGCCAGGAAGCGGCCGAAGGCGTCTTGCGCCGGCCTGGCCTCGGCCTGTCCGAAAAAATGCAAGAACGCGGCGGACCAGAACGCGCTGAGCGCCTCGGACGCGTTCGCGCCGCGCTGCGGGCCAAGGGCGATCAAGTCGTAGAGGCCGTTTTCTCCCCGGCCGGTTTGGAAGAGTCCCAGGCCCGGCGTTCTCACCTTGGCCGCCGCGTCCGCCCCTCGCCGCACCAGTTCCCGGGCCAGCAGGGCCACGGTTTTCGGCTCAAAGGCCTCGCGGCAGACGGGAGTCCGGCGGTGGCATCGCCAGCAGCCACGGCAGCTCGCAAGCGGCCGCAGGACGCTGTGCCCGGGCTGGTAAGGTCCGGTTTCCCAGGGATTGACCGGGCCCATGGACAGGTTCAGCGTGGGCGCGCCGGTCCAGGCGGCCAGATGCATCGGGCCGGTGTCCGGGGTGATCAGCAGCGACAGCCCGCCCATGGCGGCGACGAGCTTGGTGAGCGTCGTCTTGCCGCACAGATCGGTCATCTTCAGTCGCGACAGCGCGTTCACCCTGACCCCGAAATCCGCCTCGGCCGGACCGCCGAACAGGATCGGCTTGTGTCCGCGCTTGTCCAGCTGCACCGCCAGCTCGGCCCAGAATTCCGGCTCCGGGCGTTTTTCGTCCTGGCTCGCGCCCAAAAACAGCCCGATCGGATTTTCCGCGGCCGCAAGCCGGCGCGGCGGGTCGAAGCGCGTACCCGCGATGCGCGCAAACGGCACGGGGTCCAGCGCGCCCAGCTCGGTGAAATGGAAGCGGTTGTGGCGGTTGTTGTGCACGATCGAGGCCCGGTAGAGCTGCCAGATTCCCCGGATGCGCGTGACGTCGCCCGGTTCGAGCACCGGTCCGAAGACTTCCAGGCTCGGCAGGCGCCCGGCCAGCGCCGCCGCTTCCGGGCGGTGGCTGAGATTGACGATGCACTCGTACCGCTCGACCGGCAGTGAGGCGATTTCCGTCCAGGGCACGTAAAAGGCCTTGGGGCTGACCGGCAAAAGTTCCTGGTAAAAGGCGGGCTCGCCGACCACCCACAAGGGCGAGTCCGGAAACACCCGGGTCAGCCACAAGAGCAGCGGATAGGACATGACCATGTCGCCGAGCCGCTGCATCTGCAACACAAGGATATGCCCGCCGGCCATGTCTCACATATCCTTGGACAACGGCATAAAAAGCCTGCGGCGGCCAAAGGGGCCAGGCCCCTTTGGAAACCCGCCCGGGAAGAGCCTGAGGTCAGGGGCGGATCGGCTGGTCATGCAGTGCGGTCCATTTGGCCAGGTAATCGTCCCAGACGGCCCGGTCCGCCAGTTCGGCCATGCGGCGGATCTCCTCGCGGGAATATTTGCCGTGCAGCTTGTACTGGTTGGCGAAGCCGGTCCCGTATCCCGCGCCGCCGACGCCCGAGACCGTCCCCGTGCGCTTGAGGTGGGGCAGGCTCAGGCATCCCTGGAACACCGGGACCTTGCCGCCGGCCAGCAGGCGCAAATCGTGGTCCAGGTCGTCGAATTGCGAGGGCGAAAAACGCAGGTCGAAATCGCCGCAGGCCTCAAGTTCGGCGGCCGCGAACATATGCAGGCACCCGGTCACCGAGGCGCAGGGGCGCAGGTAGTCGAACTGGCCAAAATCCAGGACCTGATGGTGCAGGGTCGACATTTCAAAGCGCCGCGCGGCCGGGGCGGTCCGGGAATCGTCCTGGCCGTCCGGCGCGGGCGGCAGCGCTTCGAGATGCAGATCGGCGCTTTGGATCAAAAGAGGCCTGGCCTGGTCCACGACCTTGCAGCCGTAGACCCCGGCGCCGGGATAGGCGGCCTGGGCGGCGGCAAGCCGCGTCAGCCAGTTCGCAGGCAGGTCCACGTCGTCGTCCATGTAGACGATAAACTCGGCCGAGGCCGCCTCGGGCTCGCGCCTGAGCCAGTTGCGGGCGGCGGGCGCGCCGACGTTGACCGGCAGACGCACCACCCGCAACGCATCCGCTCCCAGGCGGCCGGCCGCCGCGCTCAGCACGAGCGGCGTGTCGTCGGTCGAGCCGTTGTCGAGCACGACGATCCGCGAGACGCCCGGCGCGTCCTGAAGGCTGCGCTCAAGCGACGCGAGCGTGACCTCAAGCTCGGCGGCCTTGTTGAACGTGTAAAGCAAAACCGCCGCCGGTCCCGGCAGCGCGGCCGATTTAAGCGCTCCCGGGCAAACCAGGTCGTACAGCGCGAGCGTGGCGTTCACGCACCAGGGATGGTTCGCGGCCAACTCGGCCAGAACGCCCGCCGCCCGGCCGGCCTGGCCCGACAAGGCGTGCGCGCGGGCGCGGGCGAAGGCCGTCCCGGGGCCGGAAAACACCGTCGGAAAATTTCGATAATGCTCGATCGCCAAGGCCGCGTCGCCTTGGCACAGGGCCAGATCGCCGAGAAGCCTCGGCGCAAGCGCCGACACCGATGCGGGAAGCGCCTCCGCGACGAGCCGGCAAGCCCCGTCAAAGTCGGCGATGGCCAGAAGATGGGTGAGTTCGTGGTTGAGCCAGAACAGGTTGTCCGGCTGCTTCGCTCGTTGCTGCCCGAGGTAGTGGCGCAGCTTGTCGTGGTCGCGGCGCTCGGCCAGCCTTGAGAAGTACTTCAGATCGGCCGGCGGGGAGCAGCCGAGGGCCACGGCCTCAAGCAGCGCGCCAAGGGCCGGAGGCAGCGCCTCCCCGGGCAGGCAGGACGCGGCGCGGGCCAAGGCCCCGTCGAGCGGATCGCATTCCCAGGCGGCCAGAAAAAGACGCCGGGCGAGTCCCGGCCACACCCCATCCCCATGCTCCAGAGCGGCCCTGGCGCAGCGCGCCAGATGCTGCTTGCCGACGCCGCCCTGGACGAGAAGCGTGCGCAGCTCCCGGGGCAAACCGGCCAGCGGCGGCGCGGCGGCCGGGGTCACGCCCGGCTCCGGCCGCGCGCGGCCAGCCAAGGGGCGTCTCGCGCAATGCGGTTCACAACGGTGTTTTCCATGCGGCGTCAGGCGGCGCGCGCCTTTTCCCCCGAGAATCGACTTTCGCTTTCCATAGCCGAGACGGACGGCGAAGGCCAATGGTTTTCGGCCTCCGGGCCGCAACGCGCGCGGCGAGCAATTTCAATCAAATTTTTACCTGCAAGGAAATAATTTTACGCCATTTTTACACAACCTCTGGTATGACGCTTTCCATCACCGGGAAAGACTTTCCTCTTCCGCCGATCAACGCGAAACGCAGATTCCCGAACGCCCGGCCAAGGGCGAAAGGATCGCCGCAGGGAGGCAGCCATGGCCCAGGACAAAAGCTTTGCGAACAACTTGCTGTGGATGGCCGCCGGCGCGGCCGCGCTTTTCGTCTTCCTGGGCTTGGCCTGGATGTTGCGGCCAGGCGGCCTGACCGGCGACGAGTTCACCGCCCAGGCCGCGAAACACCGCCTGGCAGACCAGATGCGCCTGGATCTGGTCCGCGAATCCGAAGCCCAAAAAAGCTCCGTGCTGACCGAAGACGACCGGGAGTCCGTGGAATACGCCGACCAGGCCAAAGCCGCCCTGGCCTCGGTCGAAAGCCGGAAAAACCAATTGCAGTCCTTGATGCAACAAGGCGCAAGCGCGAAGGAAAAAGAACTCCTCGCCGGATTCTCCCGCGACTTCGCCGAACTGGCCAGAGTGGATACGGAGCTGCTCGGTCTGGCCGTCAAAAACACCAACGTCAAGGCCTACGGCCTGGCCTTCGGTCCGGCCGCGCAAGCCCTGCGCGATCTCGAAGCCGCCCTGGGCAAGCTGGTCGAGGCCCAAGCCGCAACCCCGGACGCCTCCCGGGCGGCTTCCCTGGCCTTTGCCGCGCAAACCGCGGCCCTGCGCATCCAAACCCTGCTCGCCCCGCACATCGCCGAAAGCAGCGACGCCAAAATGGACGCGCTGGAAGCGGAAATGGCCGCCGAAGGCAAAAAAATAGAGGCGGCCTGGACCGGCCTTGCGCAACTAAGCCCAATCAAAGACCCCGCGTCCCTCGAAACGGCCAAGGCCGCTTACGCCCGCTTCACGGAAATCACCGGACGCATCCTGGCCCTGTCGCGGGAAAACACCAACGTGCGCTCACTGGAAATGTCGCTCAATCAAAAACGAAAAATCTTCGCCCTGTGCCAAGACGACTTAAACGCCCTGCTGGAAGCCATCCCCGAACCCCAAGCCCCCCTCGGCAAATTCGGCCGGTAAACCAGGGGCGCCGCCCTCCGGGGGCCAAGGGGCTTTGCCCCTTGGCCCCCCACCGGGGGGCATGATGCCCCCCGGACCCCCGCGTCAGGGGCGCGGCTGAGCCCCCCGTCGCGGGGGTCCGGGGGCGATCATCGCCCCCGGCGGGGTTCGGGGCGGAGCCCCGATGATTCAGATGAAAGCGCGCATGATGTCGCAGAGCGTACCGATTCGTTTGGCGTAGGTATGTTCGGCCAGGACGCGTCGTCGCCCTTTTTCGGCGATTTTGCGTCGTTCGGCGGGGTGGTCGAGGTAGAAGCGGACCAAGTCCGCGATTTCGTCCGGGTGGGAATAGACTGCGGCTTCGACTCCCGGGACGAACAGGGATTGGAACTGCGCGCCCGCGTCGGTGAGCAGGAATGCGCCGCAGGCCGGCACGTCGAAGGCTCGTTGGTTGGCCGCGCCTTTCATTTGCCGGCTGGTGGCGTTGAAGTTGATTGCGGCCAGGGGATAAAACAGCGGCGCTTCGTTGTAGTAGGCCAGTTCCTTGTGGTAGCGCCAGTCCTTGCCTTCCCCGGGCAGCGCTTCGAGCCAGCCCGGGTCTCCGGCGATCAGCGGGAAAAAGGGGGTGAGCCGCTTTGCGCAGTCCAGCCGGTATTGGCCGGTGGCTTCCCACATGATCAGGGTGTCGAAGGCCAGTCTGCGATCGACTTGCGTGAGCGCGGCGTATTGTGGATACAGGGCCGGGAATTCCCGTTGCAGGCATTGCGCGACCGACAGGCCCGGGGACTGGCCGAAGGCCCGGGCGATGTCGCGGTAGGCTTCGGTCAACTCGGGCGAGGGTCTGGCCACCGCAAGGCGCGTGCGGGTCTTGACGACCATGGAATTGCCCAGAAACGAGACCCGCGACGTGAAGGGATGTTCCCGGGGCGGCCGGGCAAGCGGTCTGAAGCGTCTTTCGTCGGTGGCCAGGGGCAGGTGATGGACCGCCGCGAAGCCCATGGCCCGGAGCGATTCCAGGTGGTCGGAGTCCCAGGTGAAGACGATGGTTTTGGCCGTGGTCTTGTGGTTGTAGGCGTCAAGCAGCAGATGGGGATTGTCCACGAACCAGGAGGCCAGGGGCAGGCCCAGGCGCGCGAGCATGCCGGCCAGCACGCCTTCGCGGTCCACGCCCATGTGGTTGGTGGTGAGCACGAAATCGGGCCGGAATTCGTCGATGGCCGTCAGGATCGTGCGCGTGTACGCCTGGGTTTCGGCCTCGTCTTCGGGCACGCTGACCAGTTTGTGCGGCGCGCCGAGCCGGTCCAAGGCGGTCATGATCTCGCCCATGAGGAAATATTTGCTCGTCAGGAGCAGCGGCCTGAGCGCCCGGCCGGCCCTTGAGCGGCCGAAGGACGGAGGCGGCGCGTCCGGGGATTTCGGGGCGAGCGCGCCGGCGAGCGCGAGATAATAGTCCGGATCGAGCCGGACGTAGAGCGGATGGCTCAGGACGCGCAGCGGGCCGGCGCCGTGCTCGGCGCGCCAGGCCTCGATCGCGGCCAGCGTTGACGGAACGTCGGGCGAAATTGGCGAAACTGGCGAAGCGGGGGCCGGGACGAAGCGCAGCCTGGACTCGGCGGCAAAGCGCCGGTTGACGCCCGCAGCCTCCTGGATGGCCGTTTCCTTGTCGACCACCAGCACCGGCGGCGGGGAAACCGGGGCAATGGGCGGGTTTGACGGACCTGGTAAAACCGGGGGAGCCGGTCCGGCCGTGGCCGCCAGGAGCCGTTGCAAGGCCTCGCCCAGGCCGGCGCCCAGCACGACGGGCAATTCGCCGGGCGCAAGGCTTGCAATCCAACGCCGCGCCAGGGCGTCCTCGCCGTCGCGTCCGGCCAGATGCCAGGTCTTGCCGCGCAGGGTGAGGCGCACGTCGGCCACGCGGCCGTCGCGCACAATGGGCTGGACTTGGTAGGACGGCGGAGATTGGGGCGGCATGACGGTCCCTTGGCCGCTTATTCGGGCAGGATCGCCCCCAGGTCGACTTCGTTTTCGATGATGTTGAAAAAGTCGATCAGCTTGACCAGGGACAAAATTTTTCTGACCTGGGCGCTTGGACGGTAGAGGTAGAAATGCGACCCGGCGCTTTGGCTGCGGGTGCTGGAAGCGACCAAAAGGCCGATGCCCGAGGAGTCGATGAAGGTGACGCCCGAGAGATCCCAGATCACGGTCTCCGGCCGCTCGCCGCCGAGGGCCTCATCGAGCTTGTTTTTATAGACCCCGGCGGATTCGAGCGTGATCTCACCCAGGCTGCGAAACATCAGGACGTTCTGGTCGCGTTCGACGGTCAGTTCTTCCACGATGGACTTCCTATGTTTTTATGGATGGCCACGACGTTCTCCCCGCCGTTTCTGCGCACTTCGCAGCCGTCGGCCAGGGAGGAGATCAAAAACATGCCCCGGCCGCACTCGGAACAGGGGGCGGCGTTCTCGTAGCAGACCTGATTGGCGAACCCCCGGCCCCAATCCACGACCTCGACGTCGACCGACTCGCCGGGTTTCAGGCCGAGACGAATCTCGATGCCTCCCCGATCGTCGCTTTGGTAGGCGTGCCGGACCACGTTGGACGAGGCCTCGACCAAAGCGAGCTCCAAATCGTGCAGCGCGCCCTGGTCGTTGATGTATTCGCCGGTCAAGGCGACGACAGCCTTGACCAGGCGCCGGGCGGCCTTGGACTCGGCCTCGCAACGAAAAACGAATGCGTTCAACTTCCCACCCGCACGTAAAGCGCCGAGACGTCGTCGCGGAACACGGCCGGCGACGGCGCTTCTCCCGTAATCGCCGCCGACAGCGCGGCGGTGAGCGCCTCAAAGCAGAACCCGCCGCCGGCCAGCAGCCCCTTGGCCGTCTCGATGAAACGTTCGATGCCGAACATCTCCCCCGGAGCCGTGTCCCATTCGTACCATCCATCGGTGAAAAGAAAAAGACCCGCGCCGGGATGCAGTCCGACTCTCTCGATCTTAAAATCCAGATCGAAGAAGCCGAGCACCGTGGTGGTGGCGTCGAGTTCCCGGATCCGCCCGTCCGAATGGAGAATGGCCGGGCAATGGCCGGCGTTGATGTACTCCATGGCCCCTTCCTCGCGCATGATGTCGGCGGCGAAAATGCTCACGAAATCCGAATCGCGGCCGAGGATGTCGAGAAGCTGGCGGTTGATCAGGGTCATGGTCTCGGACAAATCGAGATAATGGGTGGCCGTGGTGCGAAACAGGCTGCGCACCATGGCCATGACGAAAGCGGCCCTGGCCCCGTGGCCGGAAACATCGGCCAGGATCACCCGCACGCGGCCGCCGCCGGCCTGAAAATAGTCGAAATAATCGCCGCTGGCGAGCCCCGAGGGCTGATAGAAACTGGCCACCGTCACATCGCTCACCGATCGGTCGCCAGGGGGCAAAAGGCTGCGCTGCAACTGGGCGACCATGTCGATTTCCGAGCGGATGGTGGCGTAGGCGCGGCGCAACTGGCGGTTCAGCCGGACCTGGCGCTCGGCCACGCCCACCCGGGCGAGCAGCTCCACCTTGTTGAACGGCTTGGTCAGATAGTCGTTGGCCCCGGCGTTGAGCGCCGCGGACTTGGAATCGCTCGTCTCCTCGGAGGTGAGCATCAAAATGTAGGTATCCTGGTCGCGGCAGGCGGCCCGGATGTGCTCGATCACCTCCAGGCCGCTTTTTTTGGGCATGTTCATGTCCAAAATGATGATGTCCGGACGAACGTCCCGGTAGCGTTCGATGCCGTCCTGCCCGTCCACGGCGGCCTGGATTTCATACTGGTCGTGCAGAATCATCCGCAGCGTCTGCCTGATGAGCAGCGAGTCGTCGACCAGCAGGAGTTTGAGCGTCGCGTTGTCCGGCATGCCTCTGCCTGTACCTTCCCTTCGACAGGAAGGCAAAGGCGAATTTGCGGCCCGGCGGGACGGGCCCAACGGTTCATTGCGCTTGCGCGATTTGCAAAACCGCAAATTTTCGCTATAGGGCAATTGAAATAGTCTCCGCATTCGGTTATTCTATGCACGGCATCTCTTCCCCGGCAGGCGGCGCCTCGGGAACATCGCGCCAAAGGCGCGAAACATTGCCCGGTTCTTTGCCGCCCGCCCGCATGGAGAAACCAGCATTGTCCAACATCCTTGGAGTTTATTCGAAAACAGTCGAAGTCGGGGCCGGCATCGGCTCCACGGCCAAAAAAGTCGTCCAACGGACTTTTTGGTTCGTGCGCATGCTCACGAAAGGCAATTACGAACTGCGCGCGCTCAACGCCAATCACATCCCGGCCGGACCGGCCTTTGTCCTGGCCAAAAAAGAATTCATGAGCGTCTACTCGCCCGAACCGGATTTCTACATCAAAAAAACCGTGCCCGGCCTGGAATCGCTGGCCAAAAGACTGGAAAAAGGCGAAGAAAACTTCAAAATCGGAGAACTGGACGAGGCCGAACAGGAATTCTATAAGGCCCTGCGCATCGACGAAGACGGCCCCAAGGCCAATATCGTCCCGAGCGACGTCCATGCGGAAAAATCCGATTACAAAAAATTAGACGTCGTATTGAAACGAATTCTTCATAATGACCAGGTATTCAAGGAAGAGCAACGGCACCTGTTCAACGATTTCGCCATCAATCTGCGCAAGGACAAACTGTTCGAGGAAGCCATCGTGTATTATGCCAAGGCGATCGAACTCAACCCGGACGACGAAAACCTGCATTTCAACATCGCCCGGGCGTTTTACGATCGTCAAAACAAAGAAAAATGCCTGGAGCACCTGCGCAAAGCCCTGGCGATCAATCCCGGCTTCAAGGAAGCGCGGCTTTTTCTGGACTACTGCCAAGACGGCGCGGATAAAAACGCCACCAACGAGATGACCGCGTGAAAAACAAAGCGGCGGAGTGACGCATGGAGGACCAAAACGGTTCGCTGGCTATCGATCTGGGGGCCAAATTGCTCCTGGAAATCCAGGGCGTGAACGCCAAACTCAACAGCAGCTTCGTCGGGCTGGTCAAAAACAAATTCCTCATCACCCAAATGCCCGTGCTCGTGGACTTCGAAAAAGAACAGCTCCTGCAACACCTCTACCCGGAAAACAAAACCACCGTCCGCTACCTGAACATGGGCACGGTGCTCGGCTTCCAAAGCCAAATCATCAAATACATCATGGTGCCTTTCCCCATGCTCTTCCTCACCTATCCCAGGAAAGTGGAAAGCCTGAACCTGCGCAAACACAGACGCATCCGCTGCGTCTTTCCGGCGGTGGCCAACTTCGACTCCAAACAGCTGGAAGTCATCATCGTGGACTTAAGCGACGGCGGCTGCGGCCTGTTTCTCAGAAGCGACCAAAAAGACACCCTCAAGGTGGACTACGACGACATCGTGAAAGTGCAATGCCCCGCCCTCGGCCACGGACCGGACAACCCCATGGACTGCGTCGTCAAACGCTTCATCGGCAGCGGCAAAGGCATGGAACTCGGCCTGAAATTCTCCGACAAGGAAAGCGAAACCCTCAAGCAGGTCCGCAACTTCATCGGACAAGTCTCAAACTACGTCTGAGAAGAGACAGACCAGGGGCGCGGCCGTGTCCCCTGATGCGGGGGTCCGGGGGCGATCATCGCCCCCGGTGGGGATCCAAGGGGCAAAGCCCTTTGGCCCCGGAGGGCGGGGACAGCGCCCCCTGCTTCGATCATTCCTCGTAATAGGTGGCTTTGCTGGTGTCTTTCTCGGACACGCTGACCTGATGGACGGTGATGTCGGTATGTTCGAGTTGGCGCCGCATCTGTTCGTAGATGAACGCGGCCAGGTTTTCCGAGGACGGGTTTTGCCGGTCAAACGGCGGGACGTCGTTTACGTGGGC
The DNA here is from genome assembly GCA_015233395.1 of Desulfovibrionaceae bacterium. GTDB lineage: Bacteria > Desulfobacterota > Desulfovibrionia > Desulfovibrionales > Desulfovibrionaceae > JADFXV01. Next base: position 29,446 of record JADFXV010000036.1, read on the forward strand.
GTGGTCCAGGCGCGACAGGACCGCGCCCAGCAAGGCTTTGATCTCCTTGAAATCCATGAGCAATTCGGTGTCGCCGGTCAGGCGCGAGCCCTTGACCGAGACCTCCACGGCGAAATTGTGCCCGTGCAGCGATTCGCAGGCCCCCTGGTAGCCGCGCAGGCAATGCGAGGCGCAAAATTCCGCCTTGACCGTCAGCAGGTAGACGCCTTTTCCCATCTCATTTCCCATAAGCCGCGCGCGGCCGCTTAACGTTATAATAACCCCTACCCCGATAATACCCCCTACCCCGTCAAAGTTTTTGGGAGGTGGGGGTTCGGGGGAGCAACCCTTTGTTCACAAAGGGTTGCTCCCCCGATTCCTCCCCTCTCTCCAAAATTTTCCGCGCCAGCGCGCGCGTTCGCGGCGCGGCCGCTTCGCCGGGGCCGGCTTTTGCGGCCAGGGCGAGGACGTCGGCCAGGCGGTCGAGGTCGCGCAGCCCGGGGAGCAGCGCCGGGGTCACTCCTTGGCGGCTCAGGGCGTCAAGGGTGCGGGCGAGCACGTCCGGCCCGCCCCAGGGTATCGCCTCGAACGCCTGCGGGCAAAGTCCCTGGCGGGTGAAGCCGATCAGGTAGTAGCCTCCGTCTGCGGCCGGGCCGAGCACGGCCGGGCTTTCGGCCAAGAGGAAAGCGGCCCGGCGCAGGACGTCCGGGTGCAATTCCGGGACGTCGCCGCCTACGATCATGGCCGCGTCCGAGCCGTTATCGAAGCTTTCCCGGAGGGCCGCAAGCATGCGTTCGCCCAAATCGTTTCCGCGCTGCCCGAACACGGTCCCGCCGCCGAGCCAGGCCGAGACCCGGGCCGCCTGGCGGGCCGGGTGGCAATAGACCGCGACCTGCAGTCCGGGGCCGAGCGCGCCGAGCATGTCGAGCATATCCAGGATGCAGGCTTCATGGATCGCAAGCGCCGCCGCGTCTCTCAGTTCCCGGGCCAGCCTGGTTTTCACCTTGCCGAGGACGGGAGCGCGGATGAACAGCGCAATCCGGATTGCCGCCCGCGCGTTCCCGGCACTTACGCCGTGCGCCGTCGCCCTCCGGGGCGGGTCCGTCCCGGTTAGGCGCCGCACAGGGCTCCGGCGCAGGACGAGCCCTGTCCGGCGCTGCAAGCGAAGCAGTGGGCTCCGGTGACCACCTCGCGCGTGGCGAGCGCGTCCAGGCCGGGAGCGAGCACGTTTGCCGGCGCGCCGTGGTTGACCGGCAGGTTCAGGGCCAGGTTGAAGTCGCAATCGTAGATGCGTCCGTCGTGGCCGACGATGACCTGGGTCAGGCACATCAGGTTCGCCAGCGCCCCCGGGTTGAAGGATTCCCGCAAAAGCCGCCGGTAGGCCGCCTCCTCGCCGGTGCGGCGCAAGCCGTCGAGAAAACGCCCGAGCGGGACGTTGGCCAGGCAGAGCAGGTTGTTGAACGCAATGCCCCAGCGCGCCGCGAGTTCGCGCCGGTAGTCCGCCTCCAGGGCCTTCTGGCCGGGCGGCAAGGCGGCCGCGAGCGGATTGTAGACCAGGTCCAGTTTCAGCCCGGGAGCGCGTCCGTAGCCCAGGGCGTTTAAGCGGATCAAAGCCTCGATGCTGGCGGCGTAGGCCCCCGGGCCGCGCATGGCGTCCACGTTTTCTTCCAGGTAGCAAGGCAGCGAGGCGACCAGCTTGACCCCGCGCGCGGCGTAGAATTCAGGAAAATCGGCGCAGGCGGCGGTCGTCAGAACGGTCAGGTTGGTGCGCACGGTCACGGCGTGTCCGGCGTCGCCGAGGGCGACGATGAAGTCCTTGAGGCGCGGCGCGAGTTCCGGCGCGCCGCCGGTGATGTCCACATAGCGGGGACGCAGCGCCCCGGCCAGGGCCGTGACCCCGGCCATGACTTCCGGGCTCATGATCTCGCGGCGGCCGGGCCCGGCCTTCTGGTGGCAATGGGAGCAGCTTTGGTTGCAGACCAGGCCCACGTTGGCCTGGACGACCTCAATGCCCCGGGCGCGCAGCTTGCCCCCGGCGGCGCGTTCGAATTCCGTTTGCGCGTTCATGTCGTTATTCCTTTACGCTCTGAGCACAATACCGCGCGCGACCCGAAGCGTCTCGCGCCAGGCCAGCCGCGTCCCGCCGGGGGCGTCGTAGCGCTCCCCCGGGACGCCGGCCCTCTCGCCAAGCACCCGGATGACGGCTCCGGCCCGGCGGGCCGCGCCCGTCAGTTCGAGTTCGGCCAGCTCGTCGTCGCGGCGAAATCCGCCCAGGCGCGCAAGCAGGTCGCGGCGCATGAAGAGCGCCTGGTCGCCCAAGGGACGCCCCGTAAGCCGGGACAGGACCGAGCGCGCCCGCACGAGCAGCCGGGCGGCCAA
>JADFXV010000037.1 GCA_015233395.1 Desulfovibrionaceae bacterium
AAACCGTCCAGCGCAAGAATAGACTCAAGCTGCACGGCAAGAAGCAAAGGAGCGATTATCAATGTCTGAAAATTCAGAGCCCAAACAGCGCGGCAGGCCGTTTCAGCCGGGGGTAAGCGGCAATCCCAAGGGCAAGCCCAAGGGCGCGCGTAATCACGCCACAAGGGCCGTACAAGCCCTAATCGACGGCCAAGCGGATGCACTGGCACAGAAGGCAATAGAATTGGCCTTGTCAGGTGACGGGCCGGTATTGCGGGCGATGTTGGACCGGCTGTGTCCACCTCGGAAGGATAGCCCGGTCAAGATCACGCTGCCCAAGGTGGAAACGAGCGCCGACCTGTCCCAGGCGTCCGGCGCGATCCTGGAAGCGGTGGCCAAAGGCGAACTTACCCCGGGCGAGGGTCATGCGCTGGCCGGGCTGGTCGAGGCCCACCGGCGAGCAGTGGAAACAACGGAACTTGAGGCGCGGATTACCGCCCTCGAAAAGGAGAACAAGAAATGAGCTTGGGAAGTCGCGTCGAGAAGTTGGAGGCGGCAGGGCGTAATGGCCAGCCGGGTATGGTCTGGCGTGAACAGGGCGAGACGGCCGAGGATGCCGAGCGCCGCTACCTACGGGAGAATCCCGGACACAAGGGCGATATAATAATCGTTGGCTGGTTGGAATAAGGCGGCGCGCGCAGAGGGGCTAGCTTCGGCTGGCCCCCTGTTTTTTGGTCGGTCGGCCTGCCCCCTGGGCGTGGCTGCCAAACAAAATTTAGGGTTGACAGGAATACCCTTGACAGGGGTTGAGATTGTTTTATTAATAAAAAAAAGGGTTAATCCAATGTCAGTAAGATACTATCCAAATTACCAAAAGATACTTGAGGCGATTATCTATGTTGCTCAAAAGGCTGCCGGTAATGACTTCCATCATATTTTGAAGGTTCTATTTTATGCGGATAAATTGCACCTTCAAAGATTTGCCCGGCCTGTTTTGGGGGATTCTTATATTAAAATGTCGGCGGGTCCCGTTGGGTCTTTTGCGTATGATCTACTGAAAATGAATGATTTCTTACCGGGTGAAATATTACAAGACGTTTCCGAGTCAATATCAGTAAACATTGAAAAGAAAGCTCCAAGGGTATCAACAAAACGCGACCCCGACCTAACATATTTTTCGGGATCTGATCTTAAGTGCCTAGATGAGGCAATATCTCTATGTATTGGCAAATCATTTAGTGACTTATGTGACTTAACACACCAAGAAAAGTCTTGGTCTGAAGCAAATATCAATTCAGAAATGGATTATGAAAATTTTATTGACGACGAAACTCCAAACCGTGAAGAACTAATAGCGCACATAAAAGCTACGTCTCATACCCTTGTCTTGTAATACCGATGCCCGCACCCGGCGATATAATTTTAATTGATGACAAGTATTTGGGCTTTGGACATGACAAATTCGCAGTTTGTATTCAGGCAGATCACTGTTTTATATTTTATATAAACTCTGATTCATGCCGTTCTGCGCCTCAGGAATCCCAAGTTAAAGTTATTGGGAGACTAGAAATCCCATTTCTAGACCATACTTCCTACATAGACACATCCGAATTGCACAAAATCACCGCAGCCGCAATTGTCAACGCCATTGTAAAGGGAACACTCCCACCGTCAATATGTGATCGCATTAAAACCGCAGTACAAGCACACGACAGATTAAGCCAAAGACAAATTCAAATTGTTCTCGCAAATCTTTAACCTTTCCCCCTTCTTATGCTTGAAGCGAAAGGCCCTTTTTATTCCTTCACGGATGTTGCGAAATACTGCGGCTACAAGCCTCACACTTTCCAGAACTGGGTAGCGAGGTTCTCCATCCCGAAATACGGCCCTAAGCGCAACCGCTACACCCAATCGGACCCTGACGCCTGGATGGATGACCCGGAGTGTTTCAAGCGGGACATGCCGGTTAGATTGCCTGGGAAGCGGCTGCAAAAGGTAAGTGTCTGATAGCCCATGGGCAGTAGCGCGCTCCCGGCCTTTACGCTGGTTCCAAGGGTTCAACCAGCCCGGAACCTTCGTTCTTCACCGAGTTCACCTCCATCCCGATTCGGTAGGCTCTGACCTCCTGCCAATTCCTGGGAGCGAGAATGTCTTGGAGCCTTGCCGGGTCTGTCATTTTGGGATCAAGCCAGCGGGCATCGTCTTGGGGCTCCACCAGCACGGGCATCCGATCATGCAGGGGCGCGACAAGCGCATTCGCCTGGCAGGTGATGACGGCCACGCTCACGATAATTTCCCCTGCCCGGCTCTCGTATTGCTCCCAGAGCCCCGCCATGGCTAGGACTTCTTCAGTGCGCGACGTGATAAACCAGGGCTGGCCCTTGCCGTCGGCCGGGTGGCTCCATTCGTAGAAGCCCTGCGCCGGGACTAGGCATCGCCGGTAGCGCATGGCCGCCTTGAATGAGGGTTTTTCAGCCACGGTTTCGGCCCGCGCATTTATCATCTTGTAGCCTATCTTCGGGTCTTTGGCCCAATGGGGAACCAAGCCCCATTTCAATGGCTTGAGCGCCCGGCCGCCCTCGGTCTGGACCACGGCTTCAACCAACTGGCCGGGGGCGATGTTGTAACGGGGCGGGGCTTCGGGAATTTCGCCCAACTCAAAGCGTTCTTTCAGTCGCTTTCGCGGGATACCGAGCGCAAACCGTCCGCACATGAAGACCTCCTTGGCCTAGACCGTCGCGGCCCATTCGGGTAGAATTTGGTTTATGACAGATGCAAAAAAAATATCCAAGCCCCGGGGTCTGAAAGTGGTCGAGGTGCTAGGCTTTGAGAAGAAATCCGAGCTTGCTTTGCCGCTGTTCCTTGCCCCCGTGGCCGCCGGGTTTCCTTCCCCGGCCGACGACTACATAGACCGGAAACTTGACCTCAATGAGCATCTTATCGAGCACCCGGCGGCAACATTTTTCGTGCGCGTCTCCGGCGAATCCATGACCGGCGCGGGCATCCATTCCGGCGACATCCTGATAGTGGACCGGGCGATTGAGCCGGCACACGGCAAGATCATCGTCGCTATCGTGGACGGCGAACTGACGGTCAAACGCCTTCACCGCAAGGGCGGCGTACTGCGGCTTATGCCAGATAGCCCAGGCTTCAAGCCAATAGACATCGCGCCAGAAACCGATTTTGAGGTTTGGGGCGTGGTCACCTACGTTATCCACAAGGCTTGAACATGGCCGCCGTTTTCGCCCTGGCCGATTGCAATAACTTCTATGCTTCCTGCGAGCGTGTTTTTGACCCGCGCTTACGCGACCGGCCCGTGGTGGTGCTTTCCAATAATGACGGGTGTGTGGTGGCGCGTTCGGCCGAGGCCAAGGCTTTGGGCATCCCCATGGGCGAACCGGCCTTCAAGTGCAAGGAACTGTTCGCCGCTCACAATGTAGCCGTTTTTTCCAGCAATTACGCCCTATACGGCGACATGTCGCGGCGGGTGATGCAGACGCTTGCGCGTTACTCCCCGGATATTGAAATTTATTCCATTGATGAAGCGTTCTTACGTCTGGACAGATTAAACGACGCCCCGGCGGCGCTGGCCAAACGCGCCAAGGAAGAAGTTGGCCGCTGGACCGGCATCCCGGTATCCATCGGCTTGGGTTCAACCAAGACCCTGGCCAAGATCGCCAACCGGCGGGCCAAGAAAGACCCGGCTAACGGCGGGGTGTTCGACTTGACCGGCGGTGCGGACGTTGAAGCGGGTTTGGCGGCCACGGCAATAAGCGACGTTTGGGGAATAGGGCCGCGTTACGCCAAGATGCTGGCGGGCTTGGGCGTGGCCACGGCGCTTGATTTCATTCGCCTGCCGCGCGAGTTGGTCCAAAAACGCATGACCGTGGCCGGACTGCATACCTGGCTTGAGTTGCGGGGGATATCCTGCATCGGCATGGAAGAGTCGCCGCCGCCCAAAAAGAGCATCATCAATTCACGCTCTTTCGGCCGCCGGATCACAGAGCTTGCCGACATCAAAGAATCGCTCGCCTATCATGTCGTGCGCGCGGCTGAAAAGTTGAGGGCTCAAGGTTCGGTCTGCTCGCGCCTTCTGGTGTTCATTCAAACCAGTCGCTTTGAGCAGGGCGTACCGTATTACTCGCCTACTGCCGAGGGCGGATTGCCCGTGGCCACGGCTAACCCCTCAAAGCTCGTTAAACTCGCCCATGATTTGGCGGAAACGATTTTCAAGCCTGGCCTGGAATACAAGAAAGCCGGAGTAATGCTTACGGGCATTGAACGAGCCGATGCTCGGCGGCTTACTTTCTTCGAGCCGGAAGCCCAGGCGGACGGACGGGAGAAAACACTTTTGCGGACCATTGACGCGATCAACGCCAAGTGGGGGCGGCGCACGGTGGATATTGCCGCCTGTGGGACGGCGAAGCCATGGGCTATGCGTCAAGAGTCACGTTCGCCAAGAAGTACAACGGTATGGGAAGAGATAGCCGTGGTAAGGGCATAGGCGCGGGCTTTAATAGAAGCGGCGACAATTATTACAAAAAAATTGACAGCACTTCTTTAGAGTATGTACATATTACTGATCCTAAGAAAAGAAATGTAGTGCCAATAAGTGTCTGTACCAGGCCGTCTGTCTGTGTTTCTTTAATTTTCTGATGTACATCTTCCATAAAAATTCTTCTGCCTGACGACTCTTGCTTTATTTCTTGTTTAATAATTGAAAGTTCTTTGTCTATTCTCTCATTATTGGCTTGGTACATGTCAAGTATTTCATGTTGTCTTTTTTCAAGTATATTAATTCGTTCATCAGTTTTAAGATTATCTGTGCTTCCATATCCCATGCGAATATCGGCTGACCCGCTTATAGTCATCCCGACACTTCCAGTGTATTCAATATGCCTTGAGATTGGATAAAATGGATTATTATAAGCCCACTCTAATGCTTTCTCAATGGGGGTTGGCAAATTAAAATAACGTGAGATACTATAAATATTGATTACCAGCAGAATAAAACCGAATACCTGAAAGAGTATGCCAATGGTTTTAACATATTGCTCTGTTTTTAAAAAGTGCAATAAAAAACATCCAGCTATTACGGGAAGCATAAAAACCCAAAAATAAAACATATCTGCTGTCAGCCATTTAAAAAGTCGAATAAGCCAATGTCCGATATCCATGAAGCCTCCGTTCAAATCAAACAACACCTTGCAGCCCCACAAAAGGCCCTGTATACAACCGATGATTAACCTGTCGGCAAGCTCATATCAACAGGATTATTTTCACCCGGCTTCACCCTCCTTCCTGTAAAAAGTGGGGAGAGCGTGGGGAGAGGACAGGAAAAAGAAAAAGGCGGTCCAGCCTAACTAGCTGAACCGCCTTGAACTTTATGGTAGCGAGGGAGGGAATTGAACCCCCGACACTGCGGATATGAGCCGCATGCTCTAACCGACTGAGCTACCTCGCCGTGGCGCTTGCAAAGCCCCAAAGCCTACACACCCAGGCGGATGTTGGCAATAAAAAAATATCGCCCCGGCTCGGGGGCGAGGGAAAATTCCGGCCCCTCCGGATAGGGCGGGCGACGCCGCGCGAAACCCGTTTTTCGCCGTTCCGCGATTGAATAATGGACGCCTTTGGACTATCGTGCTCATGGACCGCAAGCCCGGTTCGGGGACTTTCTCCGGAGCAACCCGCGCGCCAAGGGAGCCAGCCATGGAAAACTCCGCCGATCCTTCCGCGACGGCCGCTTCCGGCTTCTCGGAAAACCTGGTCATCGCCAGGCAGCCGATCTTCGACAAGGATATGGCCATCTTCGGCTATGAACTCCTGTTTCGCCAATGCGACGAGGAGCATTGCACGGAAATCGTCGATTTCGACCGGGCGACCATGAAAATGATCGCCGACGGCTTTTCCCTGGCCACCGCCGGCGTCGATCCCTGGAAAAAAGCCTGCGTCAACGTCACCCGCGATTCCCTGCTCAGCGACTGCGTCTCGGCCCTGCCGCCGGACCGGGTCGTGCTCGAACTCCCGGCGGCCGTCCTGATCGACGACGCCCTGCTGGCGAAATGCCGGGCCTTGAAGGACATGGGCTTTCACCTGACCCTGGACAACTACAAACCCCATCCGGGGGTCGAACAACTCCTGGAACTGGCGGACTACGTCAAAATCGCCATCCCGGATTTCGACGGCAAACAGGTCGCGGCCATGCGCCGCGAACTCAAAAAATATTCCTGCGGCCTGATCGCCTCGCGTATCGAGACCTGGGAAATGTTCTCCGGCAGCAAGTTTTTGGGGTTCGACTATTTCCAGGGATTCTTCTTCGCCCAGGCCGAGGTCGTGCCCGGCCGCAAAGCCCCGGGCGTCAGCGCCGTCCGGCTCAAGCTGGTCAAAGACCTCTCCCGGGAAGACATCGATCTCAAGGATCTGGCCGCGACCATTTCCATGGACCCCTCCCTGTCCGTCAGGCTGCTCAAATTCATCAACACCACCGCCTTCTGCCTGCTGGACAAGGTCGATTCCATCGGCCGGGCCGTGTCCATCCTGGGCGTGGTTCCGCTCAAGCGCTGGACCATGGCCGCGCTGCTGGCCGATTCCGACGCCAGCGACAAGGGCCGGGAAGTGACCCTGATGTCCCTGCACCGCGCCTTGTTCCTGAGCAGCCTGGCCTCGGCCGGCTACATCAAGGGCGCGGGCAGGGACTCCCTCTTCCTGCTTGGCCTGCTGTCCAACGCCGACTCCCTGTTCGGCATGAAAATGGAAGAGCTGGTCGCCGACATCCCGATCGAACAGTGCATCAAGGACGCCCTGCTCCTCAAACCCGGAAACGGCCTCACGGATTTCATGCTTCTGCTCAAAGACATCGAACAAAACGACTGGAAAGCGGCCACCGCGGTCCTGTACAAATACCGCATCCCCTACGTCACCGCCGCCAAGCTCTACATGCAGGCCTCGCACGCGGCCGGTGACGCCCTGGCCAAAATGAGCGGGTAGAGGGATGCAGGCAAGAGGGGATAACCGGGGGAAAAACCCCTTTTTGTGAACAAAAAGGGGTTTTTCCCCCGGCCCCCCTTTTCCCCAAAAAAACTTTCAATTTTTGGGGAGAGCGGCGCTGCGGCTGCGGCCGCTTGACTTTCGGCCGTATCCGGGTCATGGCGTTCCAACGAAAGAATCTGGGAGGAAGATCGATGTCAGCGCCTCACGCCGCCGCCGAACCAAGCCACCTGCTCGTGGATCTCGCCGTTTTCGTTAGCGATCACTGGCTCTTGTTCCTCGTTTTGATCCTGCTGGCCGTGGTGGTCTACGCCTTCCGCTTCGAAATCCTGCGCGACGAAGAAATCGCCAAAACCAAAGACCTCTGGAAACACCTGCACTTCTACGGCGAACCCCTCGACTGGAACATGGTCCGCCTGGTCATCGACGAAAAACTCCATGAGCGAATCGAACGACTGAACCACGAATACGAATCCGGGGCCATCGACTCGGTTTCCTACAACCGTCTGGTCAAAGCCCTGCTCAACACCGCCGCCACCCCGCAAGAAGAAAAACTGCTGGAAGAACTCAAAGCGATGTGACGCGCCGGGGGGGATTTTTCGCAAAAAGTCCCCCCGGCCACCGCGCGAAAAGGCTCCGGCCGCAGCGCCATTTGGTGTTGCGCCGCTCCGGAAACCTGTGCGAAAATCCGCCGCAATGATCAACACCCCGCATAGCCGGTCCCGTCTTTGATCCGCGGGATAATTTCCCGCCGCGCGCCTTGACCGGACGGCCGCGCCGTCATAGGGAGCCGGGCATGGCGCTTTTCGGTGTGAAAAATCTGAGCATGAGTTTCGGCGGTCCAAAGCTGCTCGACGGCGTGTCTTTTCAGGTCGAGCCCGGGCAGCGAGTCTGTCTCGTGGGCCGCAACGGCGAGGGCAAGTCCACGCTTTTGCGCCTGCTCTCCGGCGACCTGACCCCGGACGGCGGCGAGATCGCCCGGACGCCCGGCCTCACCTTGGCCCGGCTGTCGCAGAAAGTCCCCGAGGCGCTTTCGGGGTCGGTTTACGAGGTGGTCACCCAAGGGCTGGGCGCGCTCGGACCGCTTCTGGCCGAGCACCACGCCGCCCTGGCGGGCGGCGACCCGGGACGCCTGGAGCTGGCCCAGTCCGCGCTCTCGGAGGCGGAAGGCTGGACCGCGCTCTCGGACGTGGACGCGGCCGTCTCGCGCCTGGCGCTAACCCCCGGCGAACGCTTCGAAGATCTCTCCGGCGGACTCAAGCGCCGCGCCCTGCTCGCCCGCGCGCTGGTGGGAAACCCGGACGTTCTGCTGCTCGACGAGCCCACCAACCATCTGGACATCGACTCCATCGCCTGGCTGGAAGACTACCTTTTGCGCCACGCGCGCACGCTCATCTTCATCACCCACGACCGCATGTTCCTGCGCCGCATCGCCACGCGCATCATCGAGCTGGACCGGGGCAAGATCGCCGACTGGTCCTGCGACTACGACACTTTTCTATCGCGCAAGGAGGCCCTGCTCGCCGGCGAGGAAAAAAACTGGGCCGAGTTCGACAAAAAGCTGGCCCGCGAGGAAGTCTGGATCCGCCAGGGCGTCAAGGCGCGGCGCACCCGCAACGAGGGCCGCGTGCGCGAACTTGAAAAGCTGCGCGCGCAGCGCGCCCTGCGCCGCGAACGCACGGGCAAGGCCAGTTTCAATGTCCAGGAGGCCGAGCGTTCGGGCAAGCTGGTGGCCCAGGCCAAGGGCGTCTCGTATTCCTGGGGCGAGAGTCCGTCGGCCCGGCCGGTGTTTTCCGGCCTTGACCTGACCATCCTGCGCGGCGACAAGCTCGGGCTGATCGGCCCAAACGGCGCGGGCAAGACCACGCTGATCCAGGTGCTGCTCGGCAGAGTCCAGCCCACGCAGGGCGCGGTGCGCCTGGGGACCAATCTGGAGGTCGCCTACTTCGACCAGCACCGCGAGGAACTTAATCCGAACAAGACCGTGCGCGCGAGCGTGGCCGACGGCAACGACGCGATCGTCATCGGGGAGCGCACCCGCCACGTCATCGGCTATCTCAAGGACTTCCTTTTTTCACCGGACCGGGCGAACAGCCTGGTGTCCACGCTCTCCGGCGGGGAGCGCAACCGGCTGCTCCTGGCGCGCCTGTTCACCCGGCCCTCCAACGTGCTGGTCATGGATGAACCCACCAACGATCTCGACGCCGAGACCCTGGAATTGCTTGAGGATCGCCTGATGGAGTATGCCGGCACGCTGATCGTCGTCAGCCACGACCGGGCCTTTTTGAACAACGTGGTCACGAGCACCCTGGCGTTCGAGGGAGACGGCAGGGTCGCGGAATATGTGGGCGGCTACGACGACTGGCTGCGCCAGCGGCCCGGCGGGAATTCGGGCGCGGATTCGGACGCGCTCCGGTCCGCCGCAAAACCCGCGCTGCGGCAGGCTCCGGACCATTCCCCGATAACGCCCGGCGCGGCGGCCAAGCCCCGCAAGCTCAGCTTCAAGGAGCAGCGCGAGGTCGAGGAGCTGCGCGCGGAGTTGGCCGCGCTCCCGGCCCGCATCGAAGCGCTGGAAAAAGACATCGCCGGCGCCGCGCGGCGCCTGGCCGATCCGGCGCTCTACAAGCAGCCGGCCGAAACCATCGCCGCGGCGCGGGCCGTCGCGGCGGAGCTGGAAGCCGCCTTGGCGGCGGCGTTCGCCCGCTGGGAACAGGCCGAAGCCAGGCTTGAGGAGTTGGCTGCCTGTTGAAAAAAGGGTTGCTGCGCGCCGGAGAAGGCCCTTTGGCCGGGATCAGTCCGGCGCCGTCTTGCGCAGTTTCACGGTGATGGTGGTCTGGCCCGCGACCGAGGCGTCAAGCGAAACGCCGCCGCCGTGGCTCTCGGCGATGAGCCTTGCCGAATACGCTCCCAGGCCGGTGCCGGCGCTTTTGCCGTAGGTCGCGTATTTCTCGAACATGCGCTCCCTGATCTGTTCGGGCACGCTTCCCTGATTGCGGACCGCGATGATTTCAAAACCGTCCGCTTCGCCGAGTGCGACGGCGATCGTTTCATTGTCGGGAGAGGCCTCGATGGCGTTGCGGATCAGATTGTACAGCATGGCGAAAAGCAGCGTTTCATCCGCGTAAATGATATGCTGCTTCGGCGAGTCGACCGCGACCCCATGCGCCGAGACCGTCAAATTCACGTTCTTGCGCGACGAGAGATCCTTGAAGTCGGCCCAGATCCGGCCGATGGCGTGCATTGCATCGACCGGCGCCGGACGGACCTGATATTTCTTATTTTCTATCGTCAGGATGTTGAAATAAATATCGATCGAATCCAGCATGCGCCGCCCGGTTTTCTCCATGGCCGCCAAAATCTTCGTCTGTTCCGCGCTCAAATCCGGGCTGTCGAGAAGATACTCGCAGCCGCCTATCAGGCTCAGCAGCGGCGATTTCAGATCATGCTGGGTGATGCGTTCGATGTCGTCGCGCAGGGCCTCGTTTTCTTTTTGCTTTTGAATGACTTGTTCGACGTTCTGCGCCAATTTCAGAGCCAAGCCGATCCCGGCGGCGGACAGAATGGACGTGCCCAGAGCCGTCCAGAACAGCCAGCGCCAAATATCGGCCATGATTACGGTTTTGGGCACGTTGATCACCACTGTCCAGCCGGACTCCCCGGAACGGCAGAAGCTGGCGAAGGAAGGGGGGCCGTCGATCGTCGTGTTTTCGATGGTGTCCTCGCCGGTCTCGGCGATGCGGCTCATCAGCGGAGAGTCCCCCCGCCGCACCCCGACATACCGCTGCGGGTCCCGCGTGCGGGCGACCACCACCCGGTCTCGGTCGAGGATCGTTCCCACCCATTGCGGCGAAAGATGCTGCCGGGAGAAAATCGCCGCGAAACGGTCGACCGGAAAGGTCATGGACAGGTCGTAGACCGCTCGGCCTTCCCGGAATACCGGCACGTCCACGGAGATCAGGCTCCGGCCGGTCACGGCCCCCTTGAAAAGGCCGGAAATATACGGCTGGCCGGATTTCAGGGCCAGTTGGGCCTCGGCAGGAATGTTGCGGCTCGGCAAAGGCGCGCCGGGACCGGCAAAGGAGTTGACCAGCTGCCTGCCGTCCAGATCGGCCAGGATGATGTCCGCCCCTTCGTAGCCGCGCAAAAGCTCCAGCGCCTGAGCGCGAAAGGCGTTCAGGTCGCCCGCGGCCAGGGACGGGGAGGTGGACAGCGCCCGCAAGGCGGCTTGGATGGCGGCGAGGTCCCGGTCCATGACCTGCGCCAGGGCCCGGGCGTCTCCAGCATATGCCGCTGGACCAGCTCCAGCTTGACGCGGTAGGAGGTGAAAACCAGATAGCCGGCGGCCAGCCACAGCGGCAGCGCGCAGGCCAAGACCAGGACGGCGAGCCTGCCCCGCGCGGACTGCGGAGGCTGACGCAAGAATGTGGGCAGTCGCATCGATCCCGCCATCCCAATCGAAGTTCATGAAAAAAACCGATCTTTTCATTTATCCTCTCAACGCCATATCCGTCAACCGTGACGGAAAGACCGGCGGCGCGGCCCCCGCCGCGAACGGACTTCACAATCGCGGCGCATTGTCGTAAAATACGTCGCTTGCCGCGCCTGGAACCCAAGTCCGCCCCCTCGCGCGCGGCGGCGAAGAAGCCTCAAGGACGGATAATGGCCCACGATCAGACGGCGCTATCGAACAAGACAGCCCAAGGGGCCATGTCCGACAAGGATTTCCGGAAGTTCAGCGAGTTCATCTACGCCGAGGTCGGCATCAAGCTGCCGCAGGTCAAGAAGACCATGATCGAGGCCCGGCTGCAAAAACGCATCCGCGCCCTGGAGATGCCCAGCCACCGCGACTATCTCGCCTATCTGTTCAGCCGGGACGGCCTGGAAAAGGAACTGATCAACCTGATCGACGTGGTCACCACCAACACCACGGATTTTTTCCGCGAACCGCAGCATTTCAGCTACCTGTCCGAAACCGTTCTTCCCGACTGGTTCGCCGCCCACGGCCCGAGCCATGCGCTGCGGATCTGGAGCGCCGGCTGCTCGCTTGGCATGGAGCCGTACACCCTGGCCATGGTGCTTAGCGAATTCGCCGAAAAAAACCCGGGCTTTTCCGCCCGCATCCTGGCCACGGACATCTCAAGCCAGGTCCTGCAAAAGGCCGTCCGGGCGGTCTACGACGAGGACCGGGTCGCGCCCGTGCCGCGCCACCTCAAGACCAAATACCTGCTGCGCAGCAAGGACCGGACCCAGAAGCTGGTGCGCATCGACCCGCGGCTGCGCGACATGGTGTCCTTCGAGCGGTTAAACTTCATGGAGCCCTTCACGTTCAAACACCCCTTCGACGTGATTTTTTGCCGCAACGTGGTCATTTATTTCGACAAGCAGACCCAGGAAAAGCTGTTCACCAAATTCCACCGGGTTCTTGGGCGCGGCGGGCATCTGTTCATCGGCCATTCCGAAAGCCTGGCCGGCATGAACGTGGCTTTCCGGCCGGTCATCCCCACGGTCTACACTCCGGCCTGACGCCGGTTCGCAGCCGGTTCGCGGGGAGCCCGCGCCGCGCGCGCCGTATTGCATAAACGGCCGCGATGGATTATACTGCCCAAAGTTTCTTACCAAAGCCAGCCCCGCCGCGAGACGGGTGTCCGGAAAGCCACGGGTCTCCCCTTTCATTGAGAGACAGCCGAGCCGCTAGGAAAGCTCCTGGCGGCTTTTTTTGCATTCGCGCCGGCGGCCGCGCGGGCCCGTGGGCCGAAGCTCTTTCTCACAAGAACACTGTCCCCGCGACCGGCGCTCTTGCGCGAGCGCGGCGAGCATCTCAAGCAAGGGGCGAGGACCGATGCAACAGACCAACATCCTGCTGGAATCCGGCACCAACGAACTCGAAGTCGTGGAGTTCTTCATCGACGAAGACAGCGCAACCGACCCCGGAACCGTGTCGCGGACCTATTACGGCATGAACGTGGCCAAGGTCCTGGAAATCATCCGCCTGCCCGCCCTGACCGATCTGCCCGACGCCTCGCACCCTTCCGTCATGGGGGCCTTCGACCTGCGCACCGAAATCATCCCGCTGATCAATCTCGGGCCCTGGGTTGGCAAAAAGCTCGTCAACCTGAACGGGGCCAAGGTCATCGTCACCGAGTTCAACGAAGTCATCACCGCCTTTCTCGTCTCGGGAGTGACCAGGATCTACCGGATCGGCTGGGCCGAGGTCAAAGCGCCGAGCCTGCAGATCTCCGCGCTGGCCTCCAATTCCGTCACCGGCATCGTCAAGCTCGACGGCAAGATCGTCTTCATCCTGGACCTGGAAAAGATCGTCGCCGCCCTCAACCCCGAAAACAACATCCAGTCCAACATCACCCAGGAAACCGTCAAGCAGATCGAAAAGCGCGCGCTCAAGGCCGTGATCGCCGACGATTCGGCCATGGTGCGCAACATGCTCTTCAACCTGCTTACGGAAAACGGCTTTATCGTGAACCAGTTCATGAACGGCCAGGCGGCCTGGAACCACTTGGGCGAACTGCGCGACGCCGCCGCCAAGAACAACCGGCCGATCACCGACTACGTCAACGTCGTCATCAGCGACATTGAGATGCCGGCCATGGACGGCCACCACCTGACCAAACGCATCAAGGACGATCCCGTCCTGCGCGTGCTCCCGGTCCTTTTATGCTCTTCCATCATTACCGAAAGCCTGTATCACAAAGGCGTCGCCGTCGGAGCAGACGACCAGCTGTCCAAGGCCAACTTAGACAAGCTGGTCCCAAAGGTGATCGCGCTGCTCGGCTCCGGCCAGGCCGTTTGAGGCGGCTGAGAGCGGCTTTGCGACCGCGCGACGAAGGGAGGAACAGATGACACGCGTGCGATTGATCGTTCTGACGGCCGTATTGCTGTGCTTTGCAGCCCCTCCCGCGCCTGCCGGGCAGGCGACCTACGCCGGCTCGAAAGCCTGCGAGGACTGCCACCAGGAAGAATACCGGGCATTCACGCAATACGCCAAAAAAGCCAAGTCCTACAAGAGCATCAAGATCCTGGCGGACAAGATCACCCCGGCCGAGCTCACCGAATGTTACGGATGCCACACCACGGGATACGGCAAGCCGGGCGGCTTCGTGAGCCTTGAGAAAACCCCGGATCTGGCCAACGCCGGCTGCGAGGTCTGCCACGGCCCGGGTTCGGACCATGTCTCCTCCGGCGGCGACCCCAAGCTGATCGTCCGCAAACCCGCCATGGACGAGTGCAAGACCTGCCACAACGGGGAACGGGTGAAATCCTTCGGCTTCAAACCGTTGACCCACGCCGGGGCGCACTGATTTTAGCCGCTGCCAAAGGGGACGCAATGAACATCCTGAAAAAGTCGCTCAACGCCAAGATCGCCGCCTTGATGAGCCTTTTGGCGGTGCTGTTTTTCTCCACCCTGTTTTTCGTCTCCGCCAGGCTTCAGGAAAAAGGCGTGCTCGAAGAGATGGGGTTGGCCTGTTCGCGTCTGGAACGCATGGCCCGCCTGTCCATCTGGACGCCCATGACCGAGGGCAACGACGAGCTCACCCGGACCAAATTCAAGGAAATCACGGCCGAATTCCAACGGGTCAACCTGTACCTGTGCGATTTTCGCGGCGCAATTTCCTACGCCTCCAAGACCGAGGCCGAGCATAAAAACATCCGGGACGTTTTCGCCGCCGACGGCGCCGCCGCCCTGATCCAAAGCGTGCTGGACAAGGAGAACACCGCGACGGCGGTCCTGACCATCGGCGGCGCCCCCTATTTCGTGGAGGCCAAAAGCGTGCCCAACGGCCCGGCCTGCACCCATTGCCACGGCAAGAGCAAAACCATTCTCGGCGCGACCGTCATGACCCAGGACGTGACCACCAGCTTCAACGCCATCGCGAACTTCAGGATATACACGGCGCTCATATCGCTTGCGGCCATGGCCGGCCTGCTCCTGAGCCTGATACTCTTCATGAAAAAAGCCGTGGTCGGCCGCATCGCCGCCATCGCCAGGGCCAGCGACCAGGTCGGGGCCGGCGACTTCGAGGCCGTGTTCGACGCCTCGGGCAGCGACGAATTGGCCAGGCTGGCGAGCAATTTAAGCGCCACGGTGGCGACCATCAAGGACCAGGTCGAATACCAAAAAAGCGTGCTGGCCGGCATTTCCGTCCCCTTCTTCACCGCCGACAGCGGCGCGGTGATCACCTACTGCAACCAGGCCCTGGCCCAAATCCTCGACCTGCCCCCGGACCGGGTGGGCGCAATCACCGTGGCCAAGGCCTTTTACGGCGACGAACGGGAAGCCTCGGTCAGCTCCCGGGTGATCGAGGAAAAACGCGCCTTCAGCGGCATGCTGGCGATCAAACATCCGGACCGGCCAGATACGCCCATGAGCTACAACATCTCGCCGCTTTTTGACGCGCACGGCAACGTCGCCGGGGTCATCGGCATCATGATCGACATGACCGACGAGGAAAAAGCCAAGGCGCGCATCCTGGAGAGCCGCGAAAATCTCCAGCGCATCGCCGAGGAGACGGCCCACGTCGCCGACGTGGTCAACACCGCCTCCGAGGAACTCAACATGCAGATCGAGCAGGCCAGCCACGGCGCCCAGTCCCAGGCGCATTACGTGGCCGCAACCGCCACCTCCATGGGCGAGATGAACGCCACGGTCCTGGAGGTGGCCAAAAACGCCTCCAACGCCGCCGGCATGTCCGACATGGCCCGCAACAAGGCCAAAGAGGGCGGTGAGGTGGTGGCCCAGGTGGTGCAAAGCATCGCCTCGGTGGAGAAGCAGGCGGCGGAACTCAAAGGCGACATGACCGTGCTCGGCAGGAAGGCCGAGGAGATCGGCCGGGTTTTGGACGTGATTTCCGACATCGCCGACCAGACCAACCTCCTGGCGCTCAACGCGGCCATCGAGGCCGCCCGGGCCGGCGAGGCAGGACGGGGTTTCGCCGTGGTCGCCGACGAGGTGCGCAAACTCGCCGAAAAGACCATGAGCGCCACCAAGGAAGTGGCCCAGGCGATCGGCGGCGTCCAGGACGTGGCCCGCAACAACGTCGAACACGTCAACGCGGCCGTGGAAAAAATCGCCCAGGCGACCCGGCTGGCCGACACCTCGGGCAAGGCGCTCGAAGAAATCGTCTCCATGGTCAACGCCGCTTCCGACCAGGTGCGCTCCATCGCCACGGCGGCCGAGGAGCAATCCGCCGCCAGCGAGGAGATCAGCAAGTCCATCGGCGACATCAACAACATCGCCTCGGAGATGAGCGAAACCATGCAGCAATCATCGCTTTCCGTGGCCGCCCTGGCCGAGCAGTCCCAGGCCCTGGCCAAGCTGATCGAAAAACTGCGCGGCGGCGCGGACGAGCACAAGCAAGACAAGCCCCTGGCCCTTGGCCGGTAAAGCGGTCCGCCGCGCCAGGGCGGCCCGGACGGCGGCCCGGGCCAGGGGAAAGTCCGCCCAGGCGCCCGAAAGGTTTCCATGACCCGCATCAACACCAAGGAACTCGCCGCGGGCATGCGGCTGGCCGAGGACGTGGTCGGCAGCAACGGCCGCCTGCTCATGCTCAAGGACACCGAACTCGACGCCAAGCACCTGCGCATCCTGAACGTCTGGGGGGTCAGCGAGGTCGAGATCGCCGGAAGCGATAGCGAGCAGGACGCCCCGGCCAGGCATGCGCCGGCCGATCCCGAGATCCTGGCCGCCAGCGAGCGCTTTGCCCTGGACATCTTCGGCAAGGCCGCCGCGAGCGGCGAATTCGCCGCCGAGCTCCTGCGCCTGACGGCTAGCTGGTTCGCCGCCAAATTGCAAAACGGCGAGCCCCTGCCGCCCCGGATCAGCCCGCCGCCGGCCTTGCCCCCGGCGAAACCGCCGCCGAACTTGGAGAAGATGCTGGCCAAAGGCGGCAAGATCATCGCCTGCCCCGACGTCTACCTGCGGATCAACGAAGCCCTCAAAAAACCCAACTGCTCGGTGGCCCATCTGGCCGACATCGTGGGCAAGGACATCGGGCTTTCGGCCAAATTGCTCCAACTGGTCAACTCGCCGATCTACGGCTATTCCATGAAGGTCGATTCCCTGCTGCGGGGCATCACCATCCTGGGCTTCAAGGAACTCAGCCAGCTGGTCCTCGGGCTTTCGGTCTTCAACCGGTTTCTGGGCATCCGCGCCGACGTGCTCAATGTGCGGGAATTCTTGAAACACGGCTTGTCCTGCGGCATCCTGGCCAGAATCCTCGCCTCCCACCGGCCGGATCTGCCCGAGGAGCGCTTTTTCATCGCCGGACTGCTCCACGACGTCGGACGCATGGCCATGCTGACCGTGGCGCCCGCGCACCTGGCCGCGGCCATGGCCAAGGCGTCGCGGGAGGGCCTGCCCTTGTGCGCGGTGGAAATGGAGTTTTTTGGATTCACCCACGCCGAGGCCGGAGGCGCTTTGCTTGCGCAATGGAAACTGCCGCCGGAACTCGAAGACCCCATCCGCCACCACCATGAGCCGGCCGCGGCCCAAGACCCGGCCGGGGCCTCCCTGCTGTGCGTCGCCGATTGCCTGGCCACGGCCATGCGTTTTGGTTTTTCCGGCAGCGCCCATCTGGCGCTCGCCGACAACGCCGCCTGGGAGCGCCTGGGCCAGCCGCTGGGCGTTTTGGAATCGGTCATGAATCAGGCGCAGCGCCAAGTGGAAGGAGCCCTGCAAAGCCTCATGGGCTAGCCGGGGACGTAAAATCAGCCATGGACCAAGAGCCCGAAACCGCAAAGAACGCCGCCGAGCGCCTGCGGTTCCTGGAAGAACAGGTCGCCTACCTGAGCCAGGAGCGCAACAAGGCCCTGCACGCCCTGGATCTGGCCGGCAACCTGGGCAACCTGGCCGAACGCCTGAAAAAACTGGAAGACCCGGCCAGCATCTTCCAGGAAACCCACGACCGGCTGGCCAATCTGCTGCGCTTCACGGCGGTGGCCTTCTACCTCGTCAACGAAACCGATTACGACCTCGAACTCGACTACTGCCTGCCCGAGGCCAAACGCCCCGAGATAGAAAAAGAAGTCGACATCCTGATCGGCGAACACAACTTCGCCTGGGCGCTCAGGCGCGAAAAACCGAGCTTTTTTTTAGCCAAGGACAACGCGCGCCAGCTTCTGCTGCACCCGCTGACCACGGTGTCGCGCACCCGGGGCATGCTGGTGGCCATTTTGGATCAGAGCCGCGAAGGCATCTCCGACGTCACTCTCGCCCTTTTGACCATCATCATCCGCGCCGGGGCCTACGCCCTGGAGAGCCTGGAGATGTACAACCGATTCAGGGAGTTCAACAAGAACCTGGAACAGAAAGTGGCCCTGCGCACCCAGGAGCTCAGCGAATCCAAGATCGTCCTGCAAAACATCCTGGACACCATGCTGGCCGGCGTGGTGCTCATCGAACAAAAAACCAGGACCGTCATCGAGGCCAACCCCGAGGCCTTGCGCATCATGGGCTACGCCAGGGACGAGGTCATCGGCCGCGATTGCTCCGTCTTCAATTGCCCCACGAAGGACTGCCTGTGTCCGGACGAGTCGCGCTCCGAGCCGCAGAGCGAACTCACGGTCACGAGCAAGGACGGCCGCAAGATTCCCATCCTCAAGACGGTCAACGCCTTCAGCATGCGCGACAAAACCTATATGACCGAGAGCTTTCTCGACATCACCGACCGCAAGCAGGCCGAGGAAAGCCTGCGCCGGGCCATGGAGCTCACCGAGGCCGCCACCCGTTCCAAAAGCGAATTTCTGGCCAACCTCTCCCACGAGATCCGCACGCCCATGAACGCCATCGTCGGACTGAGCCACCTCATGCTCAAAACCGAGACCACCCCGAAACAGCGGGACTATCTGGGCAAGATACGCGACGCCGTGCATACCCTGCTCGGCCTGATCAACGACGTGCTCGACCTCTCCAAGATCGAGTCCGGCAAGATCGAGCTGGAATCGGCCGCCTTCCACCTGCACCGGGTCCTGGAGTCGGTGGCCAGCGTGATCGCCGTGAAGGCCGCGGAAAAAGGCCTGGACCTGCTCTACCGCACCGCCCCGGACACCCCGGCGACCCTGCTTGGCGATTCCCTGCGCCTGGGACAGGTGCTCACCAACCTGATCGGCAACGCCATCAAGTTCACCGAGCGCGGCGAGGTGGTGGTGTCGATCGACGTGGCCTCGCGCGAGGGGGACCGGACAGTGCTCGGTTTTTCGGTCCGCGACACCGGCATCGGACTCACCCCGGAACAACAGGGGAAAATTTTCTCCCCCTTCACCCAGGCCGACGCCTCCACAACCCGCCGGTACGGCGGCACCGGCCTTGGCCTGTCGATCAGCAAGCAACTCGTGACCCTGATGGGCGGCGAGATCAGCCTCAAAAGCAAACCGGGCAAGGGCACGGAGTTTTATTTCACCGCCGCCTTCATCGCGCCCGGGCTCGACCTGCCCCTTTCCGAGCGCGTCGCGCCGAACCTGCGGGGACTGCGCGCCCTGGCCGCCGACGGCAATCCCACCGCCAGATCGATCGTCAAGGAGATGCTAACCGCCCTCACCTTCAAGGCCGCCGCCGTGGAGAGCGGCCAGGCGGTTCTGGCCGAACTCGCCCGGGCCAAGGCCGCGTCCGAACCCTACGACCTGGTCCTTTTGGACTCAAGGACGCCGGGCCTGGACGGACTGGCGACCGCCGCCGCGATCAAGGCCGGCGGGGATCTCGCGCCCGCGCCGAAAATCATCCTGATCACGGCCTTCGGCGGCGAGGAGATCGTAAGCCAGGCCGAAGAACTCCATCTGGACGGCGTCCTCTACAAGCCGCTCAACCCGTCTGTGCTTTTCGACGCCGTCATGGTGGCGTTCGGCGCCAAGAACCCCCTAGATCCGCTCTCTCCCCGCCGCGAATCCGCGGCCATCCCCCCGGGCCTGGCCGGACGAAGGATTCTGCTCGTCGAGGACAACGCCATCAACCGCCAGGTGGCCCTGGAACTGCTCGCCGAGGCCGGGGTGGACGCCGACGTCGCGGTCAACGGCCGCGAGGCCGTGGACAAGCTCTCCGGCGGACAACCGCCGTACGACGCCGTGCTCATGGACGTGCAGATGCCGGTCATGGACGGCTACGAGGCCACCCGCGTCATCCGTATGGTTCTTGGCCTGCGCGATCTGCCGGTCATCGCCATGACCGCGCACGCCATGGCCGGGGACGCCCGGAAATGCCTGGACGCAGGCATGAACGACCATGTGCCCAAGCCCGTGGACGCGGATCAAATGTACCGGGTCCTGGCCAAATGGTTCAAGACCGCCGCTCCCGCGCCGGACAAGGCCGGCCCGCTTGGCGATTCCCCGGCCGCCGGGACGCGAAGGGCCGATAGCCAAGCCACCGGTTTGGAAGCCGCGCTGGCGCTGCTCGATGTCGCCGGCGCCCTGGCGCGGTTGCGGGGCAACCGGGCGCTCTACCAACGGCTACTTCACGATTTCATGGGCGATTTCGCGGACTTTCCGGAGCGCTTCCGGGCGCTTGACGCCAAGGGCGACGCCCCTGCCGCCACCGCCTTGGCCCATACCCTGGCCGGACTGGCCGGGACCTTGGGGGCGCGGACACTGGCCATGGCCGCGGCGGCGCTGGAGTCGGCCGCCCGAAAAAACGAGTCCGGCCGGACGTCCGGGCCGCTCGGGGAGATCGAGCGCGAACTGGGAGAACTTGCCGCCGCGTTGCGGGCCTTGCCCAAGGCCGTTTGGGATCAACCCGAACGGACGCCCCGGCGGACAAAACCGGCAAAGCGGGCGCGGCCGCAGGATTTGACCGAGGCGGCCCGGCGCGCCGCCCGGCTCGACGCACTGCTTGCCGCAAACGATCTGGCCGCCGGGGAAGCCTTCGCGGCGCTGCGTCCCCTTCTGGCCGGGCTTGTTTCGGAGCCGGCGCTCGCCCGCTTTGAGTCGCTGTTGAACGGACTTGATTTCACCCGGGCGCGCGAAGAGCTTGCGCGCCTGACCGCAACCGCCGGGTTTGACGGCGTCCCGGCCAAGGAGAAATCATGAGCGCGACCGGACAAGACGCAGCGGACCTGCCTGACGCAGGCGACCGGCCAAGAGGAACGAACGGACAGGACAGGCCCGTCATCCTGATCGTGGACGACACCCCCGCTTCGATATGGGTGCTCTCCGAGACGCTCGCAAGCCAGCACCAGACCCTCTTCGCCACCAACGGGCCGGATTGCCTGCGCCTGGCCGCCGATAAACGGCCGGACCTGATCCTGCTCGACGTCATGATGCCGGACATGGACGGCTACGAGGTCTGCTCCCGGCTCAAGGCCGATCCGGACACCAGCGATATTCCCGTGGTCTTCGTGACCGCGCTCGGCCAGGAGGAAGACGAGACCAAGGGCTTTGAGTTGGGCGCGCTGGACTACATCACCAAGCCCATCAAGCCGGCCGTGGTTTTGGCCAGGGTGCGCACCCTGCTTTTGTTGCGCCGGCAAAAAGCGCAGCTCGAAGACAAGCAGCGCCAGATCGAAGGAGCGCTTGAGGCTGCGGGCAAGATCCAGGAGTCGCTTTTACCGGGCAAGGCCCCGGCCCCGGACCGGGCCGATTTCGCCTGGAAATTCGCACCCTGCGAGACGCTGGGCGGCGATATCTTCAACATCGTGAGCCTGGGCGAACAGCGCATCGGCGTCTACATGCTCGACGTGGCCGGACACGGCCCGCCCTCGGCGCTGATTTCGGTGCTGGTCTATCAACTTATGAATCCGCACACCGGGGTCCTGGTGGACCGCTCCGCAAGCCCTCCGCGCGTGCGCGAGCCCGAGGAGGTGCTGAACATCCTGGAGGAGGAATTTCCCCTGTCGCGCTTCGACAAGCATTTCACCATCGTCTATCTGACGGTGGACCTGGCCAGCGGCGAACTGGCGTACAGCAACGCCGCCCACTGTCCGCCGGTGGCCCTGCGCACGGACGGAAGCCTCGAGACGCTTGGCGAGGCCGGCACCTTCATCGGCCTGGCCGCCTTCCCCTTCGGTCAGGGCTCGCTGACGCTTTCGCCCGGCGACAAGGTGGTCCTGTACAGCGACGGCGTGCTGGAAATGGAAAACGCGAACCAGAATATTTTCGGCTTGACCCGGCTGGACAAGACCTTGCGCGAGCACGCCCACGCCGCGCCGGCCGAACTGGTTCAGGCCCTGTTCAACCGGGCCAGGGACTTCGCCGCCAACGCGCCTCTGGCCGACGACGTGAGCATTCTGGCCTTCGAGTACCGGGGGCCGGGCCCTAAAAAACCTTCCGGACGGAATGCGTAATGGGCGCTTTCTCCATGGTGGTCCTGGATTTTGAGACCACCGGCCTGTCGCCGGCTTACGGCGACCGGGTGATCGAGGTCGGCGCGGTGCTCCTGCGAGGCGGCGCCGTGGCCGGCCGCTTCCAGAGCCTGGCCAATCCGGGAAGACAGGTGAGCCGCTTCATCGAAGAGTACACCGGCATCAGCAACGAGATGCTGCGCGCCGCCCCGCCCGTGGCCGAGGTGATGGCGCTCTTCGCGAACTTCATCGAAGGCCATGTCCTGGCGGCCCACAACGCCTCGTTCGACAGCCGTTTTCTGGACGCCGAACTCGCGCGCCTGGGCCTGGCCCGCGCCCGCCCCTTCGCCTGCACCCTGCTCCTGTCGCGGCGCGTCTATCCCGAAGCCCCGGCCCACAACCTGGAAACGCTCGCCCGGTACAAGCGCCTGACAGCGAGCGGTCCGCATCACAGGGCCCTGGCCGACGCCGAGATGGCGGCCGCGCTGTGGCTGGGCATAGTCGAGGACATCAAAAAGGACTACGGGCTTACGGAGATTCCGCTTGAACTCATGCTCGGCCTGGCCAAGGTCGCCAAGGCCGCCGCGCCCGGGTATCTGAAAAAATTCGCTGCGGGGTGAAGAGAAAAAAGGAGGAATCGGGAGAAGAACCTTTTGTGAACAAAAGGTTCTTCTCCCGAACTCCCATCTCCCAAAAACTTTTCCCCGATTTTTTTCCGCCAAACTTCCTTGTGCAATCGCTTCCGGAAATCGCCGTTATTCGTCGTCGTGGCGGGGTCTTATCTTGTCTAGGATGGCCATGGTCGTAAAACAGGGCGTTTCTTCCCCATGGACCAATTGATAGAATTTGCAGTCGATACAGTCGCCGAGCTTTTGGGCGTACGTGCCCTGCTTCTCCCCCTGGCAAAAGGTGCCGCCGACCGCCCAGCAGGCCCGGCCGGCGCATTCCCCGGAATTCACGCCGGAAAGCCTGCGCTCCAGGGCCACCGGACACACGCCCAGCGCCGCCGCCTGGGCTCCGCCGGGCTGCCTGCCGCAGCGCGTGTATTGCCAACAGTTGAGCTTCGTCATGGTCAGGCTCCGAACCCAAAAAAATCGGCGCAAGCGCCGTCAACGGGAAATCAACAGCGCGGCCGGCGGATCAAGACCCCGGGCGGACGCCGGCCGGCCGATCTTCCCGGGAGCGACGCAAGAAAATCATTGAGCGCTCCCATTAATCAATGGTTATCCCCGCAAACCCGGCCGGTCAAGGAATTCTCGTCGCGGCGGCCCGGGCATGAATTGGCTTGCCTTCCCGGGCCGTTTCATTAGGATGCGCTAAAAATGGCCGATTCCAATCCGCCCTTCCCCCCTCGGGGCGGGCGCGGCCGCGGCGAGCGCCAAGGGGCAAAAGGAGCGACGCATGGGCAGCAGCGAGGATCTCACCACGGACAACGAATTTTTCAGCGCCCAGCCGCATGGCCCCCTGCTCATCATCAGGGAAAAAAAGCAGTTGACCCGCCTGGCCGCAGACCTGCCCAAAATCGACGACTTCTACGACTTCCACGAGGCCGTGGCCCAAAGCCGCGACATCAAGGTCATCGTGCGCTTCGGCTCTCCGGACAAACGAGGCTTCACCGAAAGCGCCGCGTTTTTGTGCAACGTCCTGAGGTCGCGCGAAGAAGCAAAACTCTTGCACCGCTACTTCAATGTGATCAACAACCACGTCCTGGCCCTGGCGCGCCTGGACAAGATCACCGTGCACGCGGATCGGGGCATGGTCGGCATGAGCCACCTCAACCTGAGCCTGGCCTACGATTACCGCCTCATCACCGAAGACACGGTCTTCGAGAACGCCTACGCCGACATCGGCCTGATCCCCAAGGGCGGCGGCGGCTATTTCATGTCGCGCCTGCTCGGGGTGAAAAAAGCCACCGAAGTCATGCTCTGGAGCCGGTTCAACGCCGAGGAAGCCTTGAACATGGGACTGGTGGACAAGGTCGTGCCGCAAGACAAGCTCGAAGAAGCGGCCCTGCGCGTCGCCAACAACTACCTTTCCCAGCCGGTGGCCGGACTGCTCGGCATCCGCAAGCTGCTCAAGTGCGACCTCAAGGAACTCGAACGCGGCCTCGAACTCGAAGACCATCTCATTTTCAGCCGCATCAACGATCCGGAATTCAAGAAAGCCTTCGAGGGCTACCTGTGCGGCCGCGCCGAGCAGACCCTGACTTAGACGCGCCGGCGAGCGAGGAGTCCGCGGCCTGACCGCCGCCGCGCCCGGCTCCCGGATTACAGCTTGCCCGGGAGGGACGCTCCGGATAAGCTGCACGCCATGCGCCTCGCTCACGCTTTCGCCGGACTCGTCCGCGACGCCGCCAAGGTCAGCCTGACCCTCTACAAAATCCTGATCCCGGTCATCATCGGGGTCAAGATCTGCACCGAACTGAACCTCGTTCCCTATCTGGCCGCGCCGCTGGCCCCGGCCATGGAGCTGCTCGGCCTGCCCGGGGCCATGGGTCTGGCCTGGGCCACGGCCATGCTCTCCAACCTTTACGCCGGCATGGCCGTGTTCGTGGCCGTGCTGCCGCAAACGGGCGCGCTCACCCAGGCCCAGGTCACGGTGCTCGGCGTCGTGATGCTCTTCGCCCACAACCTGATCCAGGAAGGCGCGGTCACCAAACGCTGCGGCGCGGGTTTCTGGACCCAAAACGCCATCCGCTTCGGCGGAGCCTTCGCCTGCGGGCTGATTTTGCACTGGATATTTTCCGCCGGAGGGTTTCTCGCCGCACCGGTCCCGGTGCTCTGGACCCCGGCCCAGGACGACTCCGGACTCTTCGCCTGGGCGCTTGGCCAGGCGAAAAACCTGGGGTTCATCTTCTGCGTCATCACTGCCCTGATGGCCCTGATGCGCACCCTGACCGCGCTCGGACTGTCGCGCTTCATGGAAGCGGCGCTCACCCCCTTCCTGCGCCTGATGGGCATCGGCGCCAAGGCGGCCACGATCACCATCATCGGGCTGACGCTCGGCATCGGCTACGGCGGCGGACTGATCATCCACGAGGTGGACCAGGGCGCCATCCCCAGGCGCGACGTCTTCGCCAGCGTCACGCTCATGAGCCTGTGCCACGCCCTGATCGAAGACACCATCCTGATGACGCTCATCGGCTCAAGCCCCTGGGGCACCCTGGCCGCGCGCCTGACCTTCTCGCTTGCCGCCACCGCCGTCCTGGTGCGGCTCATCCCGCGCCGGGCTTTCGAAAGACTTTGAAAAGACCAGGGAAAACTTTTTGAAAAAAGTTTTCCCTGGACCCTTTCAAAACTTTGACCGGCCGGAGTCCGATTTTCGCTTCGCGAAAATCGGACTCCGGCCGAAAATATTTTTGGCGGGGCCAGGGCAATACATGGGGGCTTGATTTGACTTCGCGCCTGGGCTGGCGGAAAATGGTTGCATTCGACTGTTGCTGGAGTTCGGTTTGGCTGAAAATTTTTTGATCGCGCTTCATCGCGCCAGCGTCGCTTTCGAGGGCCGCGAGGCGCTCTCGGAGTTGACCTGGCGGCTGTCTCCCGGCGAACACTGGGCCGTGCTCGGCGAGAACGGGGCCGGCAAGTCGGTGTTTTCCCGGCTCATCCGGGGCGAGATCTGGCCGGTCCAGGACTTTTCCCGGACCACGCCGGCCAGGCTGTACGCCTTTTCGGGAGCGCCAAGCGAAAGTCCGATCGGCGCGCGTGAAAAAATCGGCCTGGCCTCGCCGGAATTGCGCGAAACCTATCGCCGCCTGGAACTCGACATCACCGTGGCCGAATCCGTGGCCACGGGCTTCACCGATTCGCTGCGTCTGAACGTCCCCTTTACCGGCGCCAAACGCCTGGCCGTCCGGCAAGCGCTCGCCCGCGTCGGGCTGGACAGGCTTTTTTCCCGGAGCGTGCTGTCCCTGTCCCAGGGCCAGTTGGCCAGAATTCTGCTGGCCCGGGCGCTGGTCAACGACCCCGTAGCGCTCATCCTCGACGAGGCCGCCGACGGTCTGGACGCGAAAAACCGGGCCAAGTTCCAGGCCGCGCTGGCCGAACTGGCCGCATCGGCAAAGCAAGCCGGGACCGGCCCGGCGATTCTCTTCGCATCGCACCGCCCCGAAGAGTTGCCCGGGTTCGTCGAAAGCGCCCTGTATCTGCATGGCGGCCGCATCGCCGCGTCCGGTGCGGCCAGCCAGGTCTTTGCGGCCTTCGCCGCCGGTCTGGAAACCGCAAGCCGGGCGAAGAGGCCGAGTGGGCGGACCTTGCAGGACTCGGAGCATCCGGACGCGGCGGCCCAACCGCCACGGAGCGCGCCCGGGGTCGAATACCTGATCAAATTGGACGGCGTCGACGTGGTCGTGGACGAAACTCCGGTCTTGCGCGATATCCACTGGACCGTCCGGCCGGGCGAAAATTGGGCCGTCACCGGCGATAACGGGGCGGGAAAATCCACCCTCCTGCGCCTGCTGGCCGGGGACCTGCACACCCATGCCGGCGGCGGCGGCATTTCGCGCTTTCCGGACTTGCGCCCCGAGGGGCTGTGGGAAATTCGCGCTTTGACCGGCTTTGTCTCCTGGGATATCCAGGCCGATCTGCGGCTTGCGCAGACCGCCGAGGACATCGTGGCCTCCGGCTTTTTCGGATCTCTCGGCCTGTACCGGGAGCCCACCGGCGTTCAGCGCCGCGCGGCCAGACAGGTTCTGCGCCGCCTGGCCGCCGCGCATCTGACCGGCAAAACCGCCTCCGCCCTGTCCCACGGGCAACTGCGCAAGATCCTCATCTGCCGGGCCATGGTCCACGATCCTCCCCTGCTCTTGCTCGACGAACCGCTCGGCGGCCTGGACACCCGTTCGCGCCTGGACGCCCTGCGCCTGTTCGACCGTCTGGCGCGGACCGGGACCGGGCTGATCATCGCCACCCACCACGACGGCGACCTGCCGGACTGCGTCAATCGCATTCTGCGCCTGGAAGGCGGCCGCGTGGCCGGCGTGGCGGAAAGATAAGCCAAGACGGTCCGCGCCCGCCATGCGACGGCCCCAAAAAAAGCCGGGCCGCCCTTTCGGGCGGCCCGGCTGACACGGATCGTTTCGCTTGGAGGTTTAGGCTTAGCCCATGAGCTGCAAGGCCATCTTGGGCAGGCTGTTGGCCTGGGAGAGCATGGCCACGGCCGACTGGGTCAGGATCTGGTCGCGCACGAATTCGGTCATTTCCGTGGCCACGTCCACGTCCGAAATCTGCGATTCGGCGGACTGCAGGTTCTGGGACTGGACCTGCAACTGGGTGACCGTGTTCTGCAGGCGGTTTTCCAGAGCGCCGAGGGAGGCGCGGATCTTGTCCTTGGACACGATGGCGTTGTTGATCTGGGACAGGGCTTGCTGAGCCAGGGTCTGGGTCGAGATCGAGCGGCCGGCGGTGACGCTCGAAGCGGCCCCGAGGCCCACGCCGAGCGAGGAGGCGGTGGCGCTGTTGATCTGGACGTAATAGTAGTCGGAGTTGCTCGCGTTGCCCGTGCCGAAGTGGACCTTGAGCTTGCCCGTGGGCGTGAGACTGGAGCCGTTGTGGGTCGTGCTCGACAGGTTGCCGTTGAGCAGATAGATGCCGTTGAAGTCCGTGGCGTTGGCGATTCGGGTGATTTCCGAGGCCATGGCCTGGTATTCCGAATCGATGATCAGCCGCTGGGTCGAGGTGTAGGTGCCGGTGGCCGCTTGTTCGGCCAGTTCCTTCATGCGGATGAGCTTTTCATCGGTGACCCCAAGCGCGCCGTCGGCGGTCTGCAGCAGCGAGATCGCGTCGTTGGCGTTGCGCACGCCCTGGTTGAGCGTAGAGATGTTGGAGCGCATGAGTTCGCGCACGGCCAGGCCGGCGGCGTCGTCGGAAGCCTGGGTGATGCGCAGGCCGGACGACAGTTGGTTGGTTGCCTTCGACAGGCTTTGGTACGCCGAGTCCAAGTTCATGGTGGCCGTCATCGCCATCATGTTGTGATTGACTACGAGACCCATTTTCCTTCCTCCTTGAATTTGTCATGCATCCTTGCATTGGGACTTGCCGGCGCCCGTTGCGCCATGGCCTCGACCCATGCAGCCCTGATCGGACGGTTTGGAAAATGGTTTAGGGAAAACCAGGAAAAATTATGCGTCCGCACCGCGCTCCATTCGCCGGATCTGTCCTTGACGCCGTGACGTTTCTGGTTATATTGGGATAGTTGACTTGGGGGCGCACCGGTTTCGACGGGGATGGCGACCTCAAGGTTGCAGGCCGAGGCGCCGCGAGGCCTCGTAAAAACGCGGCAAACTGACAATCGCCAACGATTACGAATACGCTCTGGCCGCTTAGC
The DNA here is from genome assembly GCA_015233395.1 of Desulfovibrionaceae bacterium. Taxonomy (GTDB): domain Bacteria; phylum Desulfobacterota; class Desulfovibrionia; order Desulfovibrionales; family Desulfovibrionaceae; genus JADFXV01. The sequence continues at coordinate 28,566 of JADFXV010000037.1, forward strand.
GCGGCCAGCGTTCGACCGGCCCACGTGCGATAAGCCGGATCCGAGCGTCGACACCATCGGACTGGCCGCCCCCCGTTTCCGCCCGGGGGAAGGCGAGACAACGGCGGAATGGCCTTGGGACGCCCGGCCGGAAGGCGCTCCCCGGGTGAGATGGATTCCGGCCTAAGCCTGTAGACGCCTTGAATGAGACACTCTCGGACGGGGGTTCGACTCCCCCCGCCTCCACCAATTGACTGCCCAACGACGTCCGAAGAGATCCAAAAAGTCAACAAAATCAGCACAAACCCGGGCCAGATGGTCCGGGTTTGTCCGTTTTGGTCCGTTGACATCCAGAATCTGCTTGAGTAACTTTCCGATGAACAGAAAGTTATCCGCCATCAATTTGAGTAACTGCGGATAACCATGTGGACACTATCTCCGGAGGTTACTCACATGGCGCTCACCGACATCGCGGTCAAAAACGCAAAGCCCGGGCCCAAAACAATCCGCCTGCGAGACGAGCGAGGTCTTTACCTGGAAATCAGCCCCAAAGGGGGCAAATGGTGGCGCTTGAGATACACTTTTGGGGGCAAGGCCAATATGCTTTCCCTTGGAGTCTATCCAGATATCACCCTCAAAGACGCCAGGACACGCCGCGACGAAGCCCGCAAACTTATTGCCAATGGCGTTGACCCGAGTGCGACCAGAAAAGCCAGCAAGGCTCAAACAGTCGCCGATGCCGAAACTTTCGAGGCCGTCACCCGAGAATGGTTTTCCAAGTTCTCCAGGAACTGGACCCCGGGATATGCAAAGGACACAATCAGACGATTCGAGCAAAACCTTTTCCCCTGGATCGGCGAACGGCCAATAGCGGAAATCTCGGCAACCGAACTCTTGCCGGTTATCAAGCGGATTGAGGCCAGGGGTGCAATAGAAACAGCCCATCGGGTTTTGGAACTGGCTGGCCAGGTATTTCGCTATGCCGTAGCTTGTGGCAAGGCCCAAAGAAACTGCGCCGCTGACTTGAAAGGTGCAATCCCCCCGGCTAAGGAAAAACATCTCGCCTCTATTACAGACCCCAAGGTCGTGGCCGCCCTACTCCGCGACATCGACGGCTATAAAGGCACCTTTACGACGTATTGCGCCCTGCGCTTGACCCCCCTCTTTTTTGTGCGCCCCGGTGAGCTCCGCCATGCGGAATGGTCGGAGATCGACATGGATAAAGGGGAATGGCGCATACCGGCCGCCAAGATGAAAATGCGTGAACAGCACATTGTGCCCTTGTCTAGGCAGGCACTTAAAATCTTGCGCGAAATCCACCCATTGACCGGTGCAGGGAAATATGTATTTCCGAGTGAATGGAATTCGACACGCCCCATGAGTGAAAACACGATAAACTTGGCCTTGCGCCGCATGGGCTATGAGAAGGACCAAATGACTGCTCATGGGTTCAGGAGCATGGCGAGCACCCTGTTGAATGAGTTGGGGTACAATCGAGATTGGGTAGAGCGCCAGCTTGCCCATGCTGAACGCAACTCAATTAGGGGAGCCTACAACTTTGCTGAATACCTACCCGACAGACGGCGTATGATGCAGGACTGGGCAGACTACCTGGACTCATTGAAAACCGGAACGAAGGCTATTTAATTGCGCTAACATGTGACAATATCAATCTAATAATATTTCAAGATTTATAACAAGCTCCACATAAATTTCAAACTAGCTCTTAAAATTCTAATTTAAACAAGCAATCTAGAGCCACTTATGAGTATATATGAACCATACATTGAAGCCTTTGAATTTTGGACGTTTGAGTACTCAAGAAGAAAGTACCCAGACATTGACAAATTTATTGACATTGAATTCAGTTACGACTCCGACGATATAATAGATCTGGATTGCTATAAATCTTCAGACGAAATTTTAACATCACTAGAAAAACCAGAAACATTTATTTATAAGTTTCCACGCAAGAGAATCAAAAATAACTCGTGCTTCATTTTAGAATATATTACAAGAACAACGCGATCCCAGCTAATCTCGTTCAATAATATTGATGCTCCACATGACAACCTTACTTTTATAGCCATTGATTTTTCAAAGAGCATGAAAAGCATAATCAATGAGATAACATACTATTATAATTTAAAAAATTACGATGAAAGTGATCCAAAAAGCCTCAAAAGAATATTTGATTCACGTATTGACTTTTGACCTGCCCCCCCAAAACTGGTCCATCCCGAAAGTTAGGGGTATGGGGCCTGGAGGAGGCAGGATATGGGCAAGAAACGGCACACTTCGGAGCAGATTATTTTTATGCTCCGCGAGGCAGAGGTCGCACTGAG
>JADFXV010000038.1 GCA_015233395.1 Desulfovibrionaceae bacterium
AGCCGCGCCGCCTGGCTGCCGCGCCTGAGCCTGTCGGCGTTGCTCGGCACGCTCTCCGCCAGCCCCGAGAATTTGTTGTTCATGAGCGGCCAGGCCTACTCGGTGGGCGGCTCCGTGCTCCAGCCCCTGATCGACTTCGGGCGCATCAAGGCCCAGATACGGGCCAGCGACGCCCGAGCCCAGGCTCAGCTGGCCAACCTGCAACAGCACGCGCTCACGGCGCTCTCCGAGGTGGAGACCGCGCTTTCCGCTTACTTCAATGCGGAAAACCGGCGCCGGGATCTGGTTGACACCGAGGCCAAGGCCGCCGAAACCCTGCGGCTTTCGCGCAAACTCTTTCTGGACGGCCTGGGGCCGTTTTTGAACGTCCTGGACGCCCAGCGCGGGCTGCTTAGGGCGCAACTGGCGCGCACCGGAGCGGACGCCGAAGTCGTGCGCGCCATCGTGGACCTGCAGTCGGCCATGGGCGGCTCCACTTACGCCGACAAGCCCCTGCCGGACGCCAACGATCCGCCCCTGTTCCAGTTGTCCCCGCCGGAAAAGAGCCATTCGGCCCTGGACGGTTCCCCCTTGGCCGGCGACCGCAAGCCGCCGCCCCCGAGTCCGCTTTCTTTACGCGCATGCGCGGTCTGCCCGGAGGCGCGGCTTTTCAACGCGACAACCAAGGGGACACGCCCGTGCTGAAAACAATCCTCGTCGCCGTGGATTCTTCCGCGCAACACGCGGCCATCCTCGACCAGGCGACCGAACTGGCCATCGCCTTCGGTTCAAGCGTCCATGTGGTTTCCGTAGCGGACACGGTGAGCAAGGGAACAGTGCCCATGGTCTATCCCAGCGGCGCGTTCATCGAATCCCTGAACCGGGAAGCGCAGGCCGTTCTGAAAGCGGCCTGCCACCGGCTGTCGGAGCACGGCGTCCCCTGCCGGACGCACGCGCTTGCCGGCCCCGTGGCGCAACGGGTCGTGGAACTCGCCGTGGAACTCGATGCGGACCTGATCGTCATCGGACACAGACATCTGAGCTGGATGCAGCGGCTGCTGGAGAATTCGGTCGGCCGCAACCTCCTCGACCAGTCCCCGTGCAACGTGCTGGTGGTGATCGAGGCGGCGGACGGCGCGTAGCGGCGGACAAAAAAAATTCGGCGAAAGCCGCCGCCCGGGCCATGGCCCGGGCGGCGGCCCGGTCGCGGACTAGGCCCCTTTCTTGGCCTTGGGCGCATCGTTCTTCTTGCGTTTTTCCCACAGCTTCATGTCGGTCATCTTCTTGCGGCGGTTGCGCTGGAGTTCCTTGGCGATCAGCTTGGTCCCCTTCTTGAGGCCGTGCTTCTCCAGATAGCTTTTCAGGTCGAGCTCATGCGTGGCCAGGTGCTTCTTGGTGATGATCTTGAAGGCCTTTCCGCATTCCAGGCAACTCACGGATTTTTCCTTGAAGGCCTTTTTGGGGTCCAGGCCGAGGCCGGCCTCAACCTGGGCCGCCTCGCCCGCGCCGGACAGGCAGCGAAGTTTGGCGGCCAAGCCCGCGACCATGGACGTGATTTCATCTTCCGCCATGGCCCTGTGGGCGGCCTGGGCCTTTACGATTTCCAGGGCCTCTTTCAGATAGTCGTCCATGCGTCCTCTCCTTTTCAATACTTCACGGTCCGGGACCGCGAAGTATTTTTGGTGTTCATGCCGGTTCGCCGCAAAAAACCGACGAGGCCCTTGTTGTTGACGATCATTGCCTGTTTGGAGTTCGGGTCTTCGGCGGACTTGCGGTAGATGCAGCGTCCGCCGATTACGGTTTCTTCGCCTGGGATGACAATTCCGTCGTGCGCAATTTTCGATTTTCGCTGTCAATCTAGAGCGGAATTCAGGAGTTAGCAAGGAAATTTGTTGCGCAAAGGCGTTCTTTCGATCGAAATTTATTCGCTGCGGCCCGGGCATGAACGCCGGGCTCGCGGGGTTTGACAGCCTCTTTGGCGGCGATTTCGGGCACAAGGCCGCATGCCCCGACATATATTCTTTTTTTTGCCTGCCGGGATTTGCGCTTGGCGGAGACGATACATCGTCCGGGAAATGAAAAATTCAATTCGGCAAGAGTCCGGCCGGGGACAAGCGGAACAGGGACGCCGTGTGCAATCAAACACAAAGGCGCGCGCGAATTCGCCCCAAGCCGCTGCATTCCCGGTCTCCCGAACGAGGCGAATCGGCCGGCAGGACGCTCAAGCCGTTGGCCTATCCCCGGATATTGTCTTCAACATGGGCCATGGCCGCGCAAGCTCCCGGCGTGGCGCGGTTATACCCGGAAATGGAGACCTGCGCGCCGCCCTGGAACAGGACGCCGAGGTGAAACCTTGCGTCGAAAGCAGCTATTCGCGGGAGCGGAAAATTTCTTCATTTTCGCGCTCCGGCTATGAGCGCCGCCCACGAACAGGGGGGCCAAGCGGCGTCCGCCGCCGGGAGCATAAAGGGGAAAACCTTACGCCCCCTGCAATGAAACGTGTGACTTTCGGGAACAACTGCCGGCCAGGGCATAAAGGCAAGCCGTTTACTGCGGAATTTTCGCGACCCGTCAACGCGGTTCCCGCACGGTTCCCGCGTGGGACTGCGGCCGGGACCGCGGAGAACGGGGGAAACCTCGCCTTTGCGCAAGGTTCCCCCCGTTTTTCCCGGCCTACTGCAATGGCGGCGGGCGTCTTGGCCCGTCCGTGCGAGGCGTCGACGACTATCGAAAACCACGGTCCGCCGGTCCGGCGACTCCCGAAGCTCGCCTCGGGTTAATTCGCGGCGCCCGCGCCGCCGGAGCCCGATGAGCCCGACGACCCGGAGGAGCCGCCGGCGCCCGAAGAGCCGGACGAACCGCGCTGACTCCAATTCTGGCGGGAACCATTGTTCGCGCCGGTCGCGCCGGCCGCGCCCTGTCCGGAACCCGAAATCTGGCCGGAATTCGAAGAACCGCCCGCGCCGCGTTGGCTCCAATTCCGCCGGGAACCGTTGTTCGCGCCAGTCGCGCCAGTCGCGCCAGTCGCGCCGGTCGCGCCCGAGGAAGAATTCTGGCCGGCGGCATGCTGTCCGTTTGCGTTCCTCGCGCCATTGCCCTCGCCCGGATGCCGGCCGGCTTTTTCCGCCCTGCCGCCTCTTTCCATGCGGCGCTCGCCCGCGTGTTCGCGTTTTTCCCGACGCTCGCCCCTGGCCTCGCGATGCCGGCGCTCTTCTCTTTTTTCCCTTTCGCGCCTGTGCGTCTCCCCTCTTTCCGAGGGCCCCTGGGCAAAGGCGGGCGCGGCCACGCAAAAAACCGTGGCCAACACCAGTGCGGCGGTCCAATTCATTTTCATCTTCGTTCCCCTTTAGTTTTTGCGTACCCTGTTCTCGCCCCGGGCAAAAAACGACGAGCGTCATCTTTTGGGAGCTTCGCGCTGCATCACATACCGGCTCGCCCGCGCCGCCGAGCCTTCGTCTCGCGTTTCGGCGCGGCGACGGTCTTTGCGCATTTCGGCGGACGCGGCTGCCGAAAAATCGACTCGCCGGAACTTGAGCCTTCCCGGCGGACGCCGCCTTTCGCCCGACACCTCCGTCGTTGGGCGTTGCTTATTAGACGAGCGGTTTTGATCGAGGTTACGAGGGCCTGGGAACGCCCGCGCGGCGGGGGTCTGGTCGGACGCGACGCAAGAACCGCCGCCCATGGACGCCCGTGGGCGCCAAGGACGGCGGACATTTGACGCAGAGCGACACCCCCGTCAAAAAATCCGGGAGAGGGGTTGATCGGCCTGAGAGTCTGTCGAAAATGATTTTCGCCAACCCTCTCGGATTGCGGGTAAAAAAGTTTGTCCGCAATCCGGCGCGCCCTCCCTGGCGCGCGGCGGCCAGTTTTTCAGCGGGCTGCTAGGCGCATTCGCGGCAGCTCTCGGCGCTCTTGACCGGAATGATCGCCGCCGGGCGCGGCTTGCCGGGCCTGCGAAAGGACAGGCATACCGGCGCGGTCAAAAGGCAGATAAGCAAGTCGCCGAAAAAACTCCGGGTGTCGATATAGCGCAGGTCGAGTTCCATCCATTCCTGAAAACGCAAGGCGTTGCGGCCGGGAGTGATCTGCCACAGGCAGGTCAGTCCGGGCTTGACCGCAAAACGCCGCAGCGCCCAATCGGCCGTAAAGCGGCTGAAATCGCGCAGCGACATGGGCCTGGGGCCGACCATGCTCATCTGCCCGCGCAGGACGTTGACAAGCTGGGGCAGTTCGTCCACGTTCCACAGGCGCAGATAATAGCCCACCTTGGTGACTCTGGGGTCGTCGCCGATCTTGAACACCGGCCCGTCCATCTCGTTTTGGCGCTCAAGGGCGCCTTGGCGCGTCTCGGCGTCCACGACCATCGAACGCAGCTTGTAAATGGTGAACGCGCGCCCGAACTTGCCGACGCGAGCCTGCCGGAACAGCACCGGGCCGCCGTCCTCGAGCTTGATGCACAGCGCCGCGACGAGCATCAAGGGCAGGGACGCCGCAAGCAGGCACAAGGCGGCGGCCACGTCGAACAGACGCTTGGCGGCCATGGATACGATCCCGCCGGCGGCGAAGCCGGGCGCGCCCGCAAGACCGGAAAAGAATTCCCGGCCGGAGGCGCTTGGCGGCAGCGGCTGGCTGAGCGAGTCGGACACGGTTTGGCTCCATGGGCCCGCCAAGTAGGCGGGACTATTCGGTTGCCGGGGGGCGGCGCGAGGACGATGCGGCTTGGACCGGCCCCTCGGACTGGCTCCTTACAAGAAGCGTTCCAACTTCGGCGCGCCGGATTGCGCGAACGGGCGGGCGCGCGGGAGCAGAAGAACGAACCCTTGGAACATTCCGAAGGCTTGGTATTCATTTCATTGAGGAGCCTCTTGCCAAATTCATTGGCCGCCATGCCAGACGCGCAACATGGCCGAGCAACATAGTGAAGTTATGGGGGATTCCAAAGGGCACAGCCCTTTGGCCGCCGGAGGCGTGAAGAAAACCACTATTTTTGCAAGTCCCTCGAAGCGAAAGCGGCGCACGCCGCTTTGAGCAAAAGCAAGATACTTTTTGCTCCCGGTAATATTGTCAAAGAACCGCGATAGACGCTATAGCCGGTGCGTCGGAGCGCGCCGCAAGGCACTTTTCATTTCCGGGATCGCCATGGAATACTTCGAAGTCCTCGGTCTGGAGCGCGACCCTTTTCCCGGTTCGCCGGAACCGGGCGCGTTCCCGTTTTCCGGTCCCCAACTGGAGTGCTTGCAGCAGCTGGAAATCGCCATCCGGCTGCGCCGGGGCTTGAGCGTGGCGCTGGGCGGGCCGGGCCTCGGAAAAACCGCCATCTGCCGCGAGCTTCTTCGCGAATGCGACAGCAGCGGCGACATCGACGCGCGCTTGCTCCCTGACCCGGGCGCGGACGACCCCGCCGCCTTCGCCGCGCGGCTGCGCCAAACCCTGCGCGTCCCGGCCGAGGGCCCGGCGGGCTCGATCCACGAGTTCCAGGAACGCATCAAACTGCACCTCTTCGACCAGGGCGTGACCCACGGGCGCATCCAGTGCCTGGTCATCGACGAAGGCCAGAAACTTGATCCCGAGCGCCTGGAAATCCTGCGCGAACTGCTCAATTACGAGACCAACGAATTCAAATTGCTGCAGATCGCGATTTTCGCCAGGTCCGAATTCATGGACCGGCTGCTCAGCCAGCCGAACCTGGCCGATCGCGTCAATTATTTGCACGAGCTGACCCCGCTCACCTTCAGGCAGACCCGGGAGATGATCGCTACGCGGCTTGCCCTGGCCGCGTCCGGGCATACGCCGCCGCCGCGCTTTTCCCTGGCCGCCGCGTACCGGTTGCACCGCAAATGCCAAGGCCATCCCGGCGCGCTTGTCCGGCTGTGCCGGGAGGCCCTGACGGCGGCCGCCGGGCGCGGCAAAAAAAACGTGGGGCTTGCCGATGTCGCGCGCGGCGGCGGCGCCCAACGGCCCCGGCGCCGGTAACGGCGGGCCGAGCGCATACTCAAGGACGGCCGATGCAATATTTCGAGAAATTCAACCTCAGGCGCGAGCCCTTTTCCTTCACGCCGGACCCGGACATGTTCTACCGGTCCCAGTCGCGGATGGATTGCCTGCGCCACCTGGTCGTCGGCATCCGCCTGCACCGGGGAGTGAGCGCGGTCGTCGGTGGGGTGGGCTCGGGCAAGACCACCCTGTGCCGCGTTTTGGTGCGCGAATTGGCCCACTTCGAAGGCATCGACGTCTGCCTGATTCTCAACGCCGACTTCGCCGGACGACGCGAATTTCTGCTCCACCTGACCCGGCTGCTCGGCATCCCGGAAGGCGATCCCGACTTGGACGCGCCGGCGCTGACCGAACGGATCGAGGCCGCCCTGCGTCAGCGCTACGAGACCAAAAACCGCATCGTCTGCCTGCTCATCGACGAGGGCCAGGTGATGACGCCGGGATGTTTCCAAGCGCTGGAGGCGTTGAACGCCGCCACGATCCAGGACGGCAAACTCTTGCAGACCGTCATCTTCGGCCAGAACGAATTCCTGGGCTTGCTGCCCTCATATCCCGCCCTGGCCGGCCAGATGAACTATCTGCACGTGTTGCGGCCGTTTTCCTTCCGGGACACCAGGGCCATGGTCGCATCCAGGCTCGACGCCTCCGCCGTCGCCGGCCGGCCAAGGCCGCGTTTTACCTGGCCGGCCTTGATCTATCTGCATCTGAAAAGCGGCGGCTATCCCCGAAAAATCGTGCGCCTGTGCCACCGGGCCTTGATCGGCATCCTGGGCGAGGGCGCCACCATCCGCCTGACGCACGTCCGGCGAAGCGCCAAAGAGCAACTGCTTTCGGGCAAGCCGGGCGCGGCCGCCCGCGCGGCTCTGGCCTGCGCCTGTGTCCTGGCCGCCGCCCTGGCCGGCTATGCCGTCTTCAACACGCTCAACTCGCCGGGCGGCCTTCCCGCGGAGTCTCCCCCGGCCGTCAGCGTCGCGGCAAGTCCGCTCCCGCCTTCGCAGATCAGAGCCCGGGTGGCCGAACAAGCGCCACCGGGCGAGGCGGCCTCCGGCCAGACCGGCCAGACCGGACAAACGGGACAGGCCGGGGCCGGGCCTCAAACCCCGCCGGACGCCGAGACCGCCTCCGAGCCCCAAAAACCGGAGGCGAAACAGGCCGAGCCCGTGGCCTCGCCTCCGTCCGCGCCGGTTGAGCCGGATACATCGGCTACGCCGGTCACGCCGGTCACGCCGGTAGAACAGGTTACGCAGGCCACGCCCGTTGAGCCGGTCACGCCGGTAGAACAGGTTGAACCGGCCGGTCCGGCCGGTCCGGCCGGTCCGGCCGATCCGCCGGAGCAGGAGCAACGGACAACATCCCCGGTTCAGCCCGGCGATACGGCCGCGCAACCGGCCGCGCAACCGGCCGGAGCGCGGGACGGGACCACCGGCGAGACCGGAGCCGAGACCGCCGCCGCGCAAGGGACCGAGGCGATCGCAGCGGCGCGGCCGCCCGGCCTGCTCGGCCAGGCAAACTCAAAAACGGCTGGTCGTTCGCCAAACGGCAGGAGGAGCTTTACGGCCGCAGAGACAAGGAGGTCTTTACGGCCATGGCCAAGGCCAATCCCGGCCTGGCGAGCATCTTCGACGCCGGACCCGGGGCGAGCGTCAATTTTCCGGCCCTGGCCGCGCCCGCGCCGCCGGAGGGCGTGGCGCTGCTTAGCCTGAAGCGGGCCGAAAATCTGGCCGAGGCCTTCGACTGCATCGTCGCCCAGGCGACCCGGGAAATGCCGCTTCGGCTCTTCGCCACTTTCTCTCCGGAGCAGGGGACGCGCCTTTACGTGATCGCAGCCCGGGTGTTTCAGAACCCCGAGGAGGCCGACCGGGCCAAGGCCGCCCTGCCCCCGGAGCTGGCGGATAAGGCAACCGTCTTGACCGGCTTCCCCCGGGACACGGTGTTTTATTCCGGCCTTCAGACGCAACCGGTCCCGCAATCGGCCCCCCAGTCGGCCCCACGGGCGGCAGGCAAACCGGCCGCCGCGCCCGGCCAGGCGTTGCCCGCCAGCCCGGATCGTTCGCCCAAACCCTTCGTTCCCGGGGAAAATCCGAACTGATCGGCGGCCCGCGAGCGCTTGGCCGGCGCAAAAAAAAGGGCCATGCGCATGCGCATGGCCCTTGAGAGGGTGACGTTCCCCGGCGCGTTTAACGCTTGGAGTACTGGAAGCGGGCGCGGGCCGAACGCAGGCCGTATTTCTTGCGTTCCTTGGCTCTGGGGTCGCGCATGACGAAGCCGGCCTTCTTGAGCACGCCGCGCAGTTCCGGATCGACGCGCATCAGCGCCCGGGTGATGCCGTGGCGCACGGCTTCGGCCTGGCCGGTCGAGCCGCCGCCGTCGACGTTGACCTTGACGTCGAATTTTCCCATCGTCCGGGTCAGGTTGAAGGGCTGGCGGATGATCATCTGCAGGGTCGCCCGGGGGAAATATTCCTCGTAAGGACGGCCGTTGATGAGGATGTGGCCGGTGCCCTTGTACAGTCTGGTCCTGGCCACGGCGGTCTTTCTGCGGCCGGTTCCGTATTCGAATTCTTTGGTCATTTCGCGCTCCGAAGTTCTACAGGCTGAGTGCCGTGGGATTTTGCGCCTTGTGGGGATGCTCGGTCCCGGCGTACACTTTGAGCTTTTTGAGCAAAGCCCGGCCGAGCCTGTTCTTGGGCAACATGCCGCGAACGGCCTTGATGATCACCTGATCCGGCTTGGTGGCCATCATCTGGCGCAGCGAGGTGGTTTTCAACCCCCCGATGTAGCCGGAATGCCGGTAGTAATTTTTCTGGTCCAGCTTGCGGCCGGTCACCTTGATCTTGTCGGCGTTGATCACGATGATGAAATCGCCGTTGTCGAAGTGCGGGGCGAAGTCGGGCTTGTGCTTGCCGCGAAGACGCACGGCGATGCCGCTGGAAACGCGGCCGAGCACCTTCTCGGCGACGTCCACCACGTACCACTGGCGGTTTTGATCCTTGGCCTTGGGGCTATATGTGTCCATGGGACAGACTCCTTGCTCAATCTCGGAAGCGGGCATATTTATGACAACCGGAAGTTTCTGTCAACCCCAACCTCCGCTGAACTCGCAAAAAGTGCAAAATTTCCGCGCAAAACCGCAAAATCACCGGGGAACAGGCCCTTCGGCCCCAAGCGACGGCGCCCGGCCACGGACGAACACCGCGCCGTTGGGCACCCCGGGCAAAAGCCTGGAGCCATAGACCACCGCCCGGCCGGTCACGACCATGTCCGGCCAGCCGCCGAACTCGGCCCCAAACGCCTTCAACAACGCGATCGCCGTCGGCGTGACCGTCTCGCCCACGCTCGCAAGCCCGGTCACGGCCACGCCCGAAAGCAGACGCAACACCGCCGGAGCCGGCGTGAACAGCGGCCCGTGAGCGCTTTTCGCCACCCCGTCGCACAGCGGCAAAGGACCGCAGACAAACCGCGACGGCCCAAGCCGGTCGTACAGCGCCGCAGCCAGACACACGTCCAAAATACTGTCGAGCGCCCCGACCTCGTGGAACGTGACCTCGGCCGCCGCGCGCCCATGCACCTCGCCCTCGGCCTCGGCGAGCAAGCCAAACGCCCGGACCGCCAGCGCCTTCGCGCCCCCGGTCAATCCGCCGGCCTCGATGATCGCCGCAATATCGGCCATATTGCGATGCGCATGCTCATGCGGCAAATCCACGACCAACCCATGCCCGCCGATCCCCTCCACACTCCTGGACTCAAGCCGCACCGACCCGGCCAGCGCCGCCACCCCGACCGCCTCGCACAATTCGCCAAGCTCAACGTCCCCAACCCCGGCCATCAACGCCAAACCGGCGACCAACATGTCGCCGCTGACGCCGGAATGGGGACGCACAACGAGGATGGGAGAGGAAGAGGAGAGGGAATCTGGGGGAAAACCCCTTTTTGTAAACAAAAAGGGGGTTTCCCCCAGGCCCCCTTTCCCCAAAAAAATTTTATCGGTTTGGCGCATACTTTCACCCTCGAGATGACTCTGGGCTGTCTTAGCGAAGCCCGCTGCTTGACGACGGGTCGATGCCGCCGTCCCAGGCGCGCAATTGGAGAAATCCAAAACCACTGTTCTTTTTCCTGGGGGCTGCCGCCCCCGGCGGGGCCTGGGGCGGCGCCCCACAGTTCATTCGTTGAGCAGCCGCACCACTCTGGCGGCGGCGCAGGCGGCGCCGTAGCCGTTGTCGATATTGCACACGGTGACGCCGGGGGCGCAGCTGGCGAGCATGGCGAAGAGCGCGGTTTCGCCGTTTCGGGAGGCGCCGTAGCCGGAGCTGACGGGCACGGCGAATACCGGTTTGGGCGTGAGTCCGCCCATGACCGCGGCCAGGGCGGCGTCCATGCCGGCGACGACGATGATGACGTCGTGGGCGTTGATTTCCGTGATATGTTCGCCGATGCGCCACAGTCCGGCCACGCCCCGGTCTTCGTAGACGGTATGGCCGATGCCGAGGTAGGCCAGGGTGCGGGCGGCTTCGTGGGTGGCCGGGCCGTCGGCGGTGCCGGCCGAGACCACGGCCACGCGCCCGCGCGGCGCCTGCGGCATGGTTCCGGTCCAGGCGGTGCGCGAGAGGGGGTGGTAATTCAGGCTGGCGGCCGCTTCCGGGGTGAGCCTCGCGAACGTCTCGGGGGTCAGGCGCGTGTACAGGATCGGCGCGCCGAGAGCGTGTTCGCGCACGATGCGCGAGATGGTTTCCGGGTCCTTGCCTTGGCAGAGCACGGCTTCGGGCAGGCCGATCCGGGCGTGCCGGGCGTGGTCGAAGAGCACATTCATGGCGTTTTCACGAAGGCCCGGCCGGGCGTATAGCCGTGCGGGTCGAGGCTGACGGTTTGAAAATCATGGCCTTGTCCGCGCAGGGCGGCGGCGAGTTCGGCGGCCAGGCTTGCGGCAAGGGCGCCCGGCGGCGAGGTTTCGACGAGCATTTCGTTTTCGCGCACGCGGCAGCGCACCACGTCAAGGCCGGTGGCCCGTTTGACGAAGGTTTCGGCGAAATCCACGGCGCGCAGGATCTCCCCGGTGACTTTCGTTCCGGTGTAGACGCGGCTGGCCAGGCAGGGCGAGGCCGGGATGCCTGCGAAGTCGAGTCCGAGTTCCCGGGCCAGGGCGCGCACCTCCTGCTTGCCCATGTCCGCTTCGACGTAGGGGTGGCGCACGCCGTGTTCGGCGGCGGCGGTGAGTCCCGGACGAAAGTCGGCCAGGTCGTCGCGGTTGGTTCCGCTCACGACGGCGACCGTGCGGCCCGTCGCCAAGGCGATGGTTTGGGCCTGGCGGCGCAGGGCGGCGAAAAGCCTGTTTTTGCAATAATAGCAGCGGTTCACCGGATTGGAAATGTAGTTTTCGTCGCCCAGTTCGCCGGCGTCGATGACCGTCAGACTGAAGCCTTCGTCCCCGGCGACGCGGCGCAGGCGGTCCCCGGCCTCGCCCGGGACGGCCGGTCCAGCCGCGTGGACGGCCGCGAAATCGCCTCCCAGCAGGCGCGCGGCCAGCACGGCCAGGGTCAGGCTGTCCACCCCGCCGCTGACGGCCAGCAGACAGGGGCGCAGGGCGCGCAGCACGGCGGCGAGCTTGTCGCGCATTGCGCCGGGTTGGGACGTCTGGGACATGTGGGGCGTCACTGGGCGGCCGGGTTGTTGCGGATCGAAGACGGACGGATCATGGCGCGAAAAAAGGAGCTGGCGGTCGTGGCCGGTTGCGTGCGCTTAAAAGCGTTTGGCCATGGCGCCGCTGAGCAGTTTGGCGGTCAGGTCGACCACCGGCACGACCTGGGCGTAATCCATGCGCATCGGGCCGATCAGGCCGATGACGCCGAGCGGATGGTCCTTGGGGCCATAGGGCGTGGACACGAGAGAGCAGTCGCCGGGGATGTCCGGGATGGCCTCGGGACCGAGCCGGACCACGATATGCTGGGCCTCTTCCACGGTCTTGTCGAGCAGGGTCAGGAGCCGGTCGCGTTCTTCGAGGGCGGTGAGCAGTTCGCGCATGGCTTCGATGTCGGCGAAATCGGGCTGGATGACGATGTTGTCGCGGCCGCCGACGATCAGTTCCCGGTCGTCGGCCTGTTGCAGGGCGCTGCCGGCCAGAATCAGCGCCCGGCGGCAGAGTTCGGAGAGTTCGCGGCCGGCCTGGCGCAGTTCCCAGACGATGCGCGACCGAGCCTCGCCGAGCGTGGCGTCGCGCAGCAGGTCGTTCAAATAATTGCCGAAGGCGGTCAATTCGTCCTGGGTCAGACCGCGCGCGTCTTCGACCAGCTGCTTGACCACCATGCCGCCTTGCAGGATGAGCACGGCCATGACCAGCCCGGGTTTGATGAGGGCGAAATCCACCCGGCGCAGGCGCACGTGTTTCTGGTCCGGGGCGATGACCATGCTCACCTGGCGGCAGAGTCCGGAGAGGGTCCTGGCCGCCTGGCGCAACAGGTCGTCGATGTCGAGTCCGGCGTCGCGCAGGCTTTCGCCGATCAGTTTCCCGAGCCCCGGGGCCAGGGGTTTGATGGTCATCAGTTCGTCGAGATAGAGCCGAAAGGCCCGGACCGTGGGCACGCGCCCGGCCGAGGCGTGCGGCTGGTCGAGGTAGCCCTGGTCGGTCAGGTCGGACATGGTGTTGCGGATCGAGGCCGGCGACAGGCGCAGCCCGCCCCGCTTGGACACGGTGCGCGAACCGACCGGCTGGGCGGAGGCGATGTAATCCTCCACGACGGCGGTCAGAATCTCGATTTCGCGAAAGGTGAGTTGCATCTTTATTCCCGCGCCAGCCGTAATTTACGATTGCATCCAGGTAACAACGCCATCCGCGCCTGTCAAGGCGGCCGCCTTGCGGGCTTACGCCGCGAACGTACGCCGCGCCCTTTATTTGCTTTGCGCCCGGGGGAGCGATGCGCTAGTCTGCGAATAATCGCACAACCATTCCGAGGAGCTCTCCATGGACGAGAAACCCGGCCTTTCCACCCTGGCGCTGCACGCCGGCCACGTTCCGGACGAAGAAACCGGTTCGCGGGCCGTGCCCATCTACCAGACCACGAGCTTTGTCTTCAAAAGCGCGGAGCACGCGGCCAACCTGTTCGCCCTCAAAGAATTCGGCCACATCTACACCCGGATCATGAACCCGACCACGGACGTGCTGGAAAAACGCCTGGCGGCCATGCACGACGCGGCCGCCTGCCTGGCCACGGCCTCGGGCATGGCGGCGATCTTCTACACCGTCGCGGCCCTGTGCGAGGCCGGGGACAATTTCGTCACCGGCCAAAACCTGTACGGCGGCACGGTCACGCTTTTCGCCCACACCTTGAAACGCTTCGGGATCGAGGCCCGGTTCGTGGATTCCGCAAGCCCGGCCAATTTCGCCTCGCGCATCGACGCCAAGACCAAATTTCTGTTCACCGAATCCATCGGCAATCCGCGCTGCAACGTGGACGACCTGGCCGCGATCGCGGACGTCGCCCGGCAAAACGCAATCCCCTTCGTGGTGGACAACACCGTGTCCCCGCCGCCGCTGCACAATCCCTTCGATTTCGGCTGCGACGTCGCCGTCTATTCGCTGACCAAGATGATCGGCGGCCACGGGACGTGCATCGGCGGGGCGGTCATCGAAAAGGGGACGTTCGACTGGAAGGCCTCGGGCAAGTTTCCCTACATCACCGAACCGGACCCGAGCTACCACGGCGCCAATTTCGCCGACGCCTTCTGCCCGCTCGACACCGCGGCCGGAGGCTGCATGGCCTTCGCCCTGAAACTGCGCACCGGACTTCTGCGCGACACCGGGGCGGCCATTTCGCCGTTCAACAGCTTCCTTATCCTGCAAGGCGTCGAGACCCTGCCGCTGCGGGCCAAGGCGCACGTGGCCGGCGCCCAGCGGGTGGCCGAATTTTTAAGCCGCCATCCCAACGTCGCCTTCGTCAACTACGCCGGCCTGCAGAGCCATCCGGATTTCACGCGGGCCAAGCGCTATTTCCCGCTCGGCCCGGGCGCGGTTTTCGGCTTCGGCGTCAAGGGCGGCCTCGCGGCCGGCCGCAAATTCATCGAGTCCGTGAAACTGTGCTCGCACCTGGCCAACATCCTGGACGCCAAAACCCTGGTCATCCACCCGGCCTCGACCACGCATTCGCAGCTGACCCCCGAGGAACAACTGGCCGCCGGAGTCACGCCGGACCTGGTGCGCATCTCGGTCGGCATCGAGGACGCGGCCGATATTATTGCGGATTTGGATCAGGCGCTGGGGAAGTAGAGACCAGGGCAAGAAATTACGACTTGACTCATGCACCCTGTAACGTTATAGGTTGCGGGTGATCCTTCGATTTCGCCACAAAGGCCTGGAGCGATTTTTCGGAACAGGGGATCAGAGTGGGATTTGCGCCCAGCATGCCCGGAAGATTTCCCAGATCCTGGCTGTTCTCAATAGCAGCAGCGAGCCTGCGGGAATGAACCTTCCCGGGTTCCGGCCGCACCCGCTCAAGGGCGACCGCAAGGGACAATGGGCGGTTTCGGTTTCCGGGAATTGGCGAATCGTATTCGAGTTCAACGGAGAAAACGCGACCAATGTCGATCTGCTCGACTGCCATTGATCGCGGCAAAAACGAGGTCGTACGGCAATGAAAATGCACAATCCACCCCATCCCGGTGAAATCATCCGGGAACAGTGCCTGGAACCCCTCGGCCTGACCGTTACCGGCGCCGCCAAAGGTCTTGGCGTGACGCGCAAAGCGCTATCGGAACTATTGAACGGCCGTAGCGGCGTTTCTCCGGAAATGGCCATCCGCCTGTCCAAAGCCTTCGGCAGCACCCCGGAAACATGGCTGCGATTGCAGTTGCAATGCGACTTGGCCAAGGCGGAAAAGAAGGCGGATGCGATCAAGGTGACGCGTTTTCAGGAGCCGACCCTGGCCTGAGGCAGCATGACGAGAGGCCAGGGGGAGAGGCTCCGCCTCTCCCCCTGGCCTCTCTATTTCAACTTCTTCAACAACCAGGCCATGTTCGCGCCCAGCTGCTTCATGGTCGTTTTGCCCTCCTCGTCGCCCTCGACCTGGCCGATTTCGCGGCCGATGCCGATGTTCCAGTAGCTCGAGCCGACCACGACCATCTGGCCGATCAGGAAAAAGGCGTTGATCGAGTGGAAGGCGTGCATGGCCCCGGCGCGGCGCACCGCGACCACGGCGGCGCCGGGTTTGCGGGCGTACATGTCGCCGTTGGCCCGGGAGACCATGCCGGCGCGTTCGATCACGGCCTTGAGATTGGCCGAGAGGTCGCCGAAATAGGTGGGCGAACCGAGCAGGATGCCGTCGGCGCCGGCCAGCTTGTCGATGATGGCGTTCATCTCGTCGCTCTTCACGGCGCAGTGTTTGTCCTTGTTCTCGAAGCATTTGTAACAGGCGATGCAGCCGGAGAGGTTGAGCCCGGCAAGTTGGACCAGTTCGGTTTGAACGCCCTCGCGTTCGAGTTCTCCAAGGGCCAGGCCCAGCAAAATGGCGGTATTGCCGTCTTTCCTGGCGCTGCCGTTGATGGCCGTGACTTTCATATCGTTCTCCTTGCTGCGGCGATTTGGGAAAACGCGCGTTGACGGCGCGCTTTCGCCATATTAGATCGCTAAGCCAGGATTTTTGCAACAGCGCCGGGAGCAAAAAGCGCACTTTCCGCTCCCGTTCATATTCCTTGCCGCTCCGAGGTGATCCGTGTCGCAATTGTACCGCCTGCTGCCCTCCGTGGACGCCGCCATCAAGGAGCTCGAAACCGTCCCCGGGCTGGCCGCCGCGCCCAGGCCCATGCTGCGCGACGCAGTCAACGAATTTCTCGACCTGTGCCGCGCCGCGATCGCCGAGGGCCGTCTGGCCGGCGCCGCTTCACTCGCCTCCGAAATCCTCATGCCTCGCCTGCACGCCTACGCCGGGCAACGGCTGCGGCCGCATTTTCGGCGGGTGATCAACGCCACCGGCGTAGTCGTGCACACCAATTTGGGCCGCTCCCTGCTCGCTCCGGCCGCCGCCGAGGCGGCGCTCGTGGCCAGCCTGCACTACTCCAACCTGGAGTTCGACTTGGACAAGGGCGAGCGCGGCAGCCGCTACAGCCACGTCGAGGAGCTGCTGTGCCGCCTGACCGGGGCCGAGGCGGCGCTGGTGGTCAACAACAACGCCGCAGCGGTGCTGCTCACGCTCGAAACCCTGGCCAAGGGCCGCGAAGTGATCGTCTCGCGCGGCCAACTCGTCGAGATCGGCGGGTCGTTCCGCATCCCCGAGGTCATGGCCAAGTCCGGCGCGATCCTGCGCGAGGTCGGAGCCACCAACCGCACCCACGTACGCGATTACGCCGGCGCCATCGGGCCGGAGACGGCCGCCCTGATGCGGGTCCACACCTCCAACTACCGCATCATCGGCTTCACCAAGGAAGTGACCCTGCCCGAGATGGCGCTGCTTGGCCGCGAGCACGAATTGCCGGTGATCGAGGATCTGGGCAGCGGCAATTTCGTGGATTTCACGGCGCTTGGACTTGGTTACGAGCCCACGGTGCAGCAGGTGGTCGCCGAGGGCGCGGACGTGGTGACCTTTTCCGGGGACAAGGTGCTCGGCGGCCCGCAGGCCGGGATCATCGTCGGGCGCAAGGAGCTGCTTGAGCGCATCAAGAAAAATCCTCTGAACCGCGCCCTGCGGATCGACAAGATGACCCTGGCCGCGCTGGAGGCGACGCTGCGGATCTACGCCGATCCCGAGCGCGCCCGCCGCGAGATTCCCACCCTGGCCATGATCTTGGCCGAGCCCAAGGAACTTACGGCCAAGGCCAGACGCCTGGCCGCGCGCATCCGCAAGCAGGCCGGGGACGCTTTCACGGTGAGGCTCAAGCCCGGAGCCTCGCGGGTCGGCGGCGGCGCCTTCCCGGAGCGCGACCTGCCCACGACCCTGGTGGCGCTGACGCCCACAGGCCGGGACGTCACCCCCGAGACGCTGCGCGCGGCGCTGCTCGCCGCCGACCCGCCGCTGATCGGCCGCATCGAAGACGGCGCCTTCTGCCTCGACCCGAGAACCGTTTTCCCCGGCGAATTCGCCCAGGCGGCCGAAGTCCTGGCCCAGGCGGCAACGCCCGCAACAACCGAAACATTCTAATCGAAGGGGATTCCAAAGGGACCTCGCCCCTTTGGCCGCCGGAGGCTTTCTTCACACCCCGCGCGACCCCGCCTCATAAGGAGCACCGATGAAAGACGCCTTGGAATTCACCCCGAAAAGCTGTTGGGAGGTCTACGGCCAGGGGCCGCACCGCGCCGCCATGGACAAGCTGGCCGGCCGCTACCTCGATTTTTTGTCCGCCTGCAAGACCGAGCGCGAGACCGTGGCCTACGTCACCGCCATGCTGCGCCAGGCCGGTTTCGTCGAGCAGGCGGCCGGCCCGATCAAGGCCAAGGCCGCCTACCGGGTTTTTCGGGGCAAGACCGTGTGCATCGCGCGCAAGGGCGAATTGCCCCTGTCCCAGGGCTTTCGCCTGCTCGGGGCGCACGCCGACACGCCGCGCATCGATCTCAAGCAGCATCCGCTCTATGAGGATTGCGGCGTCAGCCAGGCCAAGACCCACTACTACGGCGGCATCCGCAAGCACCAGTGGCTGGCCCGGGAACTCGCCCTGCACGGCGTGGTGGTGAAAAAGGACGGCTCGGTCATGACGGTGACCATCGGCGAAGACCCCGCCGACCCGGTCTTCACCATCCCGGATCTCTTGCCGCACCTGGCCTACAAGCAGGTCGAGCAGAAGCTCGCCGACGCCTTCGAGGCGGAAAAGCTCAACATCATCCTCGGCCACAGTCCGGCCAAAAAGAGCCCGGACGAGAAAAACGGCAAAGACGACGCGGCCGGCAAGAACGGCAAGCTCATCAAACGGAAGGTGCTCGACATTTTGAACGCAAAGTACGGCATCACCGAGGAAGACCTGTTCAGCGCCGAACTCCAGGCCGTGCCCGCCGGTCCGGCGCGCTTTGTCGGGCTGGATTCGGCGATGATCGGCGGCTACGGCCAGGACGACCGGGTGTGCGTGTTCGCCGGGCTGGAAGCGCTGCTCACCGCCAAAAAGCCGCGCTACACCCAGATCGCGCTCTTCTGGGACAAGGAGGAGATCGGCAGCGAGGGCTCGACCGGGGCCAAGTCGCATTTCTTCGAATACTGCCTGGAAGACCTGATTCTGGGCTGGGAGAAAAACGCCCTGGCGCGCGAGATCTACGCCCGCTCCAAGGCGGTCTCGGCCGACGTGCACGGCGCGCTCGACCCGGACTACCAGGAAGTTCACGAGAAGCTCAACGCCGCCATGCTGGGCCACGGCCCTTGCTTCTGCAAATTCACCGGCCACCGGGGCAAGGTCGGGGCCAACGACGCCCATCCGGAATACGTGGCCTGGCTGCGCGGCGTGCTCGGCCGCGCGGGCGTGCCCTGGCAGATGGCCGAACTGGGCAAGGTCGACCTCGGCGGCGGCGGCACGGTGGCCAAATTCCTGGCCGTCTACGGCATGGACATCATCGACTTCGGCCCGCCCGTCTTGTCCATGCACAGCCCGTTCGAACTGACCTCCAAGGCCGACGTGTACGCGACCATGCTGGCGTATAAGGCGTTTTTGGAAAGCTAAGAGAATCCGGGGGAGGAACCTTTTGCAGCGGGAAGACGCTTCGAAGCGGAGAGTACGAAAAAAAGACTTTTCTACTCTCCGCGCTTGAACAAAAGGTTCTCCCCGGTCATTTCTCCTCCCCCTACCCCTTGCGCAGCACGATCTCCGTGCCGATGCCGGACTTGGTGAACATCTCCAGAATCAGCGAATTCTCGACGCGGCCGTCGATGATGTGGGCCTTTTCCACGCCGCCGTGGACCGCTTCCATGCAGCAGGTGATTTTCGGGATCATGCCGCCCTTGATGATGCCCGTTTCCATCGCCTCCGAGGCGCTGCGCAGGTCGAACGAGGGGATCAGTTCGCCCGCCGCGTCCAGCACGCCGGCGACGTCGGTGAGCAAAATCAGCCGCTTGGCCCCCAAGGCCACGGCCACGGCCCCGGCCACGGAGTCGGCGTTGATGTTGTAGGTGCCGCCGCCCTCGCCCACGCCGATCGGAGCGATGACCGGGATGAAGTCCTCTTTCTCCAAAGTCCGCAAGATCTTGGTGTTGACTGAGGTGACTTCGCCCACCCGGCCAAGCTCGATGATCTCCGGCGGCGCGTCCTCGCGCGGCTGGACCATCTCCAGCTTGCGCGCCTGGATCAGCTTGCCGTCTTTGCCGGACAGGCCCACGGCGTTGCCGCCGTGCTGGTTGAGCAGGTTGACGATTTCCTTGTTCACCCGGCCGACCAGGACCATCTCCACCACGTCCATGGTGGCCTCGTCGGTCACGCGCAAACCCTGCTTGAATTCCGAGGCGATGCCGAGCTGGCCGAGCATCCTGCCGATCTGCGGGCCGCCGCCGTGCACCACGACCGGATTGACCCCGATGTATTTGAGCAGGATGACGTTGAGCGCGAAGCTCTTTTTGAGCGCCTCGTCCTTCATGGCGTTGCCGCCGTACTTGATGACCACGGTCTGGCCCTGGAACTGGCGGATAAACGGCAAGGCTTCGAGCAGAAGCCTGGCCCTGGCGTGGTCCTTGTCCATCTGGGTGTCCCCCTTGAGTGAGCAGGCCGGAGAACCGGGGGAGGAACCCTTTGTGAACAAAGGGTTCCTCCCCCGGACCCCCACCTCCCAAAAACTTTTTCAATATGAGAAGCGCAAACCGTGAACGACAGCCCAAAACTTCAAAGTTTTTTTGGGGAAAGGGGTTTTCCCCCCGATTCCCTCCCCTACAGAATATACCGCGTCAAATCCCGGTCCTCGACGATCCCGGCCAGGTTTTTGCGTACGTATTCGCGGTCCACGGTCACGCTTTGGCCCGAGCGGTCCGGGGCTTCGAAGGACAGGTCGGAGAGGATTTTCTCCATGATGGTGTAGAGCCTGCGCGCGCCGATGTTTTCGGTTTCCTCGTTGATGCGCCGGGCGCAAGCTGCCACCTCGTCCAGGGCGTCTTGCGTGTACTCCACGGCCACGCCTTCGGTGGCGAGCAGGGCTTTGTACTGCACGGTCAGGGCGTTTTTCGGCTCGGTCAGGATGCGCAGGAAATCGTCTTTGGTCAGGGCGGCAAGCTCCACGCGCAAGGGGAAGCGTCCCTGGAGTTCGGGGATGAGTTCCGAGGGCTTGGAGGTGTGGAAGGCGCCGGCGCCGACGAACAGGATATGGTCGGTCTTGACCATGCCGTATTTGGTGTTCACGGTGCAGCCTTCGACCACGGGCAAAAGGTCGCGCTGCACGCCTTCGCGCGACACGTCCGGCCCCTGGCCCTGGTGTTTGCCGCAGATCTTGTCGATCTCGTCGATGAAGATGATGCCGGTCTGTTCGACGCGCTCCTTGGCCGTTTCCGAGACCTTGTCCATATCGATCAGCCGGGCGCTTTCCTCCTGCAGGAGGATGTCGTGGGCCTCGCGCACGCTCATTTTGCGTTTCTTGCGCTTGCGCGGGAAGACCTTGCCGAGCATGTCCTGGAACTGCATGCCCATGTCCTCCATGCCCGGCATGGCCATGATTTCGACTTGGGGATTTGCGCCCTCGACTTCCACTTCCACGGTTTTATCGGCCAGCGCCCCGTCGCGCAGGAGTTTGCGCAGCTTTTCCCGGGTGGTGTATTGCGCCTGGAACGGCCCTTCTTTGCTCTCGCCGCCGGATTCGCCCAGGGGAATGACCCCGCCCGGCGCCGGGCTATGCTGCGAGCCGGGCAAAAGCAGGTCGAGCAGGCGCTCCTCGGCCAGGCGTTCGGCGCGCACGCGCACCGACTCCATTTCCTCGCGCCGGACCATGGACACGCCGATCTCCATGAGATCGCGGATCATGGATTCCACGTCGCGGCCGACGTAGCCGACCTCGGTGAATTTCGTCGCTTCGACCTTGAAAAAGGGCGAGCGCGAAAGCTTGGCCAGCCGCCGGGCGATCTCGGTCTTGCCCACGCCGGTGGGGCCGATCATCAGGATGTTCTTGGGGGCGATTTCGTCGCGCAGCGTGGGTTCGATCTGCCTGCGGCGCCAGCGGTTGCGCATGGCGATGGCCACCATGCGTTTGGCCGGGTCCTGGCCGACGATGTATTTGTCGAGTTCCGAGACGATTTCCCTGGGTGTCAGGGCGTC
The DNA here is from genome assembly GCA_015233395.1 of Desulfovibrionaceae bacterium. Taxonomy (GTDB): domain Bacteria; phylum Desulfobacterota; class Desulfovibrionia; order Desulfovibrionales; family Desulfovibrionaceae; genus JADFXV01. The sequence continues at coordinate 21,156 of JADFXV010000038.1, forward strand.
CATAATTCCTCCGGAAAGATGCGCCCGGCGCCGCGCGTTCGCCGTGCGCCGCCCGGCCTTGCGGCGTGAGGCGTTTTGGGCCGAGGCCTTGGCGCGTTTGAGAGAGCCTTTGGCGGCGCGCCGCATTGTCCTGGTCACGGCGTGGCGGACAGGGTTTCCATGACGATGTTGCTGTTGGTGTAAATGCAGATCTCGGCGGCGATCTCCAGGGCGCGGCGGGCGATGTCCGGCGCGGACAATTGCGTGTTGCGGGCCAGGGCCCTGCCCGCGGCCAGAGCGTACGGGCCGCCGGAGCCGATGGCGGCCAGGTTGTCGTCGGGTTCGATGACGTCGCCGGCGCCGCTGACCATCAGGATGGCGGTCAGGTCGGCGACCACCAGCATGGCCTCCAGGCGGCGCAGGTATTTGTCCTTGCGCCAGTCCTTGGCCATTTCCACGCTGGCCCGGGTGAGGTTGCCGGAAAACTCCTCGAGCTTGGCCTCGAAGCGTTCGAACAGGGTGAAGGCGTCGGCGGTGGACCCGGCGAAACCGGCCAGGACCCGGTCCTTGTGCAACCGGCGCACCTTGCGCGCGCCGTGCTTGACGGCCACGCTCTGGCCGAGCGTGACCTGGCCGTCGCCGGCCATGGCCACTCCGGAGGCGTCTTTGACCGCCAATATTGTGGTTCCGCGCAGTTCCATGTTATGACTCCGGTGCGGCGGTTTGCGCCTTGCGCGTTCAAGGCGGGGCCGTAAGACTTGTTCGTTTCAACTTCGGGAATCTACGTTTTTTCAGGCCGGATGTAAACGCGGCCAAGGCGGGAGCATGGACCGCGACAGCTTGCGCGATTTGCGCCGCATCCCCGGCGTGGGGCCGTCGATCGCCGCCGATCTGTGGTCGCTGGGGATCCGCCGGGCGAGCGATCTGCGCGGGGCCGATCCGGAGGCGATGTATGCGGAGTTATGCCGCCGAGCGGGCGCCAGGCTTGACCGGTGCCTGCTGTATGTGTTTCGTTGCGCCGTGTATTGCGCCACGCAGGCGTCGCCGGACCCGGAATTGCTCAAATGGTGGAAATGGAAGGACGCCCCGGCGAAAAAATCAGGCGCAAGGGTTGACAGCAGCCCGCAGGACGGATAGGCTTTACGGCTCTTGGACGGGCCGTTAACTCAGGCGGTAGAGTATCTGCCTTTTAAGCAGAGAGTCGCTGGTTCGAGCCCAGCACGGCCCACCATAGAACGTCCCCATCGTCTAGTGGCCTAGGACGACGGCCTCTCACGCCGTTAACAGGGGTTCAAATCCCCTTGGGGACGCCACAAAATTTGCGGCGGCAATCACCTATAGTATTAGGCGGTTGCCGCCGTCTGCTTATGATGTCTTAAGTCTATCCGGCAAGTTTCCCCGCAAAATAAGACTCTCGGTCGTCGCGTCCCTCGCCTTTTCTTTCTTCCGTTCAGCCACCACGCCCTCCTGTGTGACCGCCCCGCATCCGGCGGGGCGGTCGCATGGCCGGCATTCGCTTACGCAAACCAAGCGGTACCGTCCAGGCCACGGCCTTAAATGCCCGGCCGGGCGCAGCTGCCCGGTCCCGAGGTGACAGATGGCCAATCGCAAAAATAAAACTACGGAAACACCACTCCAATACATGCCCAAAAAAGGGCTGGCTCGGATTGAAATTCTAGCTGTCAACGATTTAATCCTGGAATGGATTAGCCAGGGCTACTCGTTAAAAGCGATACACAGCGCGCTCAAAGGCCAAGGTAAAATATCAAATTCATACACTTATGACACTTTTCGCCGGACTTGTGAGTTAATTGCGGTTAATTCATCAAAAGTTAAAAACTCCGTTTGCAATGGCACTCCGCCAGACCTGACCAAGCCAATCCCAGCGCCAGCGCCAATCCAGAAAGAAGCCATGATCCCCTTTGCCTTTGGGGACGACCTAATCAGGGCCAAGGTTGATAGCCAGGGCGAATCCTGGTTCGTGGCCAAGGACGTGTGCCGGGTGCTGGAAATACTAAACACGAGCCAGGCGGTCCAATCCCTCGACGAAGACGAGAGGGGTATATGTAGTACATATACCCCCTCGGGTAACCAGGACGTCCTTACCATTTCCGAGTCCGGTCTCTATTCGCTGATTTTCCGCAGCCGCAAAGCCGAGGCCAGGACGTTTCGCCGCTGGGTCACGCGGGAAGTCCTCCCCGCGATCCGCCGCACCGGGGCCTACCTCCAGCCTTTGGCCCCTCGTTCCCAAGAAGAAAATGAAGAAACAAGCGAAACCGCCCGGGTGTCCGGGCGGTCGGCCGGGCGTGGTGGCCCGGCCCTGACGAGCAGCCTGTGCGCGCCGGAGTGAATTTTAAAAAAGGGTAGGTCTGAAAAAGCGAAATCCCCTGTTTGCAGCAGAGGATTTCAGGTGAAGAAAGGGAAAGGCTCTAAAAAAGCTGATTCCCGAATACCCCAAGACGGCAGGCGCTGTCAACCGGGTGGAGGTCTTTTTTTCACCTTTTTTTTCGGCCCCCCTAGAAAGGGGAAGCAATGGATTTTACAGGAAAAGATTTGCAACGAGGCCCAATTGTTCCGGATTTTATTATGAAGACCGAACTAAACCCTGGCGCAAAAACTCTTTACGGGGTGCTCTTGAACACCTGTGGCAGTCGGGATTTCTGTTGGCCTTCCCAAGGCTATCTTGCCTCGCGTCTCGGCCAGTGCGTCAGGTCAATCCAAAATTATTTACAGGCCCTGGCAAAAAACGGCTTTATCCGAATCGAAACCGGCCGGGCCGGCCGCAATACCTACCACCTGTTGAACCACCCCATGGTTGAGGCGGAGCTTGCCCGCCGGGTCGGCGCGGCGGGCGTCAATCCCGCGCCCGCGACGAAAAACCTGCCTATCAAAAATTCCAAGCCCGCCCTCCCCGTGGCCGCCGCCGTCGTACCGAAGGATCGGAGGGCGACGGCAAAAAAAAGCCAGGAAGAAAGCACTGAACTCACAAAAAGCTTTGACCTGGTCTGGGCGCTCTGGCCGATCAAAGAAGCCCGCAAAAAAGCGTTTCGGGCCTGGCGCAGGCTTTGGCGCAAACAGGCCTTGCCAGATCTCGATAGCTTGCTGGCCTGCATCAAGGCAAACCTTGAAAACAACCCGAGGTGGAAACGCGGATATGCGCCCTATTTGGTGGCCTGGCTCCGAGACGAGCGCTGGGAAGAACAAACGGCAAAAGCAGAAGCAGTTTTACTCCAAAGTAAAGAATGGGAGGAGGCGCCGCCGGCCACCTCTCCCGCTCAAGCTCCAGATCCTGTGATCCGGCAATTTGAAGCGGCCGTATCTATTTGGCCAGGGCGCTCCAATCTCTCCAACGAAGCCTTTGCGATGGCGCTGGGATTGTGGAGATTTTTACATGGACGCAAAAAATTACCTCATTTCGATGTAATCAACAATGCAGCCAAAACAACAACGTTAAATTTTTTGAGGTGGTTACATGACTGGCATAAAGAAACAGCCGGATCAGGATATTATTCCGAAGCACTACATGCCTAAAAAAGGGTTAGCCCGTGTTGAAATTCTAGCATTAAAAGAACAAATTTTGGATTGGATAGATCAAGGCTATCCATTAAAAATTATCCACAATACACTTCTTGCTCGTGAACAAATATCGGACAGGTATAAGTATGATACTTTTCGCAATACATTTAACAGCATAATGAAAAAAGCGAAAAAGAAACCGAAAAAACAAATTGAAATTATTAACGAGAATGCACCTATTAAAAGGCGCTTCGAGGTTGATAACAATACGGATTTTGTTGGAAACAAAAAGGACAAGTAAATGGCAGTTATACACTTTTTCAGCAATGGCAAAGGCGGAGTAGGCAAATCAACGTCATCAATCTTTTTTATGGAGTATTTGCGGTCTAAAAATATCAAAACTATTGGCGTCGATGCCGACCCGTTAAATCCCTCGTTCGCCAGCTATAAAAAAGAATTCGAGATCGAAGAATTGCCCCTGCTTGCAAACGATTCGATTGACCCGAGGCAGTTTGACGTTTTGGTGGAACGGGCCGCCAGCCTGCCGCGCGACTGCCATATGATCGTCGACAACGGATCAAGCGCGTTTATCCCCTTCTGCTCCTACGCCCTTGAAAACGATCTGTTTGCCTTCCTGGAAGCCAAAGAACACACGGTGATCTTGCACACGGTCATTGCCGGCGGCGGCGGACTGCAAGAGTCCTTGCGCGGCCTGGCGGCGCTGGTGGCCCACTTCCCGGAGATCCCGCTGGTCGTCTGGCTCAATCCCAAGGACGGCCCAATATCGCTCCACGGACTGTCGTTTTTTGAATTTGAAATCTACGAGAACTGCAAAAAACATATCCGGGCAATCATCGAATTACCCGCGACCAATGCCTCCACCACCGGGCGTGATCTGCTCGAACATCTGGCCCGCAAGGTGTCCTTCGACGCCGCGCTTAATTCCACCAGTCCCGTGATGGTGCGCCAGCGGCTGAAGCTTTTTTGGCGCGACTGTGTCTCCGCTATCGACAACGCGCATCTATTGGAGCTGGCGGAATGAGTTCCGAAACTCCAGTGCAAAATACCGGCCTGCCTGACGGCATCGGCCTGGACCAGTCTAAGATGCAAGAACTGCTTATTAAGCAGTTTAAAACACCTATTGGTGACAATGATCCAATCCTTATGGAAGTTGCTATTTATAATAACTTCCTTGAACAATATAACAAACTTCTCGGATTCCACCATGGTTTGTTGATGGATTTTTTTAGCCAGGAGTCGGAAAAGTATTTGTCAGTTGTTCAGTCTGCATCAGATGCAGTTAAAACAGGCATGTCAAAAGCATCAATTGAACATATTGGCAAGCTCCTCAAAGACTTCAATAACTCAATGATGCTCATGACAATCATCATATTTATTTCGGCAATAATAAACGTCGCGGTATTCGTGCTTCGGAGTTTAAAGTGATTGAAATCTCCGATCATCGGCTAAATCGAAGCCTTGAGGCTGCGATGGGTAAATTTGTACTTGGAGCCTTACAAGATCCAAATACAGTTGAAATCATGCTCAATCCCAATGGAGAGCTTTGGCTAGAGCAACATGGCCAGCCGATGTTCAAAGCCGCCGAGATGTCCGCCGAACAGGCCCGCCGCGTGGTTTCCCTTGTTGCATCTTCACTGGGCACCACCATCACTCGTAAGCACCCTTTTGTGGAGGGAGAACTTCCCCTTGATGGCAGCCGCTTTGAGGGGACAGATTTTCCTATTGTTTCCGGGCCTTCGTTTTGTATTCGCAAAAAATGCAACGTTGTTTTTCCACTTGAATCATATGTCGAAAATAATATTATAACTGAAACTGTACATACGTTTCTTCTCGAAGCTATATCACGCCGGTTAAATATCATTGTTATTGGTGGCACTGGCTCCGGAAAGACTACACTTGTCAATTCCTTAATCGCATCTCTTGCTTATTTATGTCCTGAACATCGTATTATTGCGATTGAGGATACTTGCGAAATCCAAGTATCCAGTAAAAATTTCGTACTTTTTCGTACTTCCGATGATGTAAGCATGCAAAACTTAAATAAGATTTCCATGCGCTACCGGCCAGACAGGATTATAATTGGTGAAGTTAGAGATGGATCGGCTCTTGATCTACTCAAAGCATGGAGCACTGGTCATGCTGGTGGAATCGCCACTTTACATGCCAACAACGCGCTGGACTCCTTAGGACGCCTAGAAGATTTAATTGCTGAACGTGTAGCTTCGCCCATGCAACGTTTAATTGGCCGCGCCGTTGATGTAATTGTTAATATCCAGAAAACTTCATTAGGTCGTAAGGTCATAGAAGTTGCTATCGTTCATGGTTTTGACATTAAAACAAAGCAATACGACATCTCTTACATTTATAAAGATAAAAGCACAAAAAATGACGGTGATTGGTATAAAATATATACAGAATAAGCTTTAACATAAGGGGGATTCGTTGTGAAACTCGCTTCTCGTGTTACATTATTTTTATTTGGGGTAGCTATTCTTGCTCCAAATCATGCTTGGGCGTCTGGCGGTATTACGGAATTCTCGTCACCACTTGAAAAAGTAGTTAATACGGTTACAGGTCCGGCTGGCCGCTGGATTGCCATTGCCGGAATGGCCATTGTTGGCCTCGTTTATATTTTTAACAAAGAAGATATCAGTGGCGGTGTAAAGCTTTTGCTTAATGTTGTCTTTGCGATTTGCTTCATTGCATTTGCGACCGGCATTGTCGATTCCGTTTTCACATTCAGCGGGGCGGTTTTGCGGTGATACGAAACAGGTTTGGTTGCTTGCTTCCCGATACCAGGGGGAAAGGTGAAAATAAAGCGCAATAGCCAGGAAAAACAATGAGAACCATACCCGTTCGGCAATCCCTGCACCGGCACAACCTCATCATGGGCGGCGAACGCGAGCTAATCTTATCCATCGGCCTGGTGTCGTTCGTGGTCGGGTTCGGAGGCATGACCTGGATCGCTGGGATCACGGCAGTGGTGACTTATGTCTTTGGCGTCCTCGTCGCCCGGCGCATGGCCAAGGCCGATCCGGTTATGGTCCGAGTCTGGATGCGCCATATCAAACAGCAAATTTATTACCCGGCAAAAACCAGCATCTGGAGGAATTTCTAAAATGCTTGCGCTTCGCCGGTTTCGTCCCCAGGGCCGAGGGGTGTCGATGTTTTTGCCCTATGCTGCCCTCTATTCGCCGGGAGTGGTCCTCTGCAAAGACGGCTCATTGCTTGCCGGTTTCCAAACCCACGGGCCGGACACGGCGTCGAGCACGGACGAAGAGCTGGATTTTGTTTCCGCCCAATTCAACCGCGCAAGCAAGTTACTCGGCTCGAACTGGATGTTCCACGTCGACGCCGTCCGAAGTAGGTACAAGGCCTATTCGTCGCGCGAGGACAACCACTTTCCCGATATTGTAACCCGGCTCATCGACGATGAGCGCCGAGCGTATTTCAATGGAGATGTCTACCGCACCAATTCGGTTATCATCCTCACATACAAACCGTCCCTCGGCGCGGAAAAGCTTTCGGCCTCCGTGCGTTCCGGCGAGAAGGGGCCTTCTGTCCCCGCGCTGGACCGCGTTTATGCCAGATTTGAGCAAACGCTTTTGGAATTCGAGGATGCCTTGTCCTCGATTTTGCGCCTCCATCGCCTTGAGGATTACACGGTATACGAAGAGGGGGGCAAGGTCGTTTATAGCGAGCTGCTTGCCCATTTGCAGCTTTGCGTGTCCGGAGTGGATCAGCCTGTTCGTGTCCCGCGTGTGCCCATGTACCTCGACTCTCTGCTTGGCTCCGAAGATCTGGTTGGGGGCCTGGCTCCACGGATCGGCGAAAAAAATATCGGCGTCCTGGGCATCGATGGACTTCCACAAGAAAGCTGGCCGGCCATGCTGTCGCTCTTAGACGGAATGAATCTGCAATACCGCTTTTCCACTCGCTTTATCGGACTGGACCAATATGACGCTCAACAAGAAATCACCTCATACCGCAAAGGCTGGCAACAGGGGGTCTACCGATTCATCGACAAATTGTTCAATAACCCGAACGCTCGCGCAAACCGAGACGCGGCGGCCATGGTCGAAGACGCGGAAGAGGCGTTGGCCGAAGTGCAAGGCGGATACATTGGTGCCGGATATCTCAGCTCGAACATCGTTCTGCTGCATGAAGATCCTGAGACCCTGAACGACTGGTGCAGAGAATTACGCCGAACGCTCCTTGGTCTCGGATTCGGTTGCCGCATCGAAAGCATCAATTCGGTTGACGCCTGGCTCGGCACTCATCCCGGTAATTGGTTTGCAAGCGTACGCCGTCCGCTCATCAATACGCTGACTCTCGCCGATCTGCTCCCCTTGGCCAGCGTTTGGGTCGGCGAAAAAGACTGCCCCTGCCCGTTCTACCCCCCGGGCTCTCCGGCGCTCATGGTCTGCACCACTCAGGGCTCAACACCATTTTGGTTCAACCTACATGTGGGCGATATCGCCCATACCATGATTTTGGGGCCTACTGGATCAGGCAAGTCAACTCTTTTGGCACTGATTGCGGCCCAATTCCGCAAATACAAGGGAAGTCAAGTTATCGCTTTTGACAAAGGCATGTCCCTTTATCCTCTTTGCAAAGCCGTCGGAGGGGCGCATTATAACATAGGTGAGACCTCGGAATTGTCTTTTGCGCCACTACAACGCATTGACGACCCCAACGAACAGGCGTGGGCCGAAGAGTGGATTGCAACCCTTTTGGAACTCCAAGAGGTCACGGTTGGTCCGGCATATCGTAATGCAATTCACGCAGCAATGGATTTGCTCAAGGGCAATTCGCCAAACATGCGAAGCTTGAGTGATTTTGTTAATCTTGTTCAAGATAAGAATATCCGCGAGGGCTTGCAGCATTATACACGCCATGGGGCTATGGGCCACCTACTCGATGCAGAAACAGATTCATTGCATCTAAGCTCATTCGTTGTTTTTGAAATAGAAACACTCATGAATTTAGGCGATAAAAATGTCATTCCTGTTTTGCTCTATTTGTTTCGCCGCATTAAAAATTCATTGAAAGGTCAACCCGCGCTTATGCTGTTGGATGAAGCGTGGGTTGTGTTTGGAAATAAAGTTTTTAGTCCCAAGATAAGGGAATTCTTAAAAACATTCCGCAAGGAAAATTGCGGAGTCGTCATGGCAACACAAAGTCTTTCCGATGCAAGCAAGTCTGAAATTATTGATGTCTTGATCGAATCATGCCCGACAGTGATTTTTTTAGCAAACCCGTCAGCTAAACAAGATATCCAAGCGGAATTATATAGGTCGTTTGGCCTGAATGGCAAACAAATAGACATCATAGCAAACGCAACTCCCAAGCGTGACTATTACGTTGTTTCAACTGAAGGAAGAAGATTAGTGCAGCTTGCAATCCAGAAAAAGACTTTATCTTTTGTTGGAGTGAGCGACAAAGAAAATATTGCGAGAATCAAAGAGCTTGAAAGTCAATATGATCAGTCTTGGTATGAACGTTGGCTAGAAGAGCGTTCGGCTATTTAAAGTATGGGGGCAGGCATGAAGCGCTTATTTGTGATTT
>JADFXV010000039.1 GCA_015233395.1 Desulfovibrionaceae bacterium
TCGGCAACGCCGGGAATCTTCTTGCGCTCGTTCATGACCGCCTCCATCGTTGAAGATGGAGATAAATTAACATAAATTACAGCAAGTTGAAAGACAAATTATGCTGTTTTGCCGTGCAGGGGTCTCACTTGGAATAATGTGGATGATTTTGACCCGGCGAAAGTGGTCGTGGAAATATTCACCATGCATGATTATTTCAGTGACGACTGGAAAAAGAAAAAAATAAATTGTTTCAGCAGGATAATATATGACGGGAAAGAAGCCGATCATGAGGCAGTCGATATCGGTTGTCAATCGTACGGCAAAATAAAGAAAATTTATAAAAACAGAAAAAGCATCGTCAAGATTTAAAAACGCGGGGCGGGCATGCTTGCAACCGGGGTTCAGGCGGGCTAGATTCTCCGGGCCTAACGAGTTCCGGAGGAGATATGCCGAGCAAAACGGCCGCAGTGTTCCTTGGCGTTCTATTTTTTGCCGTGCTGGCCTGGGCCTCGTGGTTCTTCCGGTACGACGTCCGCATCGTCGCCAGTCCGGACGGCTACGGGGCGGCCTATCGCGTTGATCGCTGGAGCGGCGAACTGCGGTTCATCGAAGAAGACCAGTGGTATCCGGTTGTCGAAGGCAATCCGGACGAACTGCAGGATTCGTTGAATTCAAAAAAGCCGTCGCATCTGTAAGAAAAGCCGCCGGCCGTTTATTCGATCTCGAATCCATCGTCGATTTTTTCTTCATCCGTCAAAAGATCTTCCTCTTCCAGAATATCATCGATCTCGGAGGCTAAATCTTCGAGCCGTTGTCCGTAATTATCGAAGTCTTCCTTGCCTTCGGTTTCAAGATCGTCGAACACTTCGCGGATGAAATTGGCCGCCTTTTCAAGTTTCTTTCGATACGTCGATTTCATCGCCGCTTCCCTCCGCTTGGAAGATCCTGGATTGACTCGGTTGTCGCGACGGCCCGGCCGCCCCGCGAATGCGTGGAGCGGTTGTGCGTCAAAAAGTTCAAGCCGATTATGGGTCATGGCCAAGGCTTCGTCAATTTATTAATGGACAGTTAAAAAATCTTTTCCGTTCAGCCTCTTGCTGGATACTATGGCTGCGTCCCCGGGAGATTTCAACTGCCGTTGCCGGCGCGGGAGGCTCCGGGGGAAACCGATTTCGGGATGGCCTTGATGTGTATGGAAAGATCCGCTTTGATCTCAATTTGACAGCCTGCGGCGCTGTCAATGTTGCGATAGGAAAGCGCATCGTGACCGCTCTTGTCGTCAAATAATTCCATTGAAATATTATATGTATTGGAAAAATCCTTTGCAAATCGTTCCATTGTGGCGCTGTTTGCGTCAAATAGCAAGTTTGTAATCAAATGGGGCAGCACAATCGTGGAATCTTTCACGGAGCAGCACGATTCAAAACTTTCATTCTGATATATGAAGCGTACAAAATTGTCCGGCTGGTTATAATAAAGCGACATTCCTTTTGATATCTGCTTGAATTGCGTAAAATGTTCAGCCGATTCGCAGGCCGCCATGGCCAGAGTCTCCGGTTGCTTCAAATTGATCTGATTTTTTTGCTCTTTTGTGAGTTGGCCGAAGAAATTATCGGAGTATTCCTTTCCGGTCATGCCCGGATGAAAACCTTTCAGCGTGCATTGCCTCAAATCCGTGACTCGCGGTCTGCCTGAATTCGTCGCATCCATGATGTCCCGCAGTTCGTCGCCTACGGTTTGCGCCAGGCGAGGCCCTTGCGCCGCGGTGATTTGTATCGCTTCGGCATTGCCCTGGCTGGCGGCTATTTTATACCATTTGTCCGCTGCGGCGCCGTCTTTCGCAACGCCTCGCCCCTGGGCGTACATCTCGCCTATCTGGAACTGCGCGACATCATACCCCTGTTCGGCAGCCAGTTTAAACCATTTTGCCGCTTCGGCGTCATTTTGTTGAAAGCCTTCTCCTTTATAATAGAGCAATCCGACGTTGTACTGAGCGACGGCCAACCCCTGATCGGCGGCCTTCTTGAACAATTTGAAAGCCTCCGCATAATCTTTCTTGACGCTTTGTCCATTGAGATACATCAGCCCGAGATCCACTTGCGCGGCGCCGTAGCCCTGATTCACCGCCCTGCGGCGCCATTTGATCGCTTCCGCATCGTCCTTGGGAACGCCTTGGCCGGCGCCGTACATGGCCCCCAGGTTGTTCTGAGCCGGGGCAAAGCCCAGCTCCGCCGCTTTCGCGTACCACCGGGCCGCTTCCGCGTCGTCCCTGACGACGCCTTGGCCCTTGCTTGTCATGGCGCCCAGGGCGTTCTGGGCGACGACGTCGCCTTGCTCCGCCGCCTTGCGGTACCACTTCAGCGCTTCGCCGTAGTCCTGGGACACGCCTTTTCCCAACTCGTAGATTGAAGCGACGTTGGCCTGAGCCCGCGCGTAATTTTGATCCGCCGCTTTACGATACCATTTGAGCGCCTCCCCGTAACTCCGGGGAAGGCCTTGCCCCTGTTCATACATCCCGCCGAGGGCGTTCTGGGCCGCGGCGTCGCCATGATCCGCCAGGGACCGGTACAGCTTCACGGCGGCGCTGAAATCCTTCCGGTCAAAGGCGGCATTGGCGTCGTCGAGCGTTGCGTCGGCGGCGGCGCCGACGAACAAGGCCGCCGCCATGCACGCGGAAAAAAATAATCGCGGCGCCCATTTCATGGGCCACGCAAGTCCGGTCGCCATGATTCCTCCGGTGTGCGCCAGGATATTCTCGAAATGCCGGACAACGCCGGGCGCGCGATAAACTGTGCGTCGATAATTTTTTTTTGGCAACGGAGAAAATCGCCCGCGCCCGGGCGAACGCAACGATCGCCGGGCGCAAGCGCCAGGATCTTTGGGGATATGACGCTCGCGCTGTCCGGGCCGGACTGCTTCGGCGGTTTGGGGGGAGATTGAGGGGTGCCGCTTGGCCCCGCTCTTCGCGCTTCCATGTATATCAAGCGTTAAAAACTTTCCATTATGGAAAATTCACCTGACTTCTTCATCCCGGCGGAGTACAGGACTGTTTGCATTGGGGAGTAATCCGGGCTGTCCCGTGTGGATAACATAGTATAACTATTTGGAATCGGGTGTTTTATGAATGACGAGATTCTCGATGGAGCGAAATCCAAGGCCTCCCAGGGGGGCAGGATCGTGATCGGGGTAGCCGGGGACGACTGGTCCGTAATGGATGCAGCCAAGAAAGCCGCGGCGTTATGGGGAAGCCGGGCCGTCTCCGGGGATGACGGCAAATCCTGGTATGTTCGGGTCAAAATGGGCCATGTCGTCTTTCAACTCGCGTCTTCTTCAACCGAACAAGACTATCAAATCGGTTGATCTTCCAAGCGCCGCGCGCGGGGGATGGCGCCGGGAAATTGCGACCATAAAGAAAAAAGGGTTTGGAATCGCTTCCAAACCCTTGAAATTGCTGGCGGGGCCGACGAGACTCGAACTCGCGCCCTCCTACGTGACAGGCAGGCGTTATAACCAGCTTAACTACGGCCCCGCATGTGGTCTCTTGGTAGGCGGAACAGGGCTCGAACCTGTGCCCCCCGGCTTGTAAGGCCGATGCTCTCCCAGCTGAGCTATCCGCCCGCCTCTCAAGAAGGGTGTGTCTACCCACGGCGACTTTTTCTGTCAACTCTTTTTTCGCGCCGCCCGCTTGCCAAACCGCCCCAAGCATTTTATTGCCGGGAGCGCGAAAGAGGGATTTGCAAAATATTAACGGGAGCAGAATATTTCTTCCTTTTCGTGCTCCCGTTTATTTGTACGGCCCCGCTTTTGGCGGGGCCAAGCGGCGTCCGCCGCTGGGAGCAAAAAGGAAAATACTTTTTGCTCCCAGTACTAGTAGTTTTTTAACGCCTCCGGCGGCCAAAGGGCTGTGCCCTTTGGAATCCACCGTAATTACAGCAAGTTGTTCCGCCGTGTTGCGAGTCTGACATGGCGACAAACGAATTTTGCAAGAGGCTCGGAAATCAAGAAATTTTCCGCTCTCGTGAATACCAGCTCCAGCGGAGATACACCATGACGCCACCACCGGACGCCTGGCTGCTCGGCCTGGGACTGACGCTGTGCGCGGCGTTCTTTTGCCTCCTGGCCTTTGCGCACGGACCCGGCGTCCGACCCAGAACGCCGGTCCTTCGGTATGAAACCATACGCTGGATCGGCTTGGCCGGCGCGGCCGCGCTCGCGCTCTTCGCCCTGGGCCGCTTCGACGCCGTCATGCTCTGCGCCCTGGCCTTCTTCGCCGCCCTGCTGCTCGTCCGCCCGCGCGCAGGCGGCGGCAAGGGCGGGAGTGGGAATGGGAGAGGGGAGAGAGAAGAGGAAGACCGGGGGGAAAACCCCCTTTTGTGTACAAAAGGGGGTTTTCCCCCCGGGCCCCCCTTTCCCCCAAAAAACTTTATGGGTCAGGACTAGCCTGCTGTTCTAGTCATAACCCAACTTTATTAAGGTGGAATCGCTTGAGAATTAGAATGATCATTGATTGTCCGAACCCCTTGGTCTTCTCCCCAAAGGGGCGGCGGCGTGCGTGACATCCTGGGGCTCATACCCAAGCCCAGCCAGTACGCCGGCGCGGAGTGGAACGCGGTGCGCAAGGATTTGGGCGCGGTGGACGTGCGTGTGGCCCTGGCGTTTCCGGATCTCTACGAGGTCGGGATGTCCTATTTGGGCCAGAAGATTTTGTACGGCCTGGTGAACGAGGAGCCCGGTTTTTACGCCGAGCGGGTGTTCGCGCCTTCGGTCGAGGCCGCCTCGGTCATGCGGGAGAAGGGCGAGAAGCTGGCGACGCTTGAGACCGACACGCCCCTGTCGGAGCTTGACGCCGTCGGTTTTCACCTGACGCACGAGCTGTGTTACACCAACATCCTGTACATGCTCGATCTGGCCGGGTTGCCGTTGCGCGCGGCCGACCGCGCGGGGTATCCGCTGATCATGGCCGGCGGCGGCTGCGTGGGCGACGCCGAGCCGGTGGCGGATTTTTTCGACCTGATGGTCTTGGGCGACGGCGAAGAAGTTTTGCCGGCGATCCTGGCGCAGATCAGGCGCGCCAAGGCCGAGGGACTCTCCAAGCAGGACCTGCTTTTCAGGCTCAAGGACCTCTCCGGGGTCTACGTGCCGTCGCTTTTTACGCCGGACCCGGCCGGGCCGGGCGTGGTTCCGGTCTATCCACGGTACGACCGGGTGGACAAGGCGGTGGTGGCCGATCTGGACGCCGCCTATTTTCCCTTGGCCCAGATCTCGCCGTGCGGCAAGGCGGTGCATGACCGGCTGACGCTTGAGATCGCCCGGGGCTGCACCCGGGGCTGCCGGTTCTGCCAGGCCGGGATGATCTACCGGCCGGTGCGCGAGCGAAGCCTCACGCGCATCGAGGGCATGCTCGCGGCCGGGCTGGACAACGGCGGCTTCGAGGAAGTCTCGCTGTTGTCGCTGTCCACCGGCGATTTTTCCGCCCTGACGAGCCTGTTTACGGCCATCGTCCCGCGTTGCGGCGCGGATCAGGTGGCCGTGTCGCTGCCCTCGCTTCGGGCAGGCACGCTTTCGCCCGGAATCATGCGCCAGATCGCCGGCATCCGCCGCACCGGCGCGACCATGGCCCCGGAAGCGGGCAGCCAGCGCCTGCGCGACGTGATCAACAAGGGCGTCGACGAGGACGAGATTCTTAGCCACGCCGCCAGGCTCTTTGGCAGCGGCTGGCAGCAGGTGAAGCTGTACTTCATGATCGGCCTGCCCACCGAAACCGAAGAAGACGTCCGGGCCATCGCCGACCTGGCTCTCAAGGTGCTGGCCAAGGGCGCGGGCGCGCCGCGCCTGCAAGTCACGGTGGCGGTGTCGCCCTTCGCGCCCAAGCCGCACACGCCGTTTCAGTGGGAGCGCCAGATTTCGCTCGACGAAATCCACGAAAAACTCGACCTGTTGCGCTCTTTGCTGCGGCCGCACCACAAGATCAAGTGCATCCACCACGTCCCGGAAATGAGTTTCCTCGAAGGCGTCTTCGCCCGGGGCGACCGGCGGCTTGCGGCGGCGGTGGAGAACGCCTACCGGCGCGGGGCGCTTTTTTGCTCCTGGAGCGATCATCTGCGCCTGGAACCGTGGCTCGCCGCCCTGGCCGAGGAGGGACTGAGCCCCGGCGAGTATCTCGCCGGCCGCGACCCGGACGGCCCCTTGCCCTGGGATCATCTGGGCGTCGGCGTGACCAAGGAGTATCTGCTGGACGAACGCCGAAAAGCGTTCGAAGGCGCGCTCACCCCGGATTGCCGCTACCACGGCTGCCGGGCCTGCGGCGTGTGCGGCGGGTTCGGCTTCACTGCGGCCTTGCCTCACGGCGCGAAGGACGTGCGTCCGAGACTCAACCGCGAAGTTCCCGAATGGCTGGACCGGGACGGAAGCGACGGCGAGGACGGCGCGCGGCCGGTCCCGGCCAAGGCGGCCCCGCCCGAACAGGGACGGTTGCAGCACAAGGCGGTCCGGCTGCGGGTCTGGTACGCCAAGCAGGGGCCGGCGATTTTCCTGTCCCAGCTGGAGCTGGCCCTGATCTTCGAGCGCGCCTTGCGCCGGGCGCGGGTCATGCCGTCGTTTTCCGGCGGATTTCATCCCCTGCCGCTTCTGTCCTTCGGTTGGGCCCTGCCGGTCGGGGTGGCCAGCCTGGCCGAATGGTTCGGAATCTTCCTGCGCGAACCGCTGACCCCCGAGGCCTTTTGCCGCGCCGTGGGGCCGAACCTGCCTGCCGGGCTTTCGATAACCGGGGCGCTGGCCATGCCCTTGACCGGCAAAATGGAGCATCCCTGGGGCGAGGATTTTCTGCTCGCCGCAAGCGGCGGCCTGACCCCGGACGCCTTGTGGGCGGCTTGGCGGGAATTTCTGGCCGCCGAGCAATGGCCTTGGTCGCATACGACCAAATCCGGGCTCAAAAACGACGATGTCCGCCGTCTGGCGCTGCGCGCCGAACGCCTGGAAACCGGAGAGATCGCCCTGCGCCTCGACTGGCGCGAAAAATACCTCAATCCCCTGAAGCTCGCGGCGGCGATTTCGCGCGCGGCGCCGCAAGAGATCAGACTCACCAAAACCGGACAGCTTTTCGGCGAATCCGGCGAATCGGCCGGCGAATCTGCCGGAGAAGCGTTTTTTTATTGAAATCGGCGTGGAGAGCATGAAGGAATCAGGGGAAGAACCTTTTTTTCAAAAAAGGTTCTTCCCCCGATTCCTCTCCCTTTCCCCTTCCGAATCTACTTTTGTTCGCCGCGCAGCCGCCGGCTTTTGCAGAGCAGTTCGGGCCGGTATTCGAAGTGCATCAGGTCGAACCGGCTCCATTTGCCGCCCCAGATGAAGCCGTGCCGTTCAAAGATCTCGACAATTTGAAGCGGATAGGAATTGGCCGGGGAGGGGGTTCCCGGGGCGGACCAGCCCCAGTAGGGGCCGAGTTTGGGATTTAAGTCCACGGCGATGCCCAGCGCGTGCATGGACAGGCGATTTTCGCCCGCGATGGCGCGAAAGGCGAGGGTGGAGGCGGGGGAAACGTATTTTTTCAGGTCCGGCCGCGCGGCGAGCAGGGCGGCGATTTCTTGACCCACGGCGCGAAGCGCCTCGGCCGCGCCGTAGAGGCCGGAAAAGCGCAGCCGTTTTCCGGCGAAGTCGACGCTGACGGTTTTCTCCATCACGCCGGCCTTTGTTTCTCCGTAAAGCGCCGTGAAAAAGGCCGTCACCCGCCTGCGGCCGGGAGAGAAATCCGGCCCGGGTTCGCGGCCGTCCGGGCCAAGCGGATAGACCTGGTCCATCATGTCTTTGAGGCTGGGATTTTGCAGCGCCTCTTCGGGGCTTTTGGGGCGGCCGTCGTCGTAGGGCAGGCGCGCGCCGCCGGGCAGGGCGAGTTCGAGTCCGCCGCCTGGCCCGCGCGCGGCCGCGACGGCGCCGGGATAGGCCTGCTCCAGGCATTGCAGATCGAGGCCGGCGTCGTCCGCCTGGGCGGCGGCGTAAAGGCTCAGGGACAAGGCGATGAAGGCGAAGAGGATCGGGGCGCGGCGCATTGGGGCTCCTGGAACAAGCGGCTGGCGAGTGATGCCATACCCGCATGCGCCGGGCAAGCGCGGCGGGCGCGCCGGCGCGGCGAAAAAACGGGAGCGGCCCGGGCTTTGCGGGAGCGCGGGCGGGTCCGGCGCGCTCCGGGGGGTCAGGGGGTCGATATATTGAGAAACTGGCCGTCCGACGGCTTTTCGGGCGCGCAGCCGCACTCGGTCGGCAACGGCAGGGACCGGCGGTCGCGCACGAATACGTTGCCGGCCTTGGACTTGGCGAATTTCTTCATTTCGGCCGCCCGGTGGGCCACCGCTCCGACGCTGCATTGGCCGTGGCAATCGATGATCGCAAGCGATATCGCCACCAGGGGAAATTCGCCTTCCACGCCGTTGCGGTCCTTGCCGAAAATGGCTCCGCGCCGTCTGTCCTCGATGGAGTAGCGGTAGGCGACCAGCCTGCCGAAGAGCCTGGTGATCGAAGCGCAGACCGCCTCGGCCGTTTCCGGCGCGGTGGCGACGACGAAATCGTCCCCGCCCACGTGGCCGATGAAATCGTTGGCGCCGCCATGGCGGCGCACGGCGTGGGCCAGTATGCGCGCCGTCAGCAGGATGATCTGGTCGCCTTCGTGGAAGCCGTAGGTGTCGTTGTAGACCTTGAAGTTGTCCAGATCGGCGTAGATGAAGCTGCAATGCTTGCCCGAGGTCGTCCTGGCCTCGATTTCGCGGTCGATGGCCATGTTGCCGGGCAGGCCGGTCAGGGGATTGGCGCCCTTGGCCAGCTCCACCTGGAGTCTGGCCAGCGAGTCGAGCATCTTTTGGACCGTGACCGTGCCGGTGAATTCCCCGTTTTTGGTGACCACGATGTGGTCGTAGACCTTGAATTTTTCCCGGCTCATGGCCGCCTTGGAGACGTTTTCCACCGGTTCCATGGCGTCCACGATCAAAGGCTCGCGGTCCATGATCCGGGAGGCGTCTCGCTTGGCGTAGAGCGACGCGCCGTATTGGCTGGAGAGCAGCTTGTTGAGATGGTGGCTCATGATGAGCCCGGCCGGGCGTACGCCTTTGAGCACCACGCAGGCGTTGTTGTCGGCCTGGTCCATGAGCCGTTTGACTTCGGGGACCGGGGTTTCTCGCGGCACGCTGACGGACGGTTCGGAAAGTTCGCCGATGGGCAGGCCGCATTTGATGACCGAGAGGTTTTCCGTCCCGGCGCGCACGATCAGCCCGGCGACGTTTTGCAGGGGCAAGGGCTTGGGGTAATCCGGGCGGGCGAGATGGTAGCCCTGGCCGTAATGCACCCCGAGCGAAACCAGGCAGGAGAGCTCGGTCGGGGTTTCCACTCCCTCGGCGATGATCTTGCAGCCGACCCGGTCGGAGAAGGTGATGAAGGTTTCGATCAGGGCCCGCTTGACCGGGTTGGTGTCGATGCCCCGGATCAGCGACATGTCGATCTTGATGAATTCCGGCCGGATCTCGGCGATGGAGTACAGCCCGGAATAGCCCGTGCCCACGTCGTCCACGGCGATCTTGTAGCCGGCGCGGCGGTAATGGTCGAGCGTGCGGTGGAACAGAGCGAAGTCGCGGGTGCTGTGGCGCTCGGTGATTTCCAGCACCACGCCGCTGGGGCTGATGGCGTATTTGTCGAGCAGGGCCTTGGTTTCGCCCGGATGGAAGGCCGGGTCGGCCATGGTTCGGGGATGGATGTTGAGAAAGAGCTTTTGGCCCGGGCCGGCCGGGCCGAAATTTTTGATGGCCGTTTCCCGGCAGGTCTTTTCCAGGGAAAAGATGCGCCCGGCCTCCTCGGCGAAGTCGAAAAGCATGGTCGGCGAGGCGAAATGGCTGCCGGCGGGCGTGCGGGCCAACGCCTCCCAGGCGAAAACCTCGCCTGAGCGCAAATCCACGATGGGCTGATAGACGCAGGTCAAAAGCGGCCGTTCGACGATTTCCAGAAATTCGCGCATGAGCGACAGCTCGGCGGCGTCGAAGCCGGATTCGGCGATGCGCTGCGCCTCGCACAAGGCGTTGTACAGCCTGTGCTCCAGACTGTAGCCGGGCGCGGCGGTCAAAACGGAGTAGCCGACGCTCACGTCCACGTTTTTCCCGGTCAGGCCGACCACCTCGGGCTTGATCATGGCGCGCAGGCCGATCCTGAAAGCCAGGGCCAGATCGGGCAAAACGTCCGGCAGGGCGAGGCCTTCGTCGCGCCAGGCAACGAGGCATTTTCCGGGCTCCAGGCGCTCGACGAAAACCGGATCGGCCCCGGGAAGATGCATCCGGCAGAGCGTGGCCAGGATATTTTCCGACAAATCCGCGATCTTGGACGCGATTTCGACTCCGAAGAGGTTTTCGATGACCCGAAAGTCGTGGATTTGAATGAACAGCACTCCCAGGCTGCCGCCCGCATCGACAAGCCGTTCGAGCCGTCCGCGCTCGCCGCTGTTCAAAAACGACGGGCTGTAGGCCGCCTGGCTTTTCTTGGGCGCGGGGAGCTTGCCGGCTGGCGCGAAAATCCGTGTCTTGGGTTGGTTCATGGCTGGGATCATAGCGTTTCCTTCATGCCGGCGGGATAAGGCTTCGCCAGCGTCGAACATCCGGTCCATAGCAGGCAATTGGCCGGCGAAAGCGGCGATTTGACGTGTTTTTCATTACAAGAAGGCGACGGCGGACATGCGGGGACGCGCCGTGGACCGGCGGGCCCGGGGCGATCGCCCTGCGCGGCGGCGACCGGCCGCCGCGGAAGGTCCGTATCGCTGACGCCGCCGCCGTGGCGCGTGTTACAATTTGGTTTTCAGGGCCATGTCCGTGATCGGGCCGCGCGACTTGTCGCCCTTGAGCACGATATGGGCGTAATTGGGCAGACCCTTGAATTTGCGGACGATCCAGTTGAGCCCGTTGTTGGATTCGTTGAGATAGGGATTGTCCACCTGGGAGGTGTCGCCCAGGCAGACGCATTTGACGCCCTCGCCCATGCGGGTGAGCACGCTTCTGACTTCGGCCCGCGACAGGTTTTGGGTTTCGTCGATGATCACGAAGGCGTTTTCGATGTTCATGCCGCGCACGTAGGCCAGGGGCAGGACCTCGAATTTCTTGTTGTTGTAGCGCGGCGCGTCGTCGTTGGGGTTGACGAAGATTTTGTTGGCCGAGCGCAGTTTATGCAGCTTCTGCAAGAGGTCGAAGACGTATTTCGTGTACGGTTCGAGTTTTTCCTTGATGTCGCCGGGAAGAAAACCCAGCTTGGCCCCGATCTCGATGGTGGGCTTGAGGATGTAGATCTTGTCGAAGAGCTTTTTTTCGAGGATCAGGTACAGGGCGCTGGCCAGGGCCAGGTGGGTCTTGCCGAAGCCGGCCTCGCTCTGGATGGAGATCAGATCGACGTGCTCGGCGAGCATCAGTTCGAAGGCCAGGTTCTGATACACCGTGCGCGGTTTGACGTTCCAGATTTCGTTGTTGTAGCCGATGACCTTGTCGCCGAGCGGAGCGCGCATGACCGGGCGGCCGTCGCGCCAGAAAAAAGAGTTGGGAACGGCCGGCTCGTTTTCGTCCACAAAGCCGGTGAACTGCTGCGATTCGGATTCGAAGGGTTTTGAATCGCGCAGTTCCTCGCTTTTGATGCCGCGCAGGTCGGCTTGCAGGCGCAGGATGCGGTCGTTGGTCACCAGGATAGGGTTTTCGATCTCCTTGGCGGCTTCGATTTCGCGCAGGATGAAGTTGTCCACGATCTCGGTGTAGGGCGAGACCGCGCCGGTATTGCCGATGAATTTGATGGAATCCTTGTTGTCGAGAAGCAGCTGGATGACTTTGGAGACGATGTGGCGAAGTTTCGGCGTATTTTTTAAGTGCTCAAGCTCCATGAGCACGTGGTAGGGGATGTAGATGGCATTGTCGCTGCCGTTTTTGAGGGAGAGGATGCAGCTTGGGTTTTCAATGAGTACGTTGGTGTCCAGGACGTAATTCTTGTGCGTTCCGGATTCAGCCATGCGGACCTCTTGGTTGGGTTACAGGGGTTCGTTCAAGCCGTTATTGCAGCATATCCCGTTACCGGCCGGTTGTGAAGCGTGGATCAACCCTCCCGGTGAGTGGTTTTACGGCAGGGGATTCCAACGGGGCTAAGCCCCTTTGGCCGCCGGAGGCGTTCTTGCAACGGCCGCGCCGCCGCGTCTCAGCGCTGTTTTTGCAGCCTGGCCCGCAGCCAGATGGCCGCCATGTTCATGCCCAGGACCAGGGCGATGAGCACCAGGGCGGTGCCGTACTGCAAAGGCCTGGTCTTTTCGATATTGGTGCCGGCCGTGGCCAGGACGTAAACGTGGTACGGCAGGGCCATGACCGGGGAAAAGATCGAGGTCGGCAGGTCCGGGGTGTAGAAGACCGAGGCGGTGAACATGATGGCCGCGGTCTCGCCGGCGGCGCGCGAAAGCCCGAGGATGGCCCCGGTGAGCATGCCCGGCACGGCGGCGGGCAGGACCACCAGGCGGATGGTCTGCCATTTGGTGGCCCCAAGGCCGAGCGAGGCCTCGCGGTAGGTGTTCGGCACGCTGCGCAGGGCCTCCTCGGAGGTGCCGATGATCACCGGCAGAACGAGGATGGCCAGGGTCAAAATGCCGGACAGCAGGCTCACGCCGAAGCCGAAAAAGATCACGAAAAAGGCCAGTCCGAACAGGCCGAAGACCACCGAAGGCACCCCGGCCAGGTTGTTGATGCCCAGGCGGATGAAGCGCAGGGTCCGGCCGGGCCTGGCGTATTCGTTCAGATAGATGGCCGCGGCCACGCCCAGGGGAAAGGCCACGAGCATCGAGCCGACGGAGAGCAGGACCGTGCCTACGATGCAGGGAAAGATGCCGCCGGCGGTCATGGATTCGCGCGGCGCTTCGGTCAGAAAGCTCCAGGTGATGGCCGAAAGTCCGTTGCGGAACAAAAAGATACAGATGATGACCAGGGCCAGGCCGTTGATCCCGGTGGCGCAGCGAAAGGCGGCCCAGGCAAGGGTTTGATAGGCTTTTCTGGCCGCGAGCTTATGCGAGGCGGTTGGCATGATCGGTTCCGGATCAGAGCGTGGCCGCCCCGGTTTGCTTGTGTTTTTCGGAGATGTGCTGGGCTATGATGTTGAAAACCAGGGTGAAGAGAAAGAGCACGATGCCGGTGGCGAACAGGGCGCGGTAATGGTTGCTCCGAAACGGCGCCTCGGCCATCTCGGCGGCGATGGAGGCTGGCATGGGCCGCACCGGGCTGAAGATCGAGTTGGGAAACATGGCCGCGCCGCCGGCGACCATGAGCACGACCATGGTCTCTCCGATCGCCCGGGACATGCCCAGGATGACGGCGGTGCTGATGCCCGACAGCGAAGCCGGCACGATGACCTTGCGGATCGTCTCCCAGTGCGTCGCGCCGAGGGCCAGCGAGGCTTCCTTGAGTTCGCGGGGGACGGAATAAATGGCGTCCTCGGACACGCTGCAGATGGTCGGCACGCTCATGAAGGCCAGCATCAGCGAGGCGTTGAACAAATTGAGTCCGACCGGCACGTCCATGACGTCCTGAAGGAAAGGCGCGACCACCACCATGCCGAAAAAGCCGATGACCACCGAAGGCAGCGAGGCGAGCAGCTCGACCACGGGCTTGACGATCTGGCGCATGTTGTGGGTGGCGATCTCGGATAAGTAAATGGCCGTCATGACGCCGAGCGGAATGGCCAGGCACGAGGACAGGATCGTGACCGCCAGCGAGGCGACGATCAGCGTGGAGATGCCGAATTCCGGGTTCGCCTCGTTGGTGGGGTACCAATACTGGCCGAAAACGAAGTCGGTGACGCTCGTGACCTTGAAAATGGGCAGGCCTTCCATGAACAGATAGATCGTGATCAGCGCCAAGGCCAGGATGGAGAAAAGCGCCGTGCACAGGAAGAAATATTTGGCCAGGTTGTCTTTGGCCTTTCGATCGAACCGCATGGTTACCTCGCCAGGGGGCTTTGCCCCCTGGACCCCCGCGACGGGGGGGTGGGTCGGTGGTAAATTGATAAAGTTTTTTGGGGAAAGGGGGGCTCGGGGGGAAAACCCCTTTTGTTCACAAAAGGGGTTTTCTCCCCGATTTCCCCCTCTTCTCTTTCCTTATTTCTTCACCGGCATGGCGCCGTTTTCACCGACGATCTTCTGGCCCTTGGCCGGGTTCATGATGTAGTCCACGAACTTGGCCAGTTCGCCCTGGGGCGCGCCCCGGGTGATGACGAAGAGATTGCGGGAAACCGGGTAGGTTCCGTTGGAGGCGGTGTCGGGGTTGCCGGCGATGCCGTTGACGCTGACGGCTTTGACGCTCTTGTCGACATAACCGTAGCCGTCGTAGGCGATGGCGAACTTGTTCTTGCTCACGACTTCCTTGACCGCGCCGCTGGAGGCTTGCAACAAGGCGCCGGGGAAGACCTTCTCCTTGTTCAGGACCAGCTCGCTCCAGGCTTCGTAGGTGCCAGACGAGGTGTCGCGGGAGATGACCACGATCTGCTTGTCTTCGCCGCCGACTTCCTTCCAGTTGGTGATCTTGCCGGTGTAGATCCCGCGCAGCTGCTCGATGGTCAGGTTGGCCACCGGGTTGGCCGGGTTGACGATGGGCACGAGGGCGTCGATGGCGATGGCCATGGGCATGGCCGGGGCGCCTTTTTCCTTGGCCATGTCGAGCTCTTTTTCTTCCATCTTGCGCGAGCTCATGGCCAGGTCGGTGGTGCCGTCGAGGATGGCCTTGATGCCGTTGCCCGAGCCGCCGCCGGAGACGGTCATCTTGATGGCCGGGTTTTCCTTCATGTAGGCCTCGACCATCTTCTGCATGATGGGCAGGACGGTGGTCGAACCGTCGATCTTGATCTCGGTCTCGGCCATGGCCGGCAGGGCCAGGGCGAGAACCAGCACGGCCGTGATGAGGGCTAATTTCTTCATCGTATCCTCCAAAAAAAAGGTTGATGGCGCAATCGCGACGCTACCCGAATACAGCCGCCGATGTTACATTTCGGTGGCGGCCAATCTGAGATTGTGTGACGTAACGCTGGAACACGAACGGCCGCCGAAGGCAAGACCCGTGAAAACGTCTCCGGGCGGGGCTTTTCAGCGAATATGCCGCAAAACGAAGGGCAAAAGACCAAAGCCGGGATCGACGGTGACGCCGGCAGCGGCGGCGGAGCGTTCGCTGAAGACGGCCGGGCCGGAGGCGGGCAGGCCGGATTTCCAGAACAGGAAAGGCACGGGGTCGGCGGCGTGGGTGCGCATGGCGACCGGAGTCAGGTGGTCGCAGGCCACGAGCAGCGCGGCCCCGGTGTCCGCCAGGGCGTGGACCAGCGGCTTGACGATGCGGGCGTCGAAGCGGGAGATGGCTTCGATTTTGCCGGCCGTGTCGCCGCCGTGGCCGCATTCGTCCGGGCCTTCCAGATGCACGAAGACGAAATCGCCGCCTCTCTTCAGAAAATCGAGCGCCGCTTCGACCTTGCCCTCGTAATTGGTGTCGAGCAGCCCGGTCGCGCCGGGCGCGTCGAGGATTTCCATGCCGGCGCCGCGCCCCAGGCCGCGCACCAGGTCCACGGCCGTGACCACCCCCCCGCGCAGGCCGAATGTCCCGGCAAACGAGGGCAGGTGAAGCGCCCGGCCCTGGCCCCAGGGCCAGACCGAGGCGGCCTTGGTGGGATTGGCCGGGCTTTGGAGATAGGCGGCCGCGCGCTCCATGAAGGCGAGCAGTTCGGGACAGCTTGCCAGTTGCGCCAGGTCCGGGGCGATCGACTCGCCGGTGATGTCGTGCGGCGGCCGCACGGCCAGGCGCGCGGCCGGGCCGTTCGCCTGGCCGGGATACACCAGCAGGTGCCGGTACTGCACCCCCGGATACAGGGTGAAAGGCGAGGCCATGGCGGACAAAGCGCCGATCAAGGCCCGGGCGGCATCGGTCTCGATGTGCCCGGCGCTGTAGTCGCGCATGACGCCGGAGCCGGTGAGCGCGGTCAAGGCCACGAGATTGAGGCGAAAGACCAGGTCGTCTTCGGCCAGTTCGACGCCCTGGGCGGCGGCCTCGATCGGCCCGCGCCCGGTGTGGTGGACCCTGGGGTTAAACCCGAGCAGCGCCATGTTGGCCACGTCCGAGCCCGGAGCCATGCCCGGCGGCACCGTGCGGCACAGGCCGACCACGCCGGCGCGCGCCAGGGCGTCCAGGGTGGGCGTGGCGGCCGCCTCCAGGGTGGTTTTGCCGCCCAGCGCGGCCAGCGGGTAGCCGCCCATGCCGTCGGCGATCAGGAAAAGAATTTTTGCCGCCATGCGCCGCACTGTGTCTGAGGTTGGCAACGATGATCTCGGACTGGGCCGAATTGGGCCGGGCCGGAAACACCCCGGAAAATTTCTGGACAAGCGAAAGCCGGGAAAAATATAGTCGCCCCGGGCAAGCCAGGTCAAGGCAATTGACTCGCGCCGCGCCGGATGCGGAGAGAAAAATCCGCAAGCCTCGCGAGGTGAAACTGGACTAAAAAAGTATGAATTAAATGAAGTGGTTCCAAATACCAAATAATTTGTTATGGAAAGCGCAAGAGGATTCGGAGCGCGCCATGTCCGTAACCATCATTCTGGCCGACGACCATATCATCCTGCGCCAGGGTCTGCGCGCCCTGATCGAGGCGCGGCCGGGCCTGCGCGTCGTGGCCGAGGCGGTCGACGGCCTGGCGGCCGTGGAACTGTGCGAAAAACTCTCGCCCAGCCTGGTCATCATGGACGTCCAGATGCCGGTGCTCAACGGCATGGAAGCCACGCGCAAGATCATCGCCGGCCAGCCCGGGGTGAAAGTCATCGCCCTGTCCATGCACTCCGACCGGCGCTTCGTGGCCGAAATGCTCAAAAACGGGGCCAGAGGCTATATCCTCAAGGAATGCGCCTTCGACGAACTGACCCACGCCATCGACACCGTGCTCAAAGGCCAAATTTACCTGAGCCCGGGCCTCACCGGCATGGTGCTCGAAGACTACGTCCAGCGCCTGACCGCGAGCGAACAACCGCACGGCGAGCTCACCAACCGCGAACGCGAAGTGCTCCAACTGCTCGCCGAGGGACACCCCACCAAACAAATCGCCGGCCTGCTCCACCTCTCGGAAAAAACCGTCGAAGTCCACCGCCGCAACATCATGAAAAAACTCGGCCTGGGCAACTTGGCCGACCTCACCCGCTACGCCATCCGCTCCGGACTCACCAATTTGTGAGGGGAGTGAGGAGAGGGGAGAGAGGGGGTGGATGAACAGGGATCTGTCATGCCCAAAAAGACGAATACTCCATCCGTGGGCGACTCCCTGCGCGGCCAGGCGGAACGGATCTTGGCCGAGCGCCGGGAAAAACTCCGGCCTGCCGGTTCGGAGCGGGACCCCGGGGGGTTGCTCCCGGAACTTCAGGTCCATCAAATCGAACTGGAGATGCAGAACGCCGAATTGATCCAGGCCAGGGACAAGCTGGAGACGGCGCTGGCTGAATATACCGGCCTCTATGAATTGTCGCCGCTGAGCTATTTCACCCTGGACGAGCGCTCGAAAATCCTGCGAGCCAATCTCGCGGGCGCCGAGCTTCTGGGAATTGATCGATCCACTCTGATCGGCAGCGACTTCGGATTTCTCATTTCCGAAACGGAAAGGAAAAGCTGGGCCGGCTTTTTCCAGCAGCTCCTTACGTCCCAGGCCAAAATACGGCATGAATTTTCCCTTGAGACCGGCAAGGGGCTTCTTCATGTGCTTGCCGAGGGGGCCGGAGACGCAAGCGGACGCAATTGCCGCCTGGCCTTGACGGACATCACCGCCCATAAGCTGCTTCAAGCCGAATTGTCGGCCAAGACTGAATTTCTCGCCGCCCTGTATGAGAATACCCCCAACCTCATGCTGCTGGTCAATGACGAGGGCAGGGTGGTGGACATAAACCCCGCCCTGGAGGTTTGGCTTGGCCAACCCAAGACGGAGCTCTTGGGGCGCTTGGGGGGCGAAGTGTTTCGCTGTCTCAATTCCTTCCTGCCCGGGGGATGCGGCAGAACTCCCGATTGCGTTCATTGTCCCGTGCGTTCCAGGGTCATGCGGGTTTTTTCATCGGGCGAAAGGGTCTACAACGAAGAGGGAAGCCTGAGCTTGATGCTGGGCGGCGAGACGATCACCGCGCATTTTTTGATTTCTTGTTCCCCGCTTCGGTCCGGGGGCAAGAATTTCGTGCTGGTGAATCTGACCGACATCACCAAGCGCGTACAGGCCGAGACGTCGAGTCACGCCTTGAAAGACAAGGCCGAAGCGGCCAACCGCGCCAAATCCGAATTTCTCGCCAACATGTCCCACGAGATCCGGACGCCGCTCAACGGCATCATGGGCATGCTGCAACTCATGCAACTGACGACCCTCGACGAGGAGCAACAAGAATATCTCACCGCCATATCGAAATCTTCCGGCCGCCTGACCAAGTTACTCATGGACATCCTGGACTTATCCCGGATCGAAGCGGACAAAATGTCTCTTCAGGACATGGAATTCCCGCTCCAGGATCTGAGGGCCTCACTCATGGATATGTTCTCGGCGGCCGCGAAGGACAAAGGTCTCGACCTCAGCTTCAGCATCGATGCGCGCATGCCGTCCCCTTTGATCGGGGATGAAAACAGACTCAGGCAGATTTTTTTCAATCTTGCCGGCAACGCCATCAAATTCACAAATGAAGGGGCCATACGCATCGAAGCGACTCCACTCCCCGCCGCCGACGCCTCAAAAATCCGCGTCCTGTTCACGGTGGCCGACACCGGCATCGGAATCCCGGATGACATGCTCGATAGCGTTTGGGATCCTTTTACCCAGGCGGACGGGTCATACACCCGAAAATTTCAAGGCGCGGGGCTTGGCCTTTCGATCGTTCGCAAGCTGGTTAAGCTCATGGACGGCGAGCTTGCCGTCGACAATGCCGAGGGCGAGGGAACGACGTTTTACCTTTCGCTGCCGTTTAAGCTCCCCGATACGCAGGCGGATCAATCCGGCCGGGCCAAGCCGGACCCAAGCCCCGTAGCCGAGAAAAGCTGGCGAATCCTCTTTGTCGAAGACGACGAGGTAAACCTCCAGGCCGGCAAGGGGGTGCTCGAAAAACTGGGGCATGCCGTGGACACCGCCGTGGATGGCCGGCAAGCCATTGAACTGCTCGCCAAACATCGTTTCGACTGCATCGTCATGGACATACAAATGCCTGTCATGAACGGCGTGGAGGCGACCAGACGCATCAGGGCATCCTCTTCCCTCGGAGCCAAGGCGAATATCCCCATCATCGCCATGACGGCTTACGCGATGGCCGGAGACCGGGATAAATTTGTAGCCGCCGGAATGAACGACTACATCGCCAAGCCGGTGGATATGACGGAACTCAAGGACGTCATCCGCCGGGTTATGGCCTGACGCCCGGCGGGCGCCCTGCGTTCGGCGGCGCGTATCGGCTGGCGGCATACAAGCCGGACGGATCAAAGTTTATCGGGAAGGGGGGCTTGCCCTCGATCTTCCCATCTTCCCTTCAGATCACTCGTCCAAAAGCGGCGCCGAGGATGAAGCAGCCGTAGCCCAGGACGTTCTGCCCTACGATGTTGACGGCCGCCTTGAGGTATTCTTGGTCGCGGATGAGGCCGGCCGATTCGTAGATGAAGCTGGAGAAGGTGGTGAAGGCGCCCATGAAGCCGACCAGGATGACGATGCGGGCTTGCGGCGAGAGCAGGGCGCGTTCGTCGGCCAGCGTCCAGACGAGGCCGAACAGGGCGCAGCCGAGCAGATTGACGGCTGCGGTCCCGAAGGGAAACTCGCGGCCTAGAACGTCGTGCACCGCCCCGGAAAGGTAATATCTGGCGAGCGTTCCGGCCACGCCGGCCAAGGCGAGCAGAAGGATCTTTTGCACGAGCGCTCCGCAAGTCGTAATGCCCAGGCGATGTACCGCGTACAAGGGCAAAGGGCAAGAAGCGAACCGGGTGGCATGATGCCCCCGGCCCCCCAGCGGGGTCCAGGGGCGGCGCCCCTGGTCTCTCAGGCCGGTTGGTTGCGGCGCGATTCCTTGTCGATGACTTCGGCGATCCAGGAATTGAGGCTTTTCCCGGCGGTCTTGGCGGCCGTCGCCGCCCGGCCGTGGAGTTCCGGGCCGAGGCGCAGGCCGATTTTTCCGGAAAGAGGCTTTTGCGGGCTGACGCCTTCTTCGGCGCACATCGCGAGATAGTCCTCGACGCCCTGGGCCAGGCTTTTTTGGAGTTCGTCGAGGGAGCGGCCAGAGAAATGGACAACGTCGCGCAAGCCCACGACTCGCCCGTGAAAGGCGTCGTCCCCGGGGATGAAATCGAACACGCCGGTGTAGTTTTTGTAGTGCAGCACGTTCATAATTTGGCTCCGGCCTTTTCCAGAAAAAGGCGCACGGTCTTGACCGCCCCTTTGTCGGTTGTTTTTTCGGGATGCGGTTCGTGGAAAGTCATCCGAACCGTTCCGAGCGTCACTCGCAATCGCGACCCCTGTCCTTGCCGGACGTGGGCTCCCATGGCCGTAAGGAGCGCCACGACGTCTTTCCAGGCGATGTCGGCCCGGACCGGATTTTCGAAAATCTCGGCCAAGGTCTTGCGGTGTTTGGCGTTCACGGGGAAATGATACTGCCAAATGGTACCATGTCAAGGGCGATTCATGAGTCGTTCGTCGTGGGTCCCGCTGGGGCTTTGCCCCAGACCCCGCCGGGGGCGATGATCGCCCCCGGACCCCCACGGCAAGGGGCGTCTCAGGGAGGGGAATATCGCGCCTGGCTGAGGCAATTGGGCTGGAGTAGGGGCGATTCACGAATCGCCCTCTTTGCGCCGCAAACAAGTCATAAAAAAAGGAGCCCAAACGGACTCCTTTTTTATTGAACAAAGTTTTTTGGAAAGGGGTTCGGGGAAAACCTTTTGTTCACAAAAGGTTTTCCCCGATTCATTATCTCATTACTTCGCAAACAGCTTGCTTTTCCCTTCGATCAGGTCGGTGACCACGGACGGGTCGGCGAGCGTCGAGGTGTCGCCCAGGGTTTCGGTTTCGTCGGCGGCGATTTTGCGCAGGATGCGCCGCATGATCTTGCCGCTTCTGGTTTTGGGCAGGCCCGGGGCGAACTGGATCACGTCGGGGCTGGCGATCGGGCCGATTTCCTTGCGCACGTGGACCTTGAGTTCTTTGAGCAGGTCGTCGCTTTCCTCGAAGCCGTCCTTGAGGGTCACGTAGGCGTAGATCGCCTGGCCCTTGATGTCGTGCGGCATGCCGACGACGGCGGCCTCGGCCACGGTCGGGTGCGAGACCAGGGCGGACTCGATTTCGGCGGTGCCCATGCGGTGGCCGCTGACGTTGATCACATCGTCGACCCGGCCCATGATCCAGAAGTAGCCGTCCTCGTCCACGCGGGCGCCGTCGCCGGACTCGTAGCAGCCGGGGAAGCCCGCGAAGTACTGCTTCTTGAAGCGCTCCTTGTCGCCCCAGACGCCGCGCAGCATGCCGGGCCAGGGCTTTTTGATGACCAGGAAGCCGCCTTCGTTGGGCGCGCAGGGTTCGTTGTCCTTGTTGACGATCGCGGCCACGATGCCGGGCAGGGGCTTGGTGGCGCTGCCGGGCTTGGCCGGGGTGGCGTAGGGCAGGGGCGAGATGATGTGGCCGCCGGTTTCGGTCTGCCACCAGGTGTCCACGATGGGCAGTTTCTTTTTGCCGACGAATTCGTGGTACCACATCCAGGCTTCGGGGTTGATCGGCTCGCCCACGGAGCCGAGGATGCGCAGCGATTCCAGCTTGTATTTTTCCGGCCATTTGGAGCCTTCGCGCATGAGCGCGCGGATGGCCGTGGGCGCGGTGTAGAAGACGTTGACCTTGAATTTCTCGCAGATGTGCCAGAAGCGGCCCGGGTTGGGGTAGGAGGGGACGCCCTCGAACATGATCGAGGTCGCGCCGAGGGCCAGCGGCCCGTAGACGATGTAGGAGTGTCCGGTGACCCAGCCGATGTCGGCCGTGCACCAGTGGATGTCCTCGTCGTGCAGGTCGAAGACCAGCTGGCTGGTGTGGGCGACGTAGGTCAGGTAGCCGCCGGTGGTGTGGTAGACGCCCTTGGGCTTGCCGGTCGAGCCCGAGGTGTACAGGATGAACAGCGGGTCTTCGGCGTCCATCACTTCGTATTCGCAGTGGTCGGAGATGTAGTCGGCGGCCATTTCGTCGTGCCAGTATGTGTCGCGGCCTTCGACCATGGTCACGTCGTTGCCGGCGTGCTTGAGCACGATCACGTTTTTGACCGTGGGGCATTCCTTGAGGGCGTCGTCGGCGTTGTTCTTGAGCCCGATGGTGCGGCCGCCGCGCAGGACGCCGTCGCCGCTGATGAGCGCCTTGGCCTGGCAGTCCTGGATGCGGTCGCGCAGGCTATGGGCGGAAAAGCCGGCGAAGACGATGGAATGCGGCGCGCCGATGCGGGTGCAGGCCAGCATGGCGATGGCCAGTTCGGGAACCATGGGCAGGTAGATGCTGACCCGGTCGCCGCGCGCAACGCCCAGTTTCTTGAGCACGTTGGCGAAACGGCAAACTTCGCGGTGCAGCATTTGATAGGTGTAGACGCGAACGTCGTCTTCCTTCTCGCCCTGCCAGATCAGCGCCGCCTTGTTGCGGCGCGGGCCGGCGATGTGGCGGTCCAGGCAGTTGTGGGCCACGTTGAGCTTGCCGCCCTTGTACCATTCGATGTCCGGCCCGTTGAAATCGTATTCGAGCACCTTGTCCCAGGGTTTGAGCCAGGTCAGGAGTTCCTTCGCCCGGTCGCCCCAGTAGCCTTCGGGATCTTCGACCGAACGCTTGTATATCGCCTCGTATTCGGCCATGCTTTTGACGTAGGCGTTTTCGCGCTTGGGGGGCGCAAACACCCTGTTCTCGTGCATCATGCTCTCGATTTTTTCCTGGTCGCTCATCTTCGGCACTCCCTGTGTTCTTGAAGTTCTATCCGGCGCCGCGCGGCGCCCGGCCGATTAAGGCGCGTGGATTCGGCCAGGCGCGATAATGAAAGCTGGAAATTTTTTATGCAACCCATTTTCCGGTAAACGGCGCAAATTTTTCCGGCGAACGGCCAGCGGCGCCAAAGCGGCCGGGAATGGCCGGGAACGGCCTCAATCGCTGGGGCTGCGCCCCAGACCCCCCCGGGGGCGATGATCGCCCCCGGACCCCCACGGCAGGAGGGCGGCCGGCGCGGCTTCCCGGTTGACGCCCGTTCGCCGTATGCGTACAAGATGACGCATAGAAATTGATTGGAGGCGGGGCATGGCGGGCAAGATATTCCTGGCGGTCGTGATCGCGTTTGCGGTCGTGATCGGCGGCGCGGCCATGGCCGGGGCCGGCGAGGCGCGCACGGTCGTGCAGCGCGGGCACAACGCCACGGTGGCGAGTCTGGCCTTTTCTCCGGACGAGCGGCAGCTCGCCTCTTTATCCGAAGATGGAAATCTCAAACTCTGGCAAACAGCCCCGCCGTGTCTTCTCGATATGACTACCATCAGTCGAATGCTCCCCGATTTCACTCAATCCGGCGTCAAAATTCCAGGCCAATCCAGTCCTCATGCCCGTTTGGTTTTCCGGCCGGACGGGGTGTTGGCCGTCGTTTCCGAAGATCGCCAGGTTCTATTCTCCGGCAACGGCCTGACGTCCAGCGAAACCCGCATGGGCCGTTACGGCCTATCCGCCGATGGACGCGTGGAAACTCTGTTGCCGCCTCTGCCGGATAAAACGAAGGGAGAAGGCGCGTCCCACCATGTTGTCGTCCGGGAAACCGCGACCGGTTGCGAACGCGCCGTGTTCGACTTGGATTTTTTTCCGCAGGGTTGCGTCATCTCGAACAACGGATCGTTTCTGGTCGTGTTCGGAACCAAGGGTGACGATCAGATCATCGAGCGTCTTGACCTAACCAAGGAAACCTCCGTGCTTCGCCGGGTTGTCCCTGGCGCGGCCAAGCTTGGCGGCGGTTTTCTGTATCCTCTGGCCGTGAGTCCGGATGGCGGGCTTTTCGCGGCGGCGGTGATCGACGCGGAGCAACTCGCCTCGCCGCCGCTTAAGCGGTCGGCGTTTGACAACGATCTGGCGGTTTTCTCCTGGCAGGACTTTCGGGAACTCGCGCGAGCGAAACTTTTTCGCGAATTCACACCGGGCGAGACGGCGCAATTTAGCCCCGCCGGAGAGCTGCTGTATTGCGCCGCCAAGACGAGAGACGAGCTCAAACCTTATTTCGTGTCGCTGCCGGACTTGAAACCCGTATCGCCAGAAGCTCTTCGTGACGATGCGTCCGAGATGAGCGCGCTGGCTTTTTCGCCCGATGGCCGGTTTTGGGCCGTGGGCCGCGGCGGCGATCCCGGCTGCGCTGGTCATTACCTCGGCTTTCGCGTGGATCTGTATGACACACAGTCCCATGCGGTCACGCCGGCAGCAAGCGAAGACGGCTATGTCGTGGATTTGGCGGCCGGTTGGGGCTCGGGACTGCTCGCCCTGCTGCGCGACACCGCGCGAAACGGCAGATTTCCGGGCATCGAAGCGTACGCCTCTTCGCTCCAGGAAATCTCGGTTGTAAGCGCCAAGGATGGGAGCCTGCGCTGGCATAGTCCGGCGGCGAGCCGGATCGGCGGGAAGTTTCTCGCGATTTCGGCCAACGGGAGGGTGTTGGGCGCAAGCGGTCCGGCCGGGATGCTTTTTTTCGAGGCCGCCACGGGCCGCGAACTCGGGCAAGCGATTCCCGGCATCGGCGAATTTACCGGCCAGAGCGCGCTAAACAGCGAGGGAACCTTGGCCGCCGTGGGCGTCAACACCGGCCCGTTGCTTGAGACGACGTACACGCTGCGCTTGATCGGCGTCCCGGATGGCAAGACGCGGGCCGAAATCGGGCTTGGGGAAATCCGGCCGCTCCGGTTTGCCTTTTCACCCGATGGACGCCTGCTCGCGCAACAAAGTCAAGGCGAGGTCATACTGCGCCATCTGCCAAGCGGTCGCGTTCGAGCGCGTCTTGCTGCGCCGGACGGCTTTGCGTCCAGCTACTTCTTCGGTTTTTCCCCGGACGGCCGGCGATTGCTGGCCGGGATCACCCGGTACGAAACCGCCTCCGGGAAGAACTTGGGCATGCTCCCGGATATCGGTTCCCTGGCCGGGCGCGGACCGAGTTTTCAGGCGTTGAACGGCTTGGCGGTTTTGCTGCCGGACGGCCGCCGGGGTTTTGGCTTCGATGCCGCCTTTGATCTTCCGGCGATCGTCGACTTGCGCTCGAAAAAGACGCTGGCTCTGCTCTATCCGTTTTCCGACGCCGTGGTCTGGCTTACGCCGGACGGTTATTTCTCCGGATTCGGCGATTATCGAGACAAGGTCCGGTTTGTTGTCGCGCACCGCTGCATCCGGGACGAGCGGCTCTGGCGCGAACGCTCGCGGCCGGATGTCGTAGCCAGGGCGCTCGATTCGCCTGAAGACTTTCGCCGGAAATAGCAAGGAAGGTTCTATATCATGCGCATGATGATAATCGTATTAGCGTTGATCTTGGCGTTTGCGCCTCCTTACGGTTACGCCAAAGAACTTGACAAAGACCAGATCAAACTCCTGTCGCAATTTAAGGAAGATACTTTTATTCTCCTGGAGATGACATCAATTGTGCGTGAAATGCAGAAAAGCATTTCTCCCGATGACCAATACGCCAAAGATATAGAAGAATTGTCCGACATCGGTGTGAGTGCATATATGGCTTCGCAACATGTATTCGATTTAATGACAATGTATCAAGTTGTGATAGGACAAGATGCGTCTGGAGACAAAGAGGATTCCTTGTCTCAGATGATAAATCTACGAGGATATTTATATTACATGCTTTCGGATGGCTGGAAATGGCGGGCGGTCCATTTGGTGAAAAAATTGCCTGAAGACTACATTTTGAAGTATGACAAATTGATTAGCGCCCTTGTTTCAGTGAATGCGTTATTTAATGAATGTCATATTTATGAAAAATTAAAATTGGACTAGCAGCTATAATTTCAAAATTTTCTGATTATTATGTGTTTGTGAGGGCGGCCATGAAAATAAGCAAATTGGGATTGGTTTTCCTCGTGTCGTTGGTGATCATTGCAGGCTTACCGTTTGGGGTAAATTATTGTTTCACATGTAATTCATTAAATGTACAAAGTAATCTGGATAAAATTAAGCGTAACATGTATTTTGCGATGAGCGACTCTCAAGGGCGGCACGAAAAAGCGTTAGAATTGAGAAGTAAAATGCAATCACTGCCGGATAATGAAATATTTGAATTTGAAGATGCAATAAATTCCATGCGTGACTCGGCGACAGACATTACATGGGCCTATTCATTCATTGCAAGCATTGAAAATATTGAACATTTATACAGAGGAAAAAAGAAAAATATAAATGATATTTACGCAAACATAGCACTACTTTATTCGACAAACCAAAGAAATATTAACAATATGTTGGTTTTGAAAAATACGATATCGAACATAGAAATGAAAAAATATTGTGAAGAAGTGTATACCGATTGCTATTGGGTCAATGTAATGTTGTTATCCTTAATTAAATCTCTAGAGAAGTGCATACATAGGCCGTAAATAGCCAAGGAACGCGACAAACAAGTTGTTGCGTTCCTTGGCATAGTAAGATTGTTATGCCACTCTGTGTGGAGATGTTGCCGGTTTTGGGTGGATCGTCAATAGTTTCCTTTGGTAATGTAAACCTGACATCCCATGTTGCGATAATGGTTTGAGCCATATCGATCAGTTGCAGCCGTAACATTTGCCCACTTGGAATCCCCAGGACATTTGTAGCAATAGATAACTCGATTCGGATCTGGAGTGTTGGGGGTGGGTTTAGTAGTTTCAAGTGATTTCGATATGCCATCCACAATGCTTTTTCCGGCGTCACCAAGACCGGAGACAATTTGTCCGATGCCTCCCGAAATATCATCGAGACTTGGCCAGGTTGGAGCCGATTTGGGCTTTGGCGACGTGGGCTTGTTGACTTTTCCTCTGTATGCCCACGGGTATTCGGTCGCGCCTTCTGATCCCGCCTGCTGCATTGTACCGTCCGTTCGGAGTCCATATTCCGGGCCGCTCCCAAGCGGCGGGGTTTGGTCCGGATAGCCGCTCGGCGTCGTCAATCCGCCGGCATAGCCGATTCCGCTCGGGAGCGGGGCGGTGAGGTGCGGGATGAGCTGGTCCAAGTGGGAGGGGTCATAGGGGTTTGAGCCGGGCGACTCGGCTCCGGGCCAAACCATGCCGCCCGAAGCAGCGTCGGGATTGCTCGAACCGCCAACTTGGCCGCCGTAGCCGCCGAGCGAATTGAGCGGATTCGTCCAGTCACCTTGCCCGCCGAACGGGTCATTCGGATTCGTCCATCTGATCCCTGGGCCGACCCCTGGGCCGCCCGCCAGGCCGCCTGACCCGGGGGCGCTCCCAAGCGGCGGGGTTTGGTCCGGGTAGCCGGCCGGCGGCGCAAATCCGCCGCCGGAGCCGGACCCGCTCAAAAGCGCCTGGGTGACGCCGGGCATGGCGGACTCCAAAACGGAAAAGTCAAAGGGCGATGCGGGAGACGAGCCCGGGGCCGAGGCGGCGTAACCGCCAAGCGGGCCATACGAATTGGGCAGGCCGGTTCCCTGGCCGCTGAAGCCCGCGCCGGGCATGAAGTTTTGATCCGGGAAAAGGCCCTGATTGGCGAACCAGCCGCCAGGACCGGACCCGCCGGTATCCGGCCCGCCAAGACCGGACCCGCCCGAATCCGCCACGCCCGGACCGGCTCCGGCCGTCTGGCCGCTCGCGTCCGCCCGGGCGCGCCGTAATCGGCCGGGTCGTAGTCGAGTTCAGGCTTAGACGGCGGCGCATTCGAGTCCCGGTTTACGTAGTTGGCATAGTGCGTGTCGATGCGGTCCTGCAAAAAATCGCCGAATTCCATGGGCGACAGCGAGCTTTTGAGGTTGGCCAAGGCGTACCTGCTCCAGCCCGCGTACGGGCCGTCCGTCAGGACCTGGAAGTACGGATCACCGGCCTGGGCGTTCGCCTGATCCGGTCCCGGTCCGGAATTTCCGCCGAAATCGCTGTCGCCGCTTCCGTCGTCGTAATCCGTCATGGTCGTTCTCCTTTTTGCCGGCCGAAGCCGGGATGGTGGGGGGGAGTGCGCGAAAAGTGGTAGGAAAGCAGGGGCTTGTAAAAAAGTGGTTTTTTAAAGCCTCCGGCGGCCAAAGAGCTGCGCCCTTTGGAATCCCGCAGAATTTGAGCGGGCTATCCGGCCGCGCCGGGAGCCTGACGTGGCCGCAAATGAATTTTGCAAGAGCTCAAAGAACAACACAAAAAACAGCCCGTGAGGAGGTGGAAAATCAGGTGATTTTATGGTATTTTATGGAGTTTCAGGTGATTTGAGGTGTTTCAGGGTGATTTCGTGTGATTTGCGGGCAAACGCGCACTATTTTCTCCGGCGGCCCGCGGACCGGCGCATACCACCCCTGTCATGGGGGTCTGGGGGCGATTATCGCCCCCAGCGAAGGAGTCCAGAGGAGGCGGAGCCTCCTTTGGCCCCCGGAGGGCGGGGGTGGGGGGCGGCTTGGGTAATAAGCGGGAATGCATGGAGATTGTCTCTGGCGGGAATTTTTTTGTTCTGGGGAGATGATTTTTCTGGAATTATTTTTCCAAGCTGCCCAAAAAGGTGTTGACGCCCTGCCGATTCCTCTTGTAGGTAATTCCGCTTCCCGGCTGGCGTAGCTCAACGGTAGAGCAGCTGACTTGTAATCAGCAGGTTGCGGGTTCAAGTCCCATCGCCAGCTCCACGGGACGGAGGGGTTCCCGAGTGGCCAAAGGGAACAGACTGTAAATCTGTCGTCGTAAGACTTCGGAGGTTCAAATCCTCCCCCCTCCACCAGAATGGATATGAGGCGCGGCCCGGGCCGCCCTATGCAGGATGGACGGATATTTTGGGCCGGGGAAGCCCGGCGAGCGTTGAGACTGTAGGAGACAGGGCGGCCCTGTTGCTTGACTACAGGCAGCATGCGGGAATAGCTCAATTGGCTAGAGCATCAGCCTTCCAAGCTGAGGGTTGCGGGTTCGAGTCCCGTTTCCCGCTCCACTCCTTACGTTTCCTCGCCCTGGAAAGGCCCGCCCACGTAGCTCAGTCGGTAGAGCACTTCCTTGGTAAGGAAGAGGTCGCCGGTTCAATTCCGGCCGTGGGCTCCATCAGCTAGCCGGTCCGCTTCCGGCGCGACGTGAACATACATCGGCATTAACAGTACATCTCAGGAGAACGTCATGGGCAAGGCCAAATTTCAGCGCAACAAGCCGCACGTCAACATCGGCACCATCGGTCACATCGATCACGGCAAGACCACGCTGACCGCCGCCATCACGAAGATGATGAGCCTCAAGGGCGGGGCT
>JADFXV010000003.1 GCA_015233395.1 Desulfovibrionaceae bacterium
TAGCGGCCATGGAGATCTTGCAGCGCATCCTGCTTCCCGAGGCCGCCGACGTCTCCGGGCTTTACCTGCTGACCTGCGGGGCGCTGCGCTTGCGCCGGGACGCGCAAGGCTCCCGCCTGACGCTTGCGCCCGGCCAGACAGTCAGCGCCGATACCTATTTCAATTCCTATTACCAGCAGCACTACACCGCGCACACCGCCGTGCGCCAGGCCAGCCTGCATCTGAGCCTAAGCGGCGACGTCGAGGTCGCGCTCGTGCGCTCGCGCTTCAATCTGGGCCGTCAGGTCGTGACGACGCGGCGCTTCGCCGCCGCCCGGGCGGAGGAGCCGGTGGTCCTGGATATTCCCTGGGCCCCGGACTTGCCGGACGGGCCGGACGGGCCGGACGGGCAGGACGGGCGGGTCTTTTTCGAGCTGACCGCCCACGGCGAGGCGGCGCTGCACGGCGGGTTCGTGGCCACGCAGCGGCCGGGCCGGACGGTGCGCCTGGCGGTGGTGGTCACCAACTACCGCCGCGACGAGTTCGTGATCGCCAACATCGCCCGGCTGCATGCCGATCCGCTGCTCGCGGGCAGCCTGGATTTTTACGTGATCGACAACGGCGGCTCGCTTGACCCCGAGGCTTTCGGCGGCGCGCCGGTGAAGCTGGTGCGAAATCCCAACACCGGCGGGGCCGGGGGGTTCAGCCGGGGCATGATCGAAGTCCTCGATGGCGGGCAGGCGAGCCATATTCTGGTCATGGACGACGACGTGATCGTCACCGGCGAGACGGTGCTGCGCACCCTGGCCTTTTTGCGCCAGGCCGGGGACAAGACGGCCGTGGCCGGTTCGATGCTGGACATGGAAAAACCCCATTTCCTGCACGAGGCCGGGGCGCGCTGGAACTTCGGCGCGGACGTCGACCGGCCAAGCCCCTGGCGCATGATGCCGCTCAAGCACAAGCTCTACCTGCAACACCCGGGCGCGCTCGATTATCTGCTTTTCGAGGAGGCGAGCGACTACGGGGCGTTCTGGTTTTTCGCCTTTCCGGCGGCCATGCCCGCGGCCCACGGTCTGTGCCTGCCGTTTTTCGTGCTCGGCGACGACATCGAATTCGGCCTGCGCTACACCAGGGCGTTTGGCGGTACGATCGCCGCCTTGCCCGGGGTCAGCGTGCGCCACGTCCCGTTTTATTCCAAGATCAACATGCTGTCGGTTTATTTCCTGCACCGCAACCTGGCCGCGATCAGCGCCGTCCACGACGGTTTTTCCGGCCCGGCCATGGCCGCGCGCCTGCTGCGCGACGCATTCAAGCATTTGTGCGCCTTCAATTACACGCAGATGCACTGGCAGGTCGCGGGGGTGAACGATTTCTTGCGGGGACCGGACAATCTGGCGCAAACCGACGTGAGCGCGTTGCGCGCGCGCGACGAGGCGTTCGCGAAAAAGTGGGACATCGCGCCGCGTCCGGTGGTCGCGGACACCGCGGCCCGGCCTTTCGACACCGAGCCTTCCGCCGGTTTCGCGCGCGGGCTGTTGCGCGCGCTCACTCTCGGCGGCCATCTCGTCCCCGCGGCGCTGCTTGACGCCAAACCGAGTCTGTACGTCACCCACCGGGTCGGGCAGTGGCGGGCGAACTTCGGCCATACCCGCAGCCATTGCCTGAACCGGGAGGTCCATTCCTGCCAGGAGCTGCCCATGCGGCGCTTGCTCGGGCTGACGCTTTTCGCCCGGGCCCTGGTCTGCGCCTGGCGGCTGGCCCTGGGCTTCTGGAAAATCCGCCGGGTCTGGCGGGAGCGCGCGGGCGAGATGGCCTCGGCGGCCTCTTGGCGAAGCCTGCTCGGCCTGGAGAAAGACTGAGGCGCGCGCCTCCCGGAGCTCGCCCGGCCTACCTTCGGACCATCCCCAGGCGCAGGCGCTCGATCAATTCGCCGTGGGCTTTTTGCGGATTGAAATGCTCCCGGACGCAGGCCAGGGCGTTTTGGCCGACGCGCCGGCGCAAGGCGTCGTCGGTCAGCGCCCGGACCACGGCCCGGGCGAAGGTCGCGGCGTCCTCGCCCGGCATCACGGCTCCGGCGCAGCCCGGCGGCAGGGCGGCCAGTCCCCGGGAGCTGACCACGCAGGCCTTGCCGTACGCCATGGCCTCCACCAGCTTGATCTCCAGACCGCTGCCCACCCGAAGCGGCACGACGACCGCCTGGGCCGCGCCGTAGTAAGGGTCCAGATCGTCCAAGCGTCCGTGAAAGACCGTCTTCGGGTAGCTTTCCTTGAAGCGGCGCCCGATCGAACCGCAGACGTCAAGACTCGCCCCGGGCGCTTCGGCCAGCACCAGGGGCCAGGCCTCGCGCAGAAACCAGCGCAATCCGAAGACGTTGTGGTCCGCGTCGCTGCCGACGAACAGGCAGCGCCCGGGAATTTCCGGGTATGGGGTCGATTTTTCGAGCATGGAAAAAGGCGCCAGCACGACGGCGGCGTCCGGGGCCAGGCGCTGCAAAATCGCCGCT
This sequence comes from Desulfovibrionaceae bacterium, assembly GCA_015233395.1. Classification (GTDB taxonomy): domain Bacteria; phylum Desulfobacterota; class Desulfovibrionia; order Desulfovibrionales; family Desulfovibrionaceae; genus JADFXV01. The sequence goes on from JADFXV010000003.1 coordinate 2,483, forward strand.
TCCTCGGGCTGGATGGCGATGAGCAGACGGGCTTTGGAAAGCAGCGAGGCTTCCAGTTCCTCGGTCCAGACCATGCCGTCCATGGGCAGGCCTTCGCTTTGAAACGATTCAAAGCGCCGGCTGCGCACGTCGATGGTCAGGATCGCCGTGAGCGCGTCCCGGGGCAGGGCGTCCAGGATAGGGGCGAGATAGACGTAGTTGACGATCACCGCGTCCGGGGCGAAGGCGGCAAAGCGCGCCAGGGCTTGGTCGATCTCCGCCCGGGAGGCCAGGTCGTCCCAGGTGCGCAGCGGCGGGGTGGAGGGGACGTCAAGCAGGCTGAAGTCGAGTTCGACGCCGCCGGTTTCAAGGCCGCGCATCAGGTCGAGCAGGTAGGCGGCGTTGCCCCGGCAGCGCGGTTCGGCGGTGACGCGGCTTATGATCTGCACTTTCATGGACGGCCCCTTGCAGCCCCTTACCCGGCCAGGCCGAGCAGGCCGCTGATGAAACCCAGTTTTCCGACGCGGTCGCAGGTGAAGTCGAAGCGCTCCCGGTCCGCCGCCGGCAGGCAGGCCAGCCAGATCCAGGAGGGTCTTTTCGCCAGACCGGCGGCGACGCGTAAGGCGGCCGACAGCCTGCCCGGCCAGGCGGTCTTGTTTTCGCGGACGTGCATGATGGCGTTTGAGACGCCTTGCCAGTAGCTGCGGCTGATGAACCAGCCTTCGCGCAGGCGCGCGGGCTGGATGGAATGCCTGACCAGCACGTCTGGGTGATAGAGGGTAATCAGGCCGTGGTCGTCGAGATAGCGGCTGACCAGGATTTCCTCGTTGGAGAGCAGTTTTTTCCCCTTGCGCCCGAGAAATTCCGGAAATCCTTTCGCTTCTTCGAGCACCCGCCTGGGGAAGGCCATGTTGGCCCCGGCGAAATGCTTGTCTTTGCCGATCGCAAGGGGCTTATCCCCCCAGTCGAGGATGGCCAGGCACATGGCCATGTGGTCGGAAAGCCAGGGCGGCCTCGGGGCTTCCCAGTGGGCTGCGATCTTGCCGGCCACGCAGCCAGGCGTCGGGACGGCGGAGTCGAAGACCTCCAGGATGGCCGCAAGCCAGTCCGGTTGCGCCCGCGCGTCGTCGTCGAGAAAGGCGACGAATTCGCCGCGAGCCGCTTTCCAGCCGGTGTTGCGGGCGGCCGAGAGCCCGAGCCTGGGCTCGCGCAGGCAGCGAAAATGGGGAAGATGGCCGAACTCGCCGGTCAGGGCCTCGAAGGTACCGTCGTCCGAGGCATTGTCCACGACCACGATTTCGGCTACCTGGGCCGGAAGGGTTTGCCGCGCCAGGCTGTCGACGGCCTGGAGGGCGTACGCTTTGCGGTTGTGGGTGCAGACAACGGCGCTGATGCGCGGGGTATTCACCATTTCACTCCTGGGACAGGTTCATGCGCCACATCGTCGATGCGATTTTTAACGACTCCCCTCGCGTGCATCAAGGGGAAACCGAGACCAGGCGCGTCATTTCGCCTTCGGAAAGCATCCTGCCCGAGGCCGCGCTCCAAAGTCTCGCGGCCGGCGAGCCGGTCTGCTGGGGCATCGCCAAGGAGGCCGGCCTCTTTCTGTACGACGCCATAAAGCCCGGCTGGCGCACCCTGGAAACCGGCGCCGGACTATCCACGCTGGTCTTCGCCCTGGCCCGGGCGCGTCATATCGCCGTCACTCCCAACCCCGGCGAGGTGACGGCTATCAAGAACTATGCCGCGGCCAAGGGAATCGGCCTCGGATCGGTGCGCTTCGTGGTCGCAAAATCCGAAGAATACCTGCCCAGGGCCAAACCCACCCCCCTGGACTGCGTGCTGATCGACGGCAAGCACGCTTTTCCCTGGCCCATGCTGGACTGGTTCTACACCGCCGGCCGGCTGCGCAAGGGCGGCCTGCTGGCGCTCGACGACCTGGCGCTGCCGGCGGTGGACGTGTTGCGCCGCTTCCTGGACGGCGACGAACGCTGGCGGGCGCGGGAGCGTTTCGCGGACAAAACAGCGGTCTACGTCAAAACGAGCGACACGGTCCACGACGTGGCCTGGCACATGCAGCGCTTTGGCCCGGCGGCGCCCGCATGAAACAGATCAAAATTCTTTTTTATTATCTCGTGCTGCGCAACACCGACCGCCCGCTGGCCGGGGCGAGCACCGCCCTGCTGCGCGCCGCCTCGCGGCTTGCGGCCGAGACGGACGCCTTCGAGATCGCGCTCAGCGGCGACGGCGTGACCCGGGCCGAGCGCCTGGGCGCCAATCTGCGCATCGATCCGCTGCCGCCGAAGGAGAACCGGGAGCAATTTCTCGCCGGTTTCGACATCGTCGTCTTCGCCAGCCACCTGGGCTTTTTCGACGGCCTGGCCAAGCCCGAGGGCGGCAAGTGGGCGCTCTGGCAGCATTGCTGGGAGCTCATGCCGGACATCCCGCCCTCTCTGGGGTCGTTTGACCTCATCGTCGCCTCCTCGGCAATCCACAAAGACAACCTGGTCAAGCTCGGCTGCGCGGGCGAGCGCGTCCGGGTCATCTCCAATTTCGTGGAAACCGCCGATTTTCGCCCCGGGATTTTCGACTATTGCCCGTATTCCCTTGTGTATTCCGGCGCGCTCGTGCCGCACAAGGGCGTGCATATCCTGATCGAAGCGATGCGGCTGGTTGCGGCCCGCCGGCCCGAAGCGACGCTTGACGTCTACGGCGCGGCCGACATGTGGCTGGATTACGAAATCGGCTACGACGAGCGCTTAAAAAGCGCGGCGAAGGGTCTCCCGGTCGCCTTCCACGGGCCGGTCGCGCTCAACAGGGACATGCCCGGCGTGTTCCGCAGCCACAGCGTCTTTTGCCTGCCGTCGATCTGCGAGACCTTCCCCCTGACGGTCATCGAGGCCCAGGCCTGCGGCTGCATTCCGGTGGCGCACGACGCCGGGGGGACCAGGGCGGCCTTGATCGACGGCCAGACCGGCTTTCTCTATGCGCCAAACACCCCGGAGGCGCTGGCCGAGGCGATTCTGACGGCGTTTAATCGCATTCAGGGCGACCCGGATATCCGGAACCGGGCGGCGGCGCTTGTGGAGGCGCAATTTTCCGGCGCTCCCCAGACCCGCCTGCTCCTTGGCCTGCTGCGCGAGCTGGCCTAGACCAAGCCGCACGTCCCGCGCGCGGCCGCGCCGAGCATGTCGCGCAGGGTTTGCGTGAAATCCAGGTAGGGATGCTCCCCGGTCAGCGCGGCCAATTTGCGCGTTGAACCGGCGCTGCGGCCCGCGTTGCAGCCGGTCCCGGCCGTTTCCGGCGGGCATTGCTCGCGGATAACGGCGCTGGCCCCGGCCAGGCGCAGCATGTGCGTCAGCGCCGCGCGCACCGGCGTCTCGACGCCGGTGCACAGGTTGACGATCTGCCCGGCGGCTGCGGGCGCGAGGGCGAGTTTCAGGGCCAGTTCGGCCACGTCGCGCACGTCGATGAAATCGCGGCTGCCGCCGAGATCCCGGGTATGGACCACCGGTTCGCATTCGCCCCTGGCGATGGCCGCGATCCGGGCGGCGAAACGCCCGAGCGCCAGCTCTTCCGAAAGACCCGGGCCGATGACGTTAAAGGGCCTGGCCACGACCACGCACAGGCCCGAATCCTTCATGGCGAGCGCGGCCTCGGTCTGGCGCAGCTTGCTTGCGCCGTAAGCGGTCGCGGGCCGGCAGGGTTCGTCCTCGGCCACCGGCAGGCGGTCCGCCGGGACATCGCCGTATTCCGCGGCCGAGCCGAACACCACCACCCGGCATCCGGAAATTTCCGCTTGAGCCAGGGAGGTAAGCAGGGCGCGGGCGTAATCCTCGTTGACCGCCGTCAGGACGCCCGGGTCCGCGTCCCTGGTCCCGGCCAGGTGGAAGACCGCGTCCGGGCGGATGCGCGCGACGGCCCCGCGCATGGCGGCCAGGTCCGTGACCGAGCGCAGGCGGACGTGGGAGGCGGCAAGTCCCGGGCCAAGACCCATGGTGAACGTTTCATGCCCGAGCTCGCCAAGACGCGCTCGCAGCCGGCGGCCGCAAAACCCGCCCGCGCCGGTGAGAAGCGCTCTCATGATTCGGGCAGGAAGTCTTTTTTCATGGAATCAAAGATCTGGTTGGCGGTGTTGTAGTCGTCGATCCGGCCGATATCCAGCCAGAAACACGGTTCGCGGCGGCAGAAGACCTTTTCGCCGGCCCGGGCCAGCCTCATGAGCAGATCGGGCATGTCCAGGCGGACGTTTTTTTCGATATGCCCGGCGATCGCGGCCTTGTTCAAGACGTTGACGCCCATGCTCACCTCGTAGCGCAGGGTGGGCTTTTCGTCGTAGTCGATCAGCAGCCCCGCTTCGTCGGTGCGGATCACGCCGAAATCGACCGGGACCTCCCGGGGATGGACGGCGATGGTCGCGGCCTGGCCGCCTTCGCGGTGGACCGCGAACAGCCCGGCGAAATCGAGCGTGGTCAGGATGTCGCCGTTTAAGATCAGGAAATCGTCGTCCAGGCGATCAAAAGCCAGGGCGATGGGACCGGCCGTGCCCAGTTCGCGCTCCTCCAGGGAATAGGTGATTTTCAGCCCGTGCGGTCCGCCGTCGCCGAGCACCGCCTGGATGATGTGGTGCAGGTAGTTGACCGCCAGGATCACCTCGGTAGCTCCGGCCCGCTTGAGCTGGCGCAAGATGATCGACAGGATCGAGGCGTCGCCGAGCGGCATCAGCGGCTTGGGCAGGACGGCGGTGTAGGGCCGAAGCCTGGTTCCCTTGCCGCCGGCGAGTATCAAGGCTTGCATGGCTTACACCCTGTAGCGCGACGGATCGTCCGGTCGCGGTTGGTTGGTGAAGAAAGCGATCGTTTGCGCCAGGCCCTCGGCCAGGCCGTGCTCGGGCTTCCAGCCGAGGGTGGCCAGGGCCTTGGCGTTGTCGCAGATGAGCTCAAACACCTCGCTCGCCTCCGGGCGCACCCGGCAGGGGTCGGTCACGAGGGGCTTGTCCAGGCCCATCAGGTCAAGGATGGTCCGGGCCAGTTCCCCGATGCTCACCGCCCGCCCCGTGCCCAAATTGACCGGTTCGCCAAACGGGCAATCGGCCGCAGCCGCTTTGAGAAACCCGGCCGCCGTGTCCTTGACGTAGAGCAGGTCGCGCACGGGCGTAAGCGAACCGAGCCTGATTTCCGGGCAGCACAGCGCCTGGCCGATGATCGCCGGGATGACCGCCCGGGCCGACTGCCCCGGGCCGTAGGTGTTGAACGGCCGCACGATGACCACCGGCAGGCCGAAGCTGCGGTGGTAGCTCTCGGCGAGCTTGTCGGCGGCGATTTTCGAGGCGGAATAGGGCGATTGGCCCTGCAGGGGATGATTTTCGTCGATGGGCGCATACCTGGCCGTGCCGTAGACTTCCGAGGTGGAGGTCATCAGGCAGCGCGAGACGCCGTGGCGGCGCGCCGCCTCGAGCACGTTGAGCGAGCCTTCGATGTTCACCCGCAGGTAGCTGCGCGGGGCGACGTAGGAATAAGGAATGCCGATCAGGGCCGCCAGATGGATGACGACGTCCTGCCCGGCGGTCAGGCCGGCGACGAACTCGGCGTCCTCGATGGCGCCGGCTTCGATTCTCAGCGCCTCGCGCGTACGCGGCGTAAGATATTGGAGATTGCCCGCCGTGCCGTGCGAGGTGTAGCGGATCATGGCCGTGACCTCGGCCCCGGCGGCAAGCAGGGCTTCGCAGACATGGGCGCCGATGAAGCCGCCGGCGCCGGTGACCAAAACTTTTTTTCCGGAAAGATTCATACACTGTTCCCGTTACGAATTTCTGAAAAATATCGTGTTGTAAATTCCCTGGAACTGCGTGCCTTCCAGTTGCTTTTTCGATAAATTTGTCAAATCGTTGTCCACCGTAAATCCATTTTTTGCGATCGTCTCCAAAATTTCATCGGTATCATTGTCTTTTTCAGATACTTCGATCAGCACCGACCGCAATCTCTGGTCTTGAAGAGTCTTTTGCATGCCGCGGACGACGGACAGCTCCAGGCCGTCGATATCTATCTTTATATGAGTGGGGAATTTGCATCGAAAGAAACTCCACAGGCTATCGACGGACGCGCTGATCACCCCTTGCCGGTGGACGGGTTTGAAATTTTCGCCCTTGTAGTCGATCGTTCCGCCGAAGGTGTGCATGGCGGGACCGGAAATCAGTTCATCGCTTATTTTACATAAGTCGTAGCTGTATGGATGCAAATTCAATATGTCAAAAGTGACCTCGTTGGTCATTGCCAGGCAGCATGAAATGACTGAATCCGACAGTCCATTCATGTAGATATTATTGTTGAGCGAAGCAAAGTTCTGGGATTCCGGTTCTATGGCGTAAACCGTGCATTGTCCGTTGAAAGCTTTTCCGCAAAAAATGGAAAAAAGTCCGATATTGGCGCCAAGGTCATAGAAAACATCGTCGTTTTTAAAATATTTCAAAATCCATTGCAGGGTTTCCGGTTCTTTTGTCGCATACGTCTGCGCCCGGTACAGGTCGATCTCGGAAGAGACGCCGAGCCGGATCGGATGGCCAAGGATGTCGCATTCGTGTTTTTTCATGACGGGATTCCTTTTGAGACGATGTGGGCCGGGAAGCGCTCAAAGGCTCGCTCGCACGCGGCCTGCGGTCATGTTTCCTGCCCGGATCATAAAAACGCGGCCAGGCCCGCCTCGCAAACGGGGCTGAACAGGCTCTCCATAATCTCCCGCCCTTGTTCGAGACGCAGGCGCGCCTGTTGCGGCCGCGCCGCGCACAGCCAGGCGAGAACCTCCGCGAGCTGCTCCGCGCTGCGAACCGTGTGGCACGCGTCCGGAAACCAATCCAGCTTGTTCATGTCCAGGCGTATCCGCGAACCGACGAACACCGGGACGCAGCCCATGGCCAGCGCCTCGTAGCAGACGCCGCTGCTGGTATAGAGCACCGCGTCCATGGACGGCAACAGTTCCGCGATGGACGTCTTCGTGATCGCGACCAAAGGCTCGGGCTCGCGGGCCAGCGTGTCCGCGATGGCCGCAACGTCGAGGCTGGACATGCTGGGATGGAATTTGACCCAGGCGCGCACGTCCGGCAAGTCGCGCAAGGCTTTTTGGAGCTTGGCCAGGCAGTCCGAAAGTTCCGCCTTGTCGATCGCCCCGACCACCAGCACGTTGCGCCGCGCCGCGTTCCAGTCGCGCTCCGGCGCGCGGTCGAAGAGGTGCTCGTGCCTGAGGGCTGCCGCGCTTGCGAGGCGCGAGGCGGGAAATCCCTCGCGGATGAAGATTTCTTCCCAGCGGCGGCCCGGAACCAGGAGCTTGTCCGGAAGGCGCCTCGCGGCGATGTCCTTGGGCGAGGGAACAAGACTGAGGTAGAGCCGGGAAAAGGGGACATGAAGATACGCCTTGGTCGTAATCTCGGGGAAGGCTTTTTTCAGTCCAAGCCGCAGCATCTTTTCCCAGGGCTGGTTTTCGTACAGATGCAACGCGCCGCGCAGCCGTATCGCGCGCGCGGCCAGGCAGCGGCCCAGGCGGCGATATTTCAGGGCGAAGCATTGGCGGGACTTGGCCCGCTCCAGGCGCAAGGCGTCGGCGAATAGCGGTTCGACGTCGAGCCCGGCCAAGGTCAGCCGCCGGGTCCGCCGGGGCCGCCAGAACAGGGTCCGCAGGGCGTCGCAAGCGGCCTGGCCCAGGCCGAGGCAGTGTTCGGGGAAGACGGCGTCAAGGCCGCTTGCGGCGACGCCGGCGACGATGCGCTCAAACGGGCTGCTCCAGTCGAGCGCATTGACCAGGATAAGCGCCCGTTTGCCCCGGCGCCGGAGATAGTCCGGCAATGCGCCCCAGAAGGGATCGCTCAGGCTCGCCCGCGCCCGGCCCGGCCAGTCCGCATCGGCCCACACGGACAGGAGCAGGTCGTAAGACCCGGCGGCGGCAAGCGGCAGGCTGCGGCGCAAGACGGCCTTTTTGGCCCGCAGGTCCATGAGAAAACGGTGACGGCATTTCAGGGCTTGCAGCATCAGGCGAAGGCGCCTGGGCCACGGCCAAAGGCCCGCAAAGGCGTCAAGCAACCGGTTGCCCGTCTTGAAGCGCACGTTCCAGCCCCTGCCTTGGGCGCATTTCCCCAGGACCAGGGCCAGCTCCGGATTTTCCACCAGAAAGATCAGGCCGGAGGATTTGTCCTCAAGCAATGTGAGCGCCGCAAGCAGGGCGCAGACGTCGTGGAACAGGCTGCTGGTGTAGGGATTGCGCTCGGCCAGGTCGCTGGCCTGCCATGCAAGGTCGTCCTCGCTGCCGGCGATGACCGCGTCGAGGGCGATGTATTCGGACCGGACGGCCAAGGCCGCAGCGCTCAAAAGTTCGCTCAGAGGCGCGCTTTCGCATTGGCCGGAAGCGGCGTTTAAGGCCGCATCGTGGTTGGCGGCGTCCTGGCCGAGATAAGCCAGCCGCGACCGCCCGGTGGCCGTCGGCGTCCAGAGCGCGGCCGGCAGCCAGGCGCCGGCGATGACCGCCGTGGGCGCGCTTTTTGCGTCGTCTTTCATGCGGGCGCGGTCCCGCGCAGTTCTTCCTGCAAGGCGGCGAACATCGCCTGGCCTTCGGCAGTGGGCGATTCGGCCAGGGCGATCTCGGGATACCGGCTTTGGGGCAGCTTCACGTAGAGATTGAAGGTTCGCGCCAAGCCGCGCAAGGCGGCCTTCCACTCTTGGGGATAGGCCAGGGCCGTGTCGTCGGCGGCCGGGCTCCATTCGAGGTGGCTGTCTTCGTCCACCAGCCCCATGGCCCGGCAGCGATCGAAAAGCTCCGTGCCGCGATAGGGCGTGAAGATGAATACGTTGGACTCCAGGCTGGGATGGATCTCGTGGAGCGTCTTGTTGACCGCGATGGTTTCCATGATTTGTTCGCGGCTTTCGCCCGGGAAGCCGATGATGTTGTTGAGCGAGGCCCCCATGTTCAGATCGCGCAGGATTTCGGCCGCCTCGACAGCCTGCCGGGTCGAGTAGTTGCGCCGCAGGATCTCCCGGCGAAATTCCGGATTGCCGTGTTCGAGACCGAGGGTGAGCCAGTACAGCCCGACGTCCTTGAGGGCTTGCAGGCGCTTTTTCTCGACGGTTTCAAACCGGGTCTGGATCCAAAAAGGCAGCCGGATTTCGCGGTAGGCCGCAACGAAAGCGTCAAAGTCGGCGTCGTCCATGGCCAGGAAGGTTTCGCTGGAAAAGTAGATGAATTCCGGATCGTGCACGGCGATCTGATGCTGGAGCTGCTCGATGACGCGTTGCATGGACAGGTTGCGGAAATAAACGCCGGAGCCGCTCTGCTTGAAAAAACTTCGCAGGCGCGGCGCGGCGCAATAGGTGCATTGGAACGGGCAGCCGCGCGAGGTGACGATGTTGACCATCCGGTACAGACGGCCCTGCATCGGTTTGAGCATCAGCCTGGGATCAAAAAGCGTGTAGTCGGGATGGGGCAAGGCGGCCAGGTCGTGCAACGGCGCGGGTTCGGAGCGGACGACGCCGCCGGCGCGCTTGATCCACATGCCGGGAACCTCGCCGGGATCGCCACGGCGGACGATATTGTCGACCAAAAGCCGCAGCGGCTCTTCGCCCTCGCCCAGGCAGATGGCGTCGAGGGAGGGTTCCTTGATGGTCAGTTCCGGGGACAGGGTGGGAAAGACCCCCCCGGCCACGATGAAAATTTCCGGATGGCTGCGCTTGATCGCCTCGGCCAGCGCGACGCCGGTCCCGAAGGTGGGTTCCAGCAGGCTCAGGGCGGCTATTTGGGGCTTGAAGCCGCGCACTGCGGCGAGCAGATCCTCGATCATGTCGCCGGTGTTGTCCGCGAGGATGTTTTCGTTGGCCACGGCCTTGGACATGCCTTTGCGGGCGCGGATGACGTTTTGGTTTTGCTCGCCTGGGGGGGGGTAGAAGGCCGTGTCGAAGACTCTGGCCTCGACTCCGTCGCGGCGGACCGAGGCGATGAGCGAGCCCAGGCCGGCGGGCAGCCCGGTCACCCGGTACTGGGTGGGGTACAAAAAAAGGACGCGCGGCGTCATCACTTGCAGCCCTCCCGGTCCGGACCGCAGGGCGGGCGGCAGCCGCAAGCGGCGGGCTCGTCCGCCGCCCCGGCGTTCTCGCCGGCCTCGATCGCGGCCAGGCACTCGATGAGGCCCTGGCCGAAATCGATGTTGACGTCCGAAGTCAGGTTGAACCCCGACGACGGTTTGTAGGAATACGGGGTCATGGTGTAGTGCGCGCCGTTGGAGGAGCCGCTGAGGTCGAACGTCAGCCCCTTGTCCCCCATGATCTCCCGGATCATAAGAAAGAGATCCGTAAAGCGCATGGTCTGATGCCCCACCAGGGTGAGGGGGCAATTGGCGAAGCGCTCTTCCAGGGCCTTGACGGACAGCCTGGCGGCGTCGCGGACGTGGATGTAGTTCCTGCGCTCCTCGCCCGTGCCCATGGCCAGGATGCGGTTCCCGGTGAGGGCTTGCTTGAGATAGCGATGGATGCTGTTGCGTTCGTCCGAGCGCGGCCCGTAGATCGTGCCGTAGCGCAGCACCGTGTAGTCCAGGCCGTAGTCGCGCTGGTACTGTTCCACGTAGAGCTCGGCCGCCTGCTTGGAGCAGCGGTAGAACCCGCCCTTCTCGGAATGCACGTAGATGGTGCTGGCGTAAAGAAACCGCTTGATCCCGGCCAGGCGCGCGCCCTCCAGGATGGTGGCGTTGCCCATGATGTTTTGCGCGATGGTCTGGAGAGGCTGGGTGCTGGCGTCGTCTAAGTCGGCGACGCCGGCGAAATTATAGGCATGGTCCATGCCGCGAAGGCTTTCGGCGACCAGGTCCCGGTCGAGGATGTCGCCCACGATCATCCGCTGGTTTGCGCGCAGGTGCGGGGAGGGCCTGCGGTCGAAAATCGTCACCTCGTGGCCCGCGTCCGTCAGCGCGTCCGCCACGTGACTCCCCAGAAAGCCCGATCCGCCGAAGACGATGGTGTTCATACGCTGGTTTCTCTCGGATGCGACAAAGGTTGAAGCGGGAATTTTCCCTGAAAGAGGTCCACGGGCAGGCGCAAAACGGCCTCGCCGGGTCCCTCGGGCTGGTCCGCGCGGGGTTTGTCCAGGCGAACCGTGCAGAAAACGAGTTTTTCGTACGGGGTGACGGCCGTGGGCGAGGGCTTGCCCCAGTACCCGTAGATTTCCAGGCGGCCGGGAGCCGGGTTTAAGCCGGAAAGCGCGGCCAGGGCTTCGTGGACGTTGAACACCACATAGTTGGCGGTCTCGCGGTCCGGCCCCTCGCCGCCTGGCCCGATCGGCTGGCGGCTGATCGCGATGTCGTTGACGCCTTGGCCGGGAGTGAGCCTGAGCGAGAGCGCCATGGCCCCGCCCGGGCGGACGCAGCGCCAGCAGGCGTCGATGATGTCCAAAGTCCGGACGTTCCAGTCGGCGCAGCTCAGGGAAACGACGGTGTCGAAACCGCCGGGAAATTCGAGTTCGAGGATGTCGCCATGCACGAAGGCCGCCGGGCAAGACAGCCCGGCCTCGCGCCTGGCGGTTTCGATCATGCCGGAATGGATGTCCACGCCGGTGTAATGCGCCGGGGCGGAGAATTCGCACAAGGCGCGTCCCAGCCCGCCCAGGGCGCAGCCCACGTCCAGAAGGCTTCCGAAGCCGCCGGGCCTGGCGGCCAGGCCTTCCAGAATGAAGCGTTCGGACGGATAGAACTGGTCCCAGCGCAGGCGTTGCTTCGTGAAATAGGCTTCAAGGGCGGCGCAAGAGTATCGCAGATTCATAGCCAAAATCGCGATGCATTTTTTATTCCAGGCAGAGCGGACATTGCGTGAAGGCCTCCCAAAATCGCCGCATGCTGGCCTGCCCGCCCACGCTGACCCGGATGTGGCCGCGCAGCAGGGGATGGCCGAAGCCGCTTTTGACCAGAACGCCGCGTTCGCGCAGAGCCAGGGCCGTGTCCTGCGCTCGTTCTCCCAGGCGGATCAGGGTGAAGTTGCCGCGTATCGGGGTGAACGCGAGGCCCGCCCCGGACAGGCGCTCCGTCAGAAACCGTTTGCCTTGATGAAACGATTCCAGCATGGCGCTCATGGTCTGCGGTTCGTCCAGGAGGCGGCAGGCCACGTGCGCCGCCAGGGCGTTCACGTCGAAGGTGGGCTGGACCGCGCGCAAAGCGCGCAGGGCCGAAGGCTGGCCAAGCACGTAGCCGAGGCGCAAACCGGCCAGGCCGTAGAGTTTGGAGAAGGTGCGCAGGACCAGCAGGTTGTCCATGCTCCGCACCAGGGGCGCGACGGTCTGCGGCCAATAGGGGTGGTAGGCCTCGTCCACGACCGTGAGCACGCCGAGGGCCGCCGCATGGTCGAGCAGGCGCGCCATGTCGTCGGCTTCGATCACGCTCCCGGTCGGGCTGGAGGGGGAAACGATCGCCAGCAGGCGGGTGCGGGCCGTGACGGCGGCCGTCAATTCCCGCGTGGGATAGGCAAAGTCGTCCGGGAAAGGCGCCGCGACCCCGGACGCCTGGTACTGCCCGAGATACACCGCATACATGCCGAAGGTGGGATGGGGATAGACCACCTCGTCGCCCGGGTCGAGATAGCCCTCATAGACCAGCCGGATCGCGGAATCGGAGCCGTTGGCCGGCAGGACGTGGTCCTCCGGCAGCCCCTCGATTGCGGCGATGCGCTGGGTCAGTCCGGCGTAGTTCGGGTAGCTGGCCAGCAGTTCCGGGGTGATCCCGGCCAGGGCGCGTTGCAAAAAATCGCCGGGCAGGCCTTCGGGGTTTTCGTTTAGGTCCAGGCGCAGCATTCCGGCGCGGCCGGACACCTCGGTCGCCAGGCGCTCGTGCCGCTGCAAATGCTCTCTGGGCTGGATCATTAGGAGCGCTTTCCCTCGGCTTTTTCGATCTGGGTGGTGCGCCAGGGGCAGCCGTCGCAGGCCGCAAGTTCATGCGACGCCAGCCGGCGGTGGATTTCCCGGGCCTTTTGCACCGTGGGGTCCAACCAGCAGTCCCGGATGGAGCGGGTCGCGGCCGAGCCCGGAGACAGGAGCTTCAAATCGTCGTTGTTGCAGGGCATGACGTCGCCGTCCCAGGTGACGGTCATGCGCTGCCAGAGCTGCGGACAGGCGAAGGGGGCGGCCAGGCCCTTGCGCCGGTTGCGCACGTCGTTGAAATCCACGGCCCCGGCCTCGTCGGCCATTGTAAGCCAAAACCGGGAATACTCATCCAGATCGAGTCCGGGCAGCTTCACCGTCTGGACGCGCACCCGGGGAGTGACGGAGCCGAGCGCATCGCGCAGGTTCACCAGGGCCGTGAGATTTTTCGTGAGCAGGGAGAAGCGCGCGCCCCTGCGTCCGGCTTCGTAGGCCGCCGGGTCCACGCCCTCCACGGAGATGGAGATGCGGTCGAGCCCGGCGTCGATCATTCCGCGCGCGGCGGTTTCGTCCAGCAGCATGGCGTTGGTGTTGAAATAGACGTCGAGCGCTCCCTTGCGCTTGGCGTAGGCCACCATTTCGATCAGCCGGGGGTGGAGCAGGGGTTCGCCCCGGTAGCTGAACTTGACGCCGTACAGCTCGTGTTCGGCCGCTTCGTCGAGGATCCTGGCGAACAGCGAAAAGTCCATGTCCCCCAGGGCGGCGCCGGACAGCGCCGGCCGCTTGTCGCAGAACACGCAATCCAGATTGCAGCGATTGGTGGCTTCCAGGTCCAGATGCAAGGGGAAATCGCGCAGATGGAAGGTCTCCGGATTCTCCATCCATTGCCGGCGGTATTCGAGATAGCGCGGCGAATCCGGCCCGGGCGTCTTCGTTCCCAGGGAGGTGAAATTCGCGTTCGGGGCCGGTTTCATGCGCGGTCCGCCGGGGAATCGTAGGGCGTGGCCGTCTCGGAAAATCCGTTGGCCCGCAGCCAGAACTCCACGCCGGGCAGCTGCCAGGGATAGTCCACGTCCAGCCCGCCCCATTGCTTGAGGGGGTGTATCCTGCGCCCCATCCATTTTTGGGGCAAGAGGCCGTCGTGCAGATCCTCCAGGCAGCGCGGCCGCACCACGGACACGCCCATGTCCGCGAACCAGACGTCGCCCTGGCTGTCGCGGTCGCAGGAGACGGCGGCGGGATCGCAGAACGCCTCCAAGGGCGCAAAGGGATGCAGAAGTTCGTCCGGGCCTACCTTGCGGGCGCGCAGCGGGCTCCACATGTTGTAGCACGATACGCTGACCGCGGAATCCAGGGAGGGATCGCCGCGCAGGGCGGCGACGCCCGCTTCGATGACGGGCGCCGTGATTGTGGCTGCGTTGGCCATGAGCAGCACCAGCAGTTCCAGCTCGCGGCCGGAATTTTGACAGTCGTTCTTGACGGCCTCGTAGGCGTGGAGGTAGGCGTCCTCGCCCAGGGCCTGGCGCGTGGCCAGCTCAGGCGGCCTGACGATGATGGAGGCGCCGTGTTCGCGGCCGATCGCCATGAGCTCTGCGTCATCGGTCGACAGGTAAACGATCTCCACGCTCGGGGCGCGCCTGGCGGCCAGGAGAGGATAGGCGGCGAGCGGGCGGCCCAAGACCGGGTGGACGTTCTTGCCGGGGAATCCGACACTGCCTTTGCGGCCGATACAAATGGCGGCAATCATGGGAACTCCTTCTTCTTGGCCATATACGCCATACGCTTTCGATAGGCAACCGATAGGCAACCGGGAGACGCCGGGACGCTTGCGGGCGCAGCCGCGTCCCGACCGGCGCGCGGTTGACTTGCAAGGTGGAATGGTACAATTTTCGCAAGGGTATTCGGAAGGCGAATGGTTTGCGGATCGCACCGGACCAAAGGCCGCCCCGGCGTCCGGGACGCCGGCGATTGTCTCGCGCAACCTTGACGGCGACACGATCACGGCCGGTCGCGCCGCCCTGCGTTTTTGAGAACGAGCCGGAACAGAGACGAGGAGCCTCGCATGAAACGGCTCATTGTAGGCCCGATCCCGGACGATTTCGATCCGGATTCGGACATCGCCGCCGGCCCCGGCTGTTTTCTCGGCCGCGAGGACGTTTTTCCCGGCTGGGAAGAACTCTCCTTTCCGGTCAGGGCCTTTCAAAACGACGCGGATTTCGAGGCCGCCGCGGCCATGACCGCTGCCTTCGCCGATTCGTTGGCGCGGGAGTATGTTCCCTATTTCAACGAGCAAAGCGGGACCGGCCACTCCTGGATTTTTTGGCGGCTGATGGCCATGCCTTGGCTGGTGTGCCTGGTCCAGACCGCCTACGACCGCCAGCTTCTGGCCCTGGGCCTGGTCGCCCGGTACGGGGACGCGGCGCTTGAAGTCGATTTGCTCGACGACCGCTTTCCCAGGCGCTACCTGGATTGCGGCGCCTTCGCCGACGGCACGTTGGACCCATGGTACAATTGGTGGGTGCTCTCCCGGGTTCTGGAAAAGATCCTTCCGCCCGCTTGGAGCGTGCGCCGGATCACCGCCCCAGAGCCGCCCGCTCCCGAGTTCGTCCCCCCGGCCCGCATCGTTCGCAAAGGCCTCGGCCGCTTCGTCAACGACCGGCGCTGCACTTGGCTTTACGGCTGCGACGCGCGGGACAGGACGATCTTTGGCGCGCTGTTGGCGCTACGGTCGCTTTTGCGGTTGCGGCCCAAACGGCCTGTCCGGTCCGGCCCGGCCGGCGTCCCTGCCGGCGAACCGGCCCGGATCGACTGGGTTCTCGATTTCGACCGCCTGTTGCGCCTGACCATGCCCGAGACCTTGAAAAACGTTTCGCGCCTGGCGACCGAGGACATCGCGGCCAAACCCGGTTCGGCGAATCTGGCCGGCCCGGATTTTTATTTCGTCGAGTGGCTCAAGTACCGCATGGCGTGCAAGGCCGAGGGCGGGGAGCGCATCATTTGCACCCAGCACGGCGGCGGGTACGGGGCCTTGCGGACGATGTCGTTCCCCCACATCATGGAGTATCGCCAGGACGCCTTCGTCACCTGGGGCTGGAAGGAGCACGGCGGCTATCCGGGCCGGTTCGTCCCGCTGCCCTCGCCGCTTTTGTCCAAGATCGCGAACGCGCATCGCGAAAAAAACGACAAGCTGCTTTTCGTGGCCACCGGCCAGACCGCCTTTCGCGTGCGCCTGGACACCATGGCGGACAACGTCGCCTTCCTGCTCGACTATCGCGCCTCGCAGCGACGTTTTTTTACGTCGATTCGCGGGGATATCCGGGAAAACGTCCTGTATCGGCCCTACTTCTCCTTTGACGCCTATTTCGACGACGCCGGGCATATCAAGAAACATTTCCCGGATCTGCAACACCACCGGGGGGATCTGCACGCCGCCCTGCAAGACTGCAAACTGCTCGCGCTCGACAACCTGGGCACGACGTTTTATCTCGCCATGGCGGCGGACACCCCGACCGTGGCGTTTTGGAATCCGCTCTTTTTGCGCATGTACCCTCAGGCGGAAAAGTCCTTCGAGGCTCTCAGGCGCGCCGGAATCGTGGCCCACGGGCCGGACGAGGCGGTCTTGCGAATCAACGCGATCTGGGACGACGTCGGCGGCTGGTGGCGCAGCCCGGAAGTGCGCCGGGCGCGAAAAAAGTGGCTGGCCGAACACGCCCGGGCCTCGAAAATTTGGCGTTTCGCCTGGGCCTGGGAAATATTGAAACGCGGCTGAAACGGGGGCGTTGCGCTCACGAATCGGCGCCGGAGGCGAGAATGAATCTGGAGTATGTTCTTCGGGACTGCCCGGTCTGCGGCCGGTCCAACCGCGACCCGTTTTTTTGCGAAACGGTCACCCCGTTCATCGAGGGCAAACAGGTTCCGGTCTCGGTCAGCGTGACGGTCTGCGACGATTGCGGGCTGGTCTACAACGACCGCGCGCCCTCGGCCGCAAGCCTCAAGCACGTCTACCGCTTCCTGTTCCGCACTCCCGTCGGGCGCAGCGAGCGCCATAAGAAAAAGAATCGCTCCCAGATCGGCTTTCTGGCGCCGCATCTCGCGGCCTCGGGCGCGCTGGCGCTCGACGTGGGCAGCGCCCTGGACCCCTTTGCCGCGCAACTGCGGGAAATGGGGCACGAGGCCTATGAGCTTGAGCCGTCCAAGGAGCTGGTGGAAAAATGCGCCCAGGGCGATCCCCGGGTCATCAATGCGGCGATCGAGGATTTCGACTCCCCGCTGCGCTTTGACCTGATCGCCCTGCGCGAGGTGTTCGAGCATCTTTCCGACCCCCTGGCCGCCCTGGATGTCGTTTCGCGCCACCTCGCCCCCCGGGGCCTCGCATACATCGACGTGCCCGACCTGGCCAGGGCGCATCCCTGCGGCGCGGAAAGCTATTTCAACTTCCTGCATCTGTGGCATTTCACCGAAACCTCGCTCGCCAATTTGGTGGCCAAGGCCGGATTCGCGGTCGTCGCCCGGCGCACCGATCCGGTCTACGAAAGCATCCGCCTGCTCCTGCAAAAAGATCCCGGCGCGGCGCGGGCTTGTTTTACCCCGGACGGCCGGGCCAGGGAGCTGATCGCGGACTATTTCGCGCTGGAGAGCCGGGAACTCGCCCTGGCGCGCGGGCAGTTGACCGAACTTTTGAGCCGGGGAGGCAAGCTGGTCCTGTGGGGCGCGGGCTTTCGCACGGAAGCGCTGCTGCGCCGGTGCATTCCGGACCTGGCCGGCCGGGTGGACTGCTTGATCGATTCCGACCGGGCCAAGCAGGGAACCGACTTTTGCGGCAAGCGCATCCAGCCCCCGGCGTACTGCCTGACAACCGATTCGCCGGTGGTCATCTCCTCGAGCCCCTCCTCGGAGGAGGCGATCGAAAAGGCCATGCTGGACATGGGCGTCGCGCCCGGGCGCATCGTCAAGATGTTTGAGCACCGGGTCAGGCGCATCGCCTAGCAGCCCGTCGAAAAACGGGCTGCTGCGCGCCAGGGATGGCGCGCCGGATTCGGGAGGCCGGGATTCTTTTAATCCAGTGTGCTCAATAAGCCGGCGTCAAGCAGCGTCTTCACCACGGGGAATAAATCGTCCAAAGGCTTGTTCAGCCGGTTGCTGATGTCGATAAGGTCGTTGTCTCCGTCGGCGTATGTGATAAAATCCAGCATTGTTTTGACGGGAGCGGCGGAATTCAAGAAACTGACCGTGGGATAGAGTCCTCTTTTTCCGAGTTGAGGCTCGCAAAAGCAATTGATTTGATATTTTTTGTTTTTTTCAACTGCGATAAGACATTTTTTTATCAGTTGATATGACTCGCTCAGCGCCTTGGGTGTGACGAAATCGAGATTGTCGAGCGAGGTGTGATACTGCGGATACGAGCCAAATTTTCTGCGGCATAACGTCACCAAAGGCAAATCGACGCCCGGGCTGCAATATTGACTCTCGTCGCTGCCGCGATCCAAGAAAGAATATTGTATGAAATCAGGATAACAAGTGGAAAGAATGTTGTTTGCAACCTTGTCGGCGTACGAATTCCCGTATCGCGAGGCGATGTAGGAATAGCCCGATTCGTCGCCCAGGCAGGTAAGATTGAACCCGGCGACCACTCTGCTTTTCAATTCCTGCAAATTCCGGCTGAGATACGTGATGGCGCCGATCGTCTCCGGCACAAAAATCATCCTGTACGTATAACGGCGCGGTTTAGAAGCGAGCCATTTCCCGATATACGAAAGAACCACGGGTCCGGACAGTTCGTTGTTTGCAAGCGAGGGATGGCATATATATGTAGACAGAAATACTTCTTTGTCGCTCTCTCCCGGTATGATATATTCCCCATAGGTCAGGTTTCCCGCGTCGAGAGTGCTTTTTATCACGACGTGATATTTTTCCTCCGTCAGCTTTTGGCGTTCATTGTGGGAAACGCAGAAGCCCCAAGTCTCATTGTAGTATGATGTCACATACGGTATCGCCTCGGGTTGTTCCGGGAGGCTGTAGAGGTGCTCGTTCAATTCTTCCAAGGTGACGATTTTGTCTGTCGGGACAGAATATCCAACAATATGCAAGTTGTTTATTTGAAAGTCTATTACGTTGTTTCCGTTCATATCCTCAACATACGCATCGAAAATGTTCCATTCCTTTGGAATGGTCCAGTCGAACACTTTTGTTCCCGAAGGAACTTCATACGTTTTGACAGGGATAACATCCTGTATGCGTCGTAATGTCTGGCGGACTCCCTCGCCGGTAATGCTTCTGCAAATCGGAAAAAGATCCTGCATCAATTGATGCATGTCGGGTCCAAAATCGCGGCTACTCGATTCCATCGGCAACTCCGTTCACGGCTTCAACCACGAAGGCCGAACATAAAAACACGTCGCGCCAGTTGGATGGCGCATGCTCGAGTTTGACCGCCTCCTTGCGGAAGAGCTCAGGATGGTCTTTTTCAAGATACGGCATGGCGGGATGGTAATGATACCATAAGAGCCGTATATTGGTGAACTGATGCTTTTGAAACAGCTCCGTGACCTCAAAGGGATTGTGAAACCGCGACAAAACCGCCTCGGGTTCCGTCCCCGCTCCGACGGAATCTTCCCTGGGCGGCATATCCATGCGCAGGCGGGATTCCAAGTCGCTCAAGACGGCGTCTTTTAACGTCTGATCCACTCCGGAAAGCAAATCGTTCACTATAAAGTCAGCCGTGTAGCGATTGAAGGTGAAGAGAGAGAAAAGTTTGTTTCTGAATTCGATAAACACTTTTCCGCCAGGCTTCACGAGCGTTGCAATATTTTCCAATACAAAATCGTCGTTTTCAATATGGGGCATGACTCCCATGGCCATGAGCGCGTCGAATTTGCCGTTTTTTAATACGTGGATGTATGTTGTCGGGTCCTGTATGTCTCCCCAGAAGATCTGCTCGGGGCTCAGTCCCTGTTTTTTCAAGGTCTCCTTGGACTTCTTGACCATTTCCCTTGAAATATCGAAGCCCCAGACGTCAACGCCGGTTTTGGCCAAAGTGGACAACGGCGTTCCCTCGCCTACGCCGATCTCAATCACCCTGTTGATGTCTTCACGGGAAAACGAATTGAGCAGAAGCTGCAAGCGGAAATAATTGGCCGGGTATCCTTTGGCCGTATCATGCAATTTCTCCCGGTCGTATTGTTCGTGATAGATCCCGGCTGCTTCATCGTAATGTTTGCCGACAGATTTTTTTTTGTCAGTCATGGCGTCCTCCGCTTGGTGATGTCATATGAGCAAAAACAATCGATGCAGTATGCGCGGCGCGAATTGGATCAAGTGTGACGTTCAGGGCGCCGGGGAGATGGAAAACGACAGCGCCGGCAGGGGAGGACGGTCCTCGCCCAGGCAGGTTTCGTCCACCTCGCCCGCAGTCAGCTCCAGGCGGAAAAAAAACAGGTCGCCGAACGTCCTGTAGCTCACAAGTCCGACCGAGGCGGCCTGGGATTTCGGGACGGCGATGCGAAGCCGGAGCGCATCGTCGCCGACGTCCACCCAGCCGCCGGTCATGCCCAGGCAGTCGCGGGCGGAAACCAGAAAAGACACCGGGTTGCCGTGATCGACCTCGGCCTGGTCCAGACGGAAAATCTCGGGCGCATAGCCGCCGTTTTGCGTGGCGAAGGACAGGCGTTCGGCGTTGAAGGCCCGGGGAAAAAGGGTCACGTGCCCATAGCGCGCCAGGCCGAGCGGCAGCTTCTCCCAGGCGAAGGCGTGCTCGACGTCGATTCGGGCCAGCCGCTTGTCGACGCGCACGGTTTTGCGGATCGGCCCGAGCGGGGTTGCGATATCGCAGGCCAGGACGACGGTTTCGCCGCCGATGAGTATTTGCGGCTCCACGCGGCTTAAGTCGGCGATTTTGGGTTTGCCCAGGCGGTGCAGGACGAAATGCCCGGTGTAGAAATCGGCCCCGAAGGCGATATCGTCGAAATAGCCGTGGTCGAGCGTGCCGGCCAGGTATTCGGGCGACAATCCGGGAAAGCGCAGGGCGTCGATCGCCAGGCCCTTGTCGCGGTTGAGCCTGACTTCGATCTCTTCGCCTTTGACCGTGAGAAACCGGCCCGACTCCTCGACCTGGTCCCGGCGTCCGGCGGGCGCGAACGCGGGCCCAGGCGGCTTTTCCTCGCGGGCCGCCAAGCCCAGCCGGTCTTCAAGCGCGGCGATCCGGCCCAGATACCCTTGCCAGCGTTTTTCGGTGATATGGGTGCGCCAGTCGCTGCCCCACAGCAGGCACAGTTCGCGCCAGAGATCGTCGTCGCGCGGATGACGGTCCCTGAGGGTTTCGTAGATCCGGTGGCAGGCGGAATTGACGCGAAGATCGTCGCGGCCCGTGACCGCCCAGCGCAGGATGTTGTATTTTCCCTGCTTCTTGACCGGGATGGGGTTTTGCGGCGTTTGCAGGGTCAGGCGATTGCCCGCTCCGGGCTCGCCAAGCAAGGCGGGAAGCTCGCTCATCCCGAGGAAATAGAAGCGGTCGTCCCGGGCCAGGAGCCTAAGCAGGGTCTCGATGCGGACCCATTCCCCCTCACCGGCCAGGGGCGGGTCGGTATGGTGCCGGCCCGGCCTGAAATCGAACACCTCGGCGTCGCTGCCGTACAGGGGGAAGACCCGGGGGGTCTCGGCGAGATGGCCGGTCAGATAGGCGAGGTGTTCCTCGAGATCGATCTGCCCGTGGGCGTAGCGCTGGAATTTCTGGAAAGCGATGCAGCGGTTCCAGATCAGGGGGATCTTCGCGCCGCAAGCGCCGGCGGCGTATTGGGGCAGGTAGCCCATCTCCGGGTCCCAGCCGGGGTGGTGGCTGGCCGGATTTTCCCACTCCATGACGATCGAGCGGTATCCCGCCGGCGGGTAGAGTTCGATCAGTCCGCCGGAATAGGCTTGCTCGTTGAGCAGAGCCGTTTCCGGGCGCAAGCCGAGCAAACGCTCGTAGACTTGGGCGCCCAGCCGCAGGTTGGCTTCGTTGACCGCGGCCGGAACCAGCGGGCCGATGATCTGATTGTAGCCGCTGCCGATGAAGGTCACCAGGCCGCTTTGCGCCAGTTCGCGCAACCGTTCGATCAGGCCGGGGTCGAGAGCGGCGATGATTTCAAGGGTCAGCCCCGAGGCCTCGATGCCCAGGGGCAGGCCGAGGCGTGAGCACAAATCGACGAGCGCCCCGTAGCAACGGGCGACGACCTGCGGCCGCATGTGCTCCTCGATCGAGGAATAGGCCAGGTTGCAGTGGAAAAAGGCGTACAGCCCGAGCCGTTTCATGGCGCGACGCTTGAAGCCGCCGGGGCGGGCGTGAAATCGCCCATGACGCTTCTGACGAAGTCCACTTCCGCCGCGAGCAGCCCGGCCCCGAGCCGGCCGGTGGGGATGACCCCCTCCAGGACGATGTTGACGCTGTCGAGCCGGCCAAGGGACGAAAGCCAGCCCCGGGTGAGCTCGGTGTCGAATTGGACCAGGGAGTGGTTCGTCTCAAAACCCTCGGGCATGGCGCGCGGGTCGTAGAAATTCCCGGTCTGGGACAAGTGGATCTCGATGATCCTCGCGGCGAAGGCGTCGAGATAGGCCGCAAGCCCGGGTTCCCCGGCCGACAGCATTTCCTGGACGTGGGCCGTGTCCGGCACGAAGCCGAGAAAGTCGTGGGCCGCGAGCAGGGCTTCAATCTCGGCGAAGGTCTTGCCCCGGCGCGAAATTTTGCCCATGCCTTCCACGGCCACGTAGCATGTTTCCGAGGCCAGCGCGGCCAGGGGGGCGAAATCCGTGACCAGGTCGGGGTGGAAACAGTAGCCGGCGATGTTCGGGCAGGCCTTGTGCGCCCGGGCGAGCAGCGCCAGGGCGCCCTCGGTGTAGGCGTTGCAGCCGAAGGGGAGCTCGTAGGTGGAATGGGGGTGGATCAGCACGGTCTCAAACGAGCGGGCCAGGACGGCCAATTCTTCGATGACCGCGTCGCCGTTCGATAAAAAAAAGCGGTGGTTGAGCGTGATCTGGCAGCCGGCGCGAAGGGGCGCGACCAGCTCGGCGCAACGGCGCCGGACGTCGGACGGCCCCTGCCCGGGTTCGGGCAGAACCCCGGCGTCGTGCAGGAAGAGCTCAAACGGGGCCATCGTGACCTCCAGGCCGTCTGGTGTTGAAGATCACTTCCGAGACCGCCTGCCTGGCGCGCGCGTCGGCCTCGTCGATCGTGGCGCCCACGGTCATGACGCAGCCGCCCCGGCGGGTATGGTCGGTCACGGCCTGCACGGCGTCGCCCGGGCCGAGGCTGAGGCGTTTGAGCACGATCCAGGGATGTCTGGACAGTTCCTCGTAGCCGGAGACGGACTCAATCAGGCCGGGTTCGGGGAAGAAAAAGCGGATGGCGACCGGCTGGCCGGGTTTGGGCAACAGGTCTTCCCGGCGCACGGGCTCGCCCACGGCCTGGAGGATGGCCTGCCTGGCCAGGTCGATCCCGGCGGCGATCGGGATGGAATCCGTGGCCGCGTAGCCGCCGCCCAGGCGGGCGGTGACCTCCAGGATCGTCACCTGGCCGCCGGACAAGACCAGATCGGCCTTGATGGGGCCGTTTTCAATGCCCATGGCCTCGGCGGCGCTCTGCATCGCCGCGCGCATGGCTTGCGCCTGCCCGGCGCTGAAGCGGCCCGGGAGCCAGCCGCCGTTTTCGATCACGTGAGGCGCGTAGCGGTCGAGATATTCGTAGTTGCGTCCGGAAAACATGGCGATCAGGGCCTCGCCGTCAAGCACCAGGCCCTCGGCGCTGACCTGGTCGCCTTCCACGAATTTTTGCGCCAGCACCCGGCCCTCGTCGCACATGGCCCGGGAGCGGGCGAAAAGCGCGGCCGCGTCCGAGCGCCGCGTGATCCGGAAAACGCCGCGCGCCCCCCGGTTGTCCGTGGGCTTGACGATGACCGGCAGGCCGCTCCGGCCGATGAAGGCGTCCAAGTCCTCGGGAGACTCGACCTCGCGGCCTTCGGGAACGTTCAGGCCGCGTTCGCGAAAGAGGTCGTATTGCAGCCGTTTGTTGGCGGCGATGCGGGCCGAGTGCAAGGAGACGCCGGGAAGCCCCAGGGCCAGGGCGGCGGCGGCCACGGTGACTGGCGCGTCGTTGGCGATGGTGATCACCCCGCTGATCGGGCGCTCGCCGTGGGAGGCGAGGGCGGCGCGCACGGTGGCGTCCGGATCGCGGGTGCTGGCGATCAGGACCCGGTCGGCGAAGGCGAACCCCGGGGCGCCCGGGTTTTGATCCGAGCCGGTGACTGAAAGCCCCATGTCGAGCGCCAGCCTATACAGCGGGACCTGTTCTTGTCCGGCGCCGACGATGAGCAGTCGTTTCGAACGCATGCGCGCCTAGACCCAGGCCCCGCCGTTGACCGAAACGGTCTGGGCGGTCATGTAGGAGGATTCGTCCGAGGCCAGGTACACGGCCGCCCCGGTCATTTCCTCGTAGGTGGCGAAGCGCTTGAGGAGCATGAGCGACAGCGCGGTTTCGCGCACCGCGGGCGACATGGTCTTTTCCGTGAACTCGCCGCCGATCACGCCCGGGGACAGGCAGTTGACGCAGATCCCGCGTGGTCCCAGAAACCGGGCCAGATTGTGGGTTAGGGCCATGAGCGCCGCCTTGGCGCAGGCGTAGGAGGGAGTCCTTGGACCGCCGTACTGTCCGGAGAGCGAGCCGATGTTGATGATGCGGCCCTTGTCGGCGATGAAGGGCAGAACCTCCTGGCAACAGCGGAAGACTCCGGTCAAATTGACGTCGATCACCTCGGACCATTCGGCGTCGGTCTGCTTGTCGAAGTCGTTGGTCCGGTTGACGCCCGCGTTGTTCACCAGGATGTCCAGCCGGCCGTAAACCGCCACGGTCTTTTCATAGACCGCGCGGATCATGCCCCGGTCGCGCACGTCAAGAGGCATGACCAGCGCGGCGCCGATGTCCTTGGCCAGTTCGTGCGCCGCGCCCTCGTTTTTGGAATAGGTCACGGCGACCTTGCAGCCTTCGCGGGCAAAGGCCCGGGCGATGGCCGCGCCGAGTCCCCGGCTGGAACCGGTGACCACGGCGACTTTGTCTTGTAATCGCACGGGTTATGCTCCTTGTTTGAGGCACGTCGATTCGTATTCCTGGCGCAGTTCGGGCGAAAGTTTGCACCAGCTTTGCATGAATTCGCGTTCGCCCAGGAAAAACATGGGGTTGTTGTAGACCTTTTCCCAGGTCGAGGGCGGCACGGTCAAGGCGTCGGCCGGGGCTTCGATGGCCTCCACCAGATATTTCGGATTGCGGATGGACGCGGCCAGGATCTTGCTCGCCGAGCCCATGTTGTCCACGATGCGCCGCGCCTGGGCGATCATGGGGATGTTGTCCAGGCCGAAGTCCTCCACCCGGGCCACGAACAAGCTGATGTATTCGCTGCCGAGCTTGATGAAGGGCACCGCCTGGGAAGCGTGGAAGACCAAGGTGACGTTGACCCTGATTCCTTTTTTCTTCAACTCTTTGGCGCACAAAAAGCCTTTGCGGTCGGCCGGGATCTTGATCAGGATGTTGTCGCCCAGGGCGTTGAGCTTGACCGCCTGCTCGATCATCGCGGCCGGGTCGTCGAGCGTGACCTCGACCGAGATCGGGCCGCCCACCACGGCGGCGATGTCCTTGATCCGCCGGATCGGGTCCATGCCGCCCTGGCCGAGCAGGGCCGGGTTGGTGGTCACGCCGTCGACCAGGCCCAGAGCTTGCCAATGCTCGATTTCCGCGAGATCGGCGGTGTCGAGAAAGAATTCCATAGCGTCTCCGTAAAGGCGGCGTCCGCCGCCGGGGTCAGGGTTGGTCGAAGAAAACCCCAAGCGAGGCGCCGACCTCGCCGATGATTTCGTGGCTGCGTTCGTCGAGCTCCACGCCGGAGGCGCCGAAGGTCTTCAGGTTTTCCCGTTCGATCTCGCCCGGCAAAAGGACGTGCGCGGCCCCTTCGGCCTTGGCCGATCCGGCGACGAGGCCGCAGAGCAGGTCCATGTCGGCGTCAAAATCCGCCTTGGGCCGAAACAGGTCCGGCTTGAGGGCCAAAAAGCTCACGCCGTTGCCTTCCTTGTAGCCCGGAAACACCGAGCAGCGCGCGCCCGTGAAGACCCCGCCCATGATCTCAAGGAACAGGGCCAGGGCCGAGCCCTTGTGGCCGCCCATGGGCAGAATCGAGCCGCCGTCGTAGAAATCGTTCGGATCGGCCGTGGGCAGGCCGCGCTTGTCCTGGATCAGGCCTGGGCCGACGGTCGCGGATTTGTTGCGGGCCACGTTGAGCTTGCCCTCGGCGATCGAGGCCGAGGCGAAATCGATTTCGAGGTCTCGGCCGGGGACGGAACAGGCCAGCGGATTGGTCCCGAAAATGCGTTCGCGCCCGCCGAACGGGGCCACGTTCGGGCCGCCGCCGTTGCAGAAGGCCAGGGCCAGAAAGCCTTTTTCCGCAGCCATGGCGGTGTAGTCGCCCAGTCTGCCGACATGGTAGAGGTCGCGGCAGCCGACCAGGGCCAGGCCGGTCTCCCCGGCCTTGCGCAAGGCTGTGTCCACGGCGAAGGCGGCGCAGACTTGGCCGAAACCCCGGTTGCCCGTGACCAGGGCGTGGGCCGGGCCCTCAAAGGCCACGGCCGGATCGGCGCCGGGGACAAGATCGCCCGAGCGCGCGGCCTTGACGTACTGGTTGATGCGCAAAACGCCGTGCGAGGCGTGTCCGGTCAGGTTGGCGTGGACCAGGCGCGTGGCCACGAACGCGGCTTTGTCTTGCGGAGCCCCGATGGCCAGAAACACCCTGCGCGTGAAATCGCGTAAACGGCCGGAATCGACGACAGGCATCAGGTTTTCTCCTTGTTGTCCCGGTTTGAAAGTTGCGAGTAGGCCGCCTCGGCCACCAGCAGATCGATGGGGCGGTCGATGTCGATGGAATAGATCGGATCGCGCATCATCAGGGGAAGGATCACGTCCCCGGAAACGGAATTCTTTTCAAATACGGCCGAGGGCCTGACGATGTCGAGCACGCCGTTGTGCCAATAGACCTTGGGCAACAGCTGGCGGGACATGTTCCAGGATTCGACGCCGTCAAGCCGGACGAAGGGAGCGAGGTAGCCGCCTTCGATGTTCCAGAGCTTGTACGGGGTGATGACGCTTTCGTTGACCGTGCGCAGGCAGTCGGCCTCCGGGTGGGCGCGCATCAGCTTGAGGCCTTCTTCGATCAGCCCGGCCGGGCGCAGCGGCGAGGTGGGCCGCAGCTGGACCACCAGCTCCGGGACAAACCGTTCGTTGTCGCGCAGCCACTCAAGGGCATGGCGGAAGACCGGATAATCCTGGACATGGTCGCGGGCCAACTCCTCCGGCCGCATGAACGGAACCTCGGCCCCGAAACTTCGCGCCGCCTCGGCGATCTCCGGGTCGTCGGTGGAGACGATGGTGCGTTCGACCAGCGGGCAGGCCAGGGAATACGCGATGGAATGCGCGATCAGCGGCTTGCCGCCGAGCAGCGCGATGTTCTTCCTGGGGATGCCCTTGGAGCCGCCCCGGGCGGGAATCAGCGTGACGACGCGCGCGCTCACGGAGCCTCCGCGATTTCAAGGCCCGGCAGCAAGGAGGGGTCAAGACTGCATCCCTTGGCCACGGCGCCCGAGATCGAAGCGCGAAGCGAGGCGTCAAGCGGCTCCACCGCGTCCTTGAAAATCAGGATGGCCAGGTCGCGACGCGGGTCGTTCGAGCGCAGGTCGGCCAGGCAAAACGATTCGCCCGTGCGCTGCTTTTCCCGCAAAAACGCGGCCAGGCCGGAGTCAAGGGCAAAGGCGTTGGCCCAGCGCACATTGACGGTGGTGAAGCCGTCCTCCTGCCGGAAGCGGATTCTTTCGGGCGCGACGAAGCGTTCGCCCGCATCGATGGCTCGCAGGATTGCGCCCGGCAGAACCGGCTTGTAGGGCTTGCGCACGCCGCCTACGCCCTCGAACAAAGGGTCGGGGCCGGACAACTCGCCAAAATAGGCGTAGGCGGCGCTGCGGCAGCCCGAGGCGCAAACGCCCAGATAGGCGCAACCCGCGCATTCTCCGTGGAGATAGCCGCCGTCGCGCCAGGCCCGCATGGCCTGAAACACCTCGCCGATCCCCTGGGTGAACACGTTGCCGTAGGAACGCTCTTCGTGGGTGCAGGCGCGGGCCGAGCCGTCCGCGCCGACGCACATGCGGTTGCCCCGCTGCGCCGGGCAGCCCCGGCCGACGAAATCCTCGTACAGCTCCAGATCCTCCAGAAAACACAGGGGGTAGCTGATGAGCGTGCCGACGCCGATCCCGAAATCGCGTTTGACCGCCAATATCTGCGCCAGAACCTCGCGGGCGGCGCGTTTTTCCAGGCGCAGGTCGGTGGCCCGCACGTCCTTGACCCGGACCGAGGGGACCAGGCGGGTGGCGAAGAGCCGCTGCGCGCCCAGTTCGGCGCACAGCCGGCCGGTCTCGTACACGTGATCCTTGTTCGGCTCGGAGACGATCATGTTGACGCTGACCCGGATATCCGCCGCTCTTGCGGTTTTGACGCCGCGCTTGATCTTCTCCAGCGCGCCCTTGGAATTGACCATGTAATCGTTGGTTTCGGCATGGCGGGAATTGAGGCTGGTGAGCACGTGGTCGAGGCCGGCGTCGCGCAGCCGGGCGGCCTTCCCGGCGGTCAAAAGCATCAGGTTGGAATTGACGCTGGTGGAAAGGCCCGCCTCGGTGAAACGCTTGAGGGCGTAAACCAGGGTGTCAAAGCGCAGCAGCGGTTCGCCGCCGGTGAGAACCACGTGGAAGACGCCCTCGGCCAGAATTTTTTCGGCCAGCAGGTCGATGTCCCGGGGCTCCAGTCCGGCGGCCGGCGCGGCGTCTTCACCGCGCCAAAAATTGTAGCAGTGCCGGCATTTCATGTTGCACCCCGAGGTCAGCTCGAGGTTGATCATGATCGGCGCGGACAGGAGTTTTGGGTCGAAGGCGTCGCAGGGTACGCGCGAAGCGGGATCGCTGCCCATCATGCAAGACCGCCGGTGAACCGGGCGGCCTTAGGGCGGCCGCTTCGGATTGGATTGCCGCAATTATCCCAAAATAGGGCCGCTGACAAGGCGGCGGGCCGTTTGGCGCCTGCGAACGGCTGGATTTTCAGGCGGTCGTGCATCGCTTCACCTCTCCCAAAGAGACGGATTGAGTAACCGCGTAGGCATCCCCGGAAGGTTGCGCCACCAGAGCTCGACCAGTTCGGCCGGAAGCGGCCGGTCTTGAAACAGGCGCAGGTTCTCTTCGAGCTGCGCTTGGTCCTGCACGCCCATGACCAGGATCGCCTCCGGAAAAGTCTGGGCCACGACCCGGATGCAAAAGGCCTTGAAGTCCAGGCCGCGCCCGGCGGCGAAATCCTTGGCCGGGCGCAGGAAGCCCGCGGCCCAGTCCATGTTCGCGCGCTCAAGTCCCGGGCCGTCGAGCAACAACAGGCCTTGCAGGTAAATCGAGCGGGCAAAGACCGTAACCGCGTTTTGTCTGGCCTCGCCGGCCAGATCGGCCTCGATCCAGCGTTTGTCCAGGACGTTGACCGGAACCTGGACGATGTCCACCTCGGGCTCGCGCATCCAGTCCAGGGCTTGCTTCGGCTCGTAGCTGGAAATGCCGAACCGCCGGATCAGCCCGTCGCGCTTGAGCTCGGACACGGCCCGCAGAAGGCCCGGGCGCGAGCCTTGGTCCACCGCGCGATGCAGCATAAGCCCCCACAGGCTCTCGGCGCCAAGACGCGTAAGCGACGCGGCCACGGCCCGGCGTAGCGCCCCGGGCGCGGCGCACGCGAAATCCGGGGGCAGCTTGGTGATCACCCGGGCGTGCGGGGC
The DNA here is from genome assembly GCA_015233395.1 of Desulfovibrionaceae bacterium. Taxonomy (GTDB): domain Bacteria; phylum Desulfobacterota; class Desulfovibrionia; order Desulfovibrionales; family Desulfovibrionaceae; genus JADFXV01. Next base: position 32,188 of record JADFXV010000003.1, read on the forward strand.
CTGGCCGCCGCCCAGGGCTTGGCCCACGATCGCCTCGCTTTCGCCGTAGGCGAAGGCGGTGTCGAAAAAGCGCGCCCCCCTCGCGTACGCCAGCCGCAACAAGGCTGCGGCCGCTTCCCGGTCCGGGCGTCCGGCGAAGTTGGCCACGCCGTAGTCAAGGCCGAGCTGGACCGTGCCCAGGCAAAAACGGCCGAGGATGTCTTCTTGCACCGCTGTCGCTCACAATGCGGCCAGGGCGCTCGCAAGCGCCGCAATGACCCGCTCTTGCTGGTTTTGGGTCAGATCCGGAAAAATCGGCAGGGACAAGATCCGCTCGAAGGCCTGTTCGGCCGCCGGGCACAGTCCCTCGCCCAAGCCGAACGCGCGCCGGTAAAACGGCTGCAAATGCACCGGGATGTAGTGCACGTTGACCCCGACGCCGCTTTGCCTGAGCGTGGCGAACACCCGGTCGCGATCGGCGCGCCCGAAGCCGTCGCCGAGTTTGACGACGTAGAGGTGATAGGCGTGCGCGACGCCTTGGGCCACGGACAGCGGTTTGATCCGGTCCATGCCCGCGAGTTCGCGGTCGTAGCGCGCGGCGATTTCGCGGCGCCTGTCCACGAAGGCCCCAAGCCTGGCGAGCTGGCTGAGTCCCAAGGCGCAGGCGATGTCCGAAATGCGGTAGTTGAAGCCGGGTTCGTGGATTTCGTAGGTGTAGGAGGCGGCGCTTTCGCGATCGGCGAAGCTCGTGGTCATGCCGTGGTTGCGGAAGCGCCGCACGCGCTCGAGAAGCTGCGGATCGGCGGCGGTGACCATGCCGCCCTCGCCGGTGGTGATGTGCTTGACCGGATGAAAGCTGAAGGCCGAGAGATCGGCCATGGCCCCGGCCATGACGCCGTCGCGCGAGGCGCCCAGGGAATGGCAGGCGTCGGCGACCAGCGCCAGGCCCCGAGATCGGGTAAGCGCGCCGAGGGCCGCGTAATCGCAGGGCTGCCCGGCGTAATCCACGGCGATGACGGCCTTGGTGCGCGCGGTGATGCGCCGCGCGACCGAGCGCGGATCGATGAGCAGGGCGCCTGGCTCGACGTCGGCGAACACCGGGGTCGCGCCCTGATAGACCACGCAGTTGGCGGTGGCGGCGAAGGTCATCGCCGGGACGATCACCTCGTCGCCCGGGCCCACGCCAAGCGCGTGCATGATGGCGTGGAGCGCGGCCGTGCCGCTGCTCACGGCCGCGGCCCCGTTCGCCGTGACGGCGTCCGCGAAGGCGCGCTCGAAGTCCGCGACGCGCGGCCCGCAGGTCAGCCAGCCCGAGCGCAGGGTTTCGACCACCGCCTGGATGTCGCGTTCGTCCATGCCGTGCCGGCCGTAAGGAATCATGAGGCCAGCATGCTCTTGAGCTCGTCGATGCCGAGCTTCCAGGCGTTGGTGTTGGAACAATACTCGAAGCCCTCGGGGACCGGGACGCTGCCCGCCAGCGCGAAATCGCGGGCAAAGAACCGGAAGGCCGGCTTGATGAGGTAGAAATCCGGAAATTCGACGGTGTTTGGGGCCTCGTCGCGCGGGATCATGATCTCGTGGAGCTTTTCCCCGGGGCGGACGCCGACGATTTCGACGCGGCAATCCGGGGCCACCGCCTTGGCCAGATCCAGAATGTTCATGCTCGGGATCTTGGGTATGAAGGTCTCAGCCCCGACCATGCGGCCGATCGAGGAGAGCACGAAGTCCACGCCCTGTTGCACGGTGATCCAGAACCGGGTCATCTCGGGATGGGTGACCGGAATGACGCCCGACGGGCGCAGTTCGCGAAAAATCGAGACCACGCTGCCCCGGCTGCCGATGACGTTGCCGTAGCGCACCACCGAGAATTTGGTCTCCCCGGAGCCCACGTAGGCGTTGGCGGCGATAAAGAGCTTATCCGAACACAATTTGGTCGCGCCGTAGAGGTTCAGGGGATTGACCGCCTTGTCCGTGCTCAGGGCGATGACCTTTTTCACGCCGAGGTCGATGGCCGCGTCGATGATGTTGGTCGCCCCGATGATGTTGGTCTTGATCGCCTCGTAAGGGTTGTATTCCGCCGTGGGCACCTGTTTGAGCGCGGCGGCGTGGATGATGACGTCGACGCCGGCGAAGGCGCGCCGCAGGCGGTCCTTGTCGCGCACGTCGCCGATGAAGTAGCGCACGGCCGGATATTGCGATTCCGGAAAACGGCGGGCCATGTCGAATTGCTTGAGTTCGTCGCGGCTGAAAACGATGACCTTCTTGGGCTTGTGGCGCAACAGCAGGGTTTCGACGCATTTGCCGCCAAAAGACCCGGTGCCGCCGGTGATCAGGATCACTTTTCCGTCTATCATGAGGAGCCGCCCTTGGTTTGGTTTTTAAGTTAACAATACGGATTCGTTGTTTTTTAAGGCCCGCAACTTGGCGAGGTATTTGAGCCGGTCAAACGCCCCGTTGATGTGAACGGACCGGGTCCGGGGCACGACGCAGTAGCCGGCCCGGGACTCCGCCAGGATGCCGTCAAGGCCGGAGAGCGCCTCTTGACGCGCGATCAGAAACGATCCGTCCGGCTCGTAGACCTCGGGAAACTGCTGACGGCCCTGGATGATTTCGCCCGTGTCGCAGCGCACGGGCCGCCCGTTCTCGTCGAAGCGCCACTGCTGCGGGTCGTGGGGAAAATTGTCCCCGTACACGCAAAAGTCCGAAGCCACCTCGACCCGCTGGCAGGCAAGGCCGTCGCAATCGTCCGGGAGACCCGGCAGGCGAACCGGGTCAAGCTCCCCTGGGTCTTCGATCTCCAGGCTCTCCAGGATGCGTCCGGACCGCAAGGCGGCCAGGCGGTAGCGCGTCCGGCCGGACAAGCCGGGGCCGAAGAGCCGTCCCGGCAGAAGAAAGAGATCTTTCCCCGCCTCCTTTTTCACGATGCAGGCCATTTCCGGGCCGGCCGGGGCAAAAGGGGCGACCGCGACGGCCGCGGCGTCCGGGGGAAGGCCGTCTAACAGTTCGGCCGCAACGAGCAGGCGGGCGAAAAGCCCATCGGAAGTGAGCCACAGGGTCTGGCGCTCTTCAAACGAGTCCGGCTCGCTCAGGGCGGTCAGGACGTCGCGGCGCTCGCTGTAACGCAACGTGCGCGTGTAGAGTCCGGCAGGCGATGCGGGACCATCCAGGAAGCGCGACGGCAGCAGAAAGGGCCGGGTGGCGCGGTAGCGTCCCGGGGGGAGCTGCGGCAGGACGAAATCTGGGTCGAGGAAGGCCGCCAGGCGGACGGACGACGGTTTGGACTTGAACAGGGCCTTGAGCTGGCAGGGATGATCCAGGCTTTGTACGACGCTGAGCAGGACGCTCGAATCGCCGGAGGCGAATCGAGCGATGGCTTGGCCGATGGCCTGGCCGATGATCCGGCTGGACAGCAAAGGATTGGCGAAGTCCACGCGCATGACGTCGCTTGCGGCCGGGATATCAAGCGCGGCGAGCGCTCCCGGCGGCGGCAAAAGCGCCGCGAGCGCGCGCGGCGCGCCGGCTTCGGGCGCGGGCCAAGGCGGGCACAAGCGGATATCGAGCCTTGGCCGCGCCAATTGTTCGGCCCAGGCGGCGTTCGTGGCCAGCACGACCCGGTCAAGGCCGGCGGCGGCGAGCAGGTTGTCGAGCGCGAGCCCAAGCAGCCGGAGTCCTTCGTCCGAGGGCCAGAAGCGGTCGTCTTCCGGGAAAAAAGCGGGCACGACCGCGATCATCGGCTCGGTCCGCCGGTAAAATCGAACAGGCCGCCGCGAATGATCTCCTCGGCGAGATAAAAATCTTCGAACGTGTCGATGTCCACATCGTACACCGGGTCCTCGACGACGTGCAGGTAGGTCTTGTTTTCGGTTGCCGGCGCGAGCAGGCCTCCCTGGAGCAGGCCCGTGGCGCGGTAATACGTTTTCCCCGGATGTTTGCGGGAAAGGCCCGGCCGGTCCAGCAGGGGCGCCAGGTTGCCGTTGCGGGCGGAAAAGACGCTCGACGGGTCGTGGACGCGGCGCACGACGCTGGAGACATGGCTGTACCCCTGTCCGAGCTTGCCCGTCAGGGCGCGGATGAGCGCCGGGGTGCGGAAGGGATGCGTCGGAAACATGACGAGTACGGCGTCCGGGCGGTAGCCTTGGGCGGCCAGCGATTTTTCGACATGGCCGACGGCGTCGGAGAGCAGGGCGCAGTCCGTGGCCAGGCCCTTGGGCCGCAAAAAGGGGACTTCGGCGCCGCATTCGCGGGAAATCGCGGCGATTTCCCGGTCGTCGGTGCTCACGACCAACCGGTTGATGCATCCGGAAAGTATGGCGGCCTCGATGGTGTAGGCGATCAGCGGTTTGCCGCAAAGCGGCCGGATGTTTTTTCCGGGCACTCCCTTGGACCCGCCGCGCGCCGGAACGATTGCCAGTACTTCCATTGTTTCTATCCGAGTCCGCCTGGGCTAAGGCCCTGCGCGATCCCGAAACCGGCGGACGAGCAGGCTCGGGGGGCGTTCATAAATAAAGCAAGAGATATGCCAAATCCAGCCAGGTCAGGTCGCCTTGACGGCGTGCAGTTCCAGCGACGTGGGCGGCAGGGTGCCGGTTTGCACGAGATGGTCGTCCAAAAACTTGAGGAACCGGGCCAGGGCGTACCGGTTTTTCCCTCGCAGGCCGCCGATGAGCTTGTCGATGAAGGCGTCGGAAAAGCGCTTCTCCCGTATGGCGAAGAGCGCGCCGACCTGGGCGATGATGGTCTGAGCGTCGTCGGTGGATTTATCCATCGGCGACTGCGCGTGATCGTCCTCCAGGGTGTATTCCCGGAAGATTTTGTCCACTGCGGACTCCCACTCGGAGGCAGTCCAGGTCCGGTCGAGCTTGGTCTCGAATTTCTCCCAGGTCGGCAGGACCAGGCGCAAAATGGCCGCCATCCGCGCCGATTCGCGGGTGAAATGCCGGCGCACCGGCTCGGACAGGAGCAGGTACCCGCCGGGCTTGAGCCAGGAGCGCGCCTTGGCGAGCACGCCCGCGAGATCGGGCAGATGGTGCAGGCTGCGGAAGAAAACCACGCTGTCGAAGCATTCCCTGTCCCACTCGATGTCCGCGACATCGGCGCACACGTATTGGAGCGAACCGAAGGATTCGCGATACGGATTTTGGTCTTTGAATCGTTCGGCGATGGCGATGTTTTCCGGGGAAAGGTCCAGGCCCACGACGTCCAGGCCGTACCGGGCCATTTCAAGCGACAAAAGACCGTAGCCGCAGCCCAGTTCCAGCACCCGTCCGCCGCGCTCCCGGGCCAGGTCGATGACAAAGCGCAGCTTGGGCATCCAGTGGATGTCCACGAACTTCGGATCGCGCCAGACGTTGTTGTAGAACCAGGGCACCCGGCGCAAACGCCTCAGGTCCGGCACGAAGCCGTGGGCCAGGCGGTCCTTCGCCCTTTTGTCGAAGGCGGTCTTTTCGCCTTCGATGAGCGCCCGCGCGCCGTGGGCCGGTTTTGATCCGCCTTCCATGCCTCATCCTTTCCGCTCAAGCCGTCCCGGTTGGAACCGTGCCATAAAACGCCCGTCCGCTCAAGGATGGGCGGCAGGCGGGACTTTTTCCTCGCCTTTTTTCGCGTTCATGATCGCGATGATGGCGTCGACCTGGGACTTGGCGCGTTCGCGCAGGCGCGGCATGGTTTGGGCCAGGCTGGCGGCGTGGCGTTCTCGGTTTTCCCAGGTGGTCCGCACCGCCCGGGCCAGTTCCTCGACTCCGTCCTCGGTGAAGCTGCTGTAGCAGCCGGTCAGGCCCAGGTCCTCGACGAAGGGCTTGAACTGCCAGGGATGTCCGGTGCTCAGGGCGTGGACCGGCTTGTCGTAGACCGCCCCGAAGATGCAGGCGTGGCGGCGGTTGGAGACGATCATGTCGATGCCCCGGTAGAGCGAGAGCGTCTCGGTCAGGCTCATGTCCCGGTCCACCAGATGGATGTCCGCCCGGTGGCGCATCTTGTCCATGAAGACCTTGGCCACGTAGCGGTCGTCCTCGTTGATGTTGTCGATGTTGTAGGTGCAGTTGGGGATGACCAGCAGGTCGGCGTCGAGGACCTCGACCAGGCGGTCGCAGAATTGGGCCATCTTTTCGGCCAGGCGCGCGAATTCGGGTTCGTCCCAAACCCAGTACATGTGCCGGAAGGACACGCCGACCACGTTTTTGCGCCCAAAGGCGATCCCTTGCTCGCGCAGGATGGCGCGCCCCAGTTCGGGATCCTGGACCGGGTCGATGCCGTAGGCCGGATCGCCGAAAACCTGGATGTGCTCGCCGGTCGCGCCGAGGTCCGCGAGCACGCCCTTGTAGAATTGTTCGCGGCAGGTCACCAGCGCGGCGTTCGAGCACAGGAATCTGGCCATCTGGGCGGTGATCTCGAGCTTGGGCGGGTGGCCGTGGACCCCGTAGAGCACGTAGGGCTTGTTCATGAAGATCGCCAGCGTGGCCACCAGGCTGGAATAGGACACCACGCCGCGCAGAAACGAGCTCGCCGAAACCTCCATGAAGGAATTGCCGCCGATGACCACGATATCGCAGCCGGCCATTTCTTCGCGGATCGCGTCCAGATGGTTCCGGCCGTCGCCGCGGTTAAAGCCGTAGAAATATCGGCCCAGGCTCTGCTCCCGGGAATCGTGCTCGAAATTCTTGATCGAGCGGATGCCGTATTCCTCGTCGTAGCCGCCTTGGGGGTGGCGGGCCAGGAACACGATTTCGCAGTCGATGCGCTCATGCAGGGTCTGGGTCAGGTTGTAGAGCATGGCGTCGTCGCCCATGTTCTTGACGCCGTATGTGCTTGCTCCGGCGAGCAGGACTTTCTTCATGCTTCCTCCCGTGGGCGACGCCCGCGAGGCCACAATGTTCGGGTGGGCAGGCCGCGCGCGGGGGCCGGGCGGTCTGCGTGGAGGGAAAAGGGCGGCCGGCCGCCCGGACGGCCGGCCCGAGCCGGGCCGGTCCCATGTTCATCTTTTCGGACGCGGCGGCGAAAAGTTAAGTTCGCTCACGGATGTTCGCAACTCGCCGTCATGGCTGGTATCACAGGATATCGGGGGGGGCAAGCGACCGGGCCGGAATCCGGGAGCGCCCGTGATTGACGGCGGGCGGGGATTGACCATATACGCGGATGCTTGCCCATATCCGCGCGAGAAGGCTCCGGGCCGCGCCGAGGATGCAGCCGATGTCCGCACCAAACGCCCTCATCGTCGGAACCGCTCCGATCCAAAACGTGCGCCAGTGCCTAGGCGACTTCCGGGCCATATTCGACGACCACGACTTGCACGTCCTGCTCAAACCCGGGTTGACTCTCGACACCGCGCACAACGCGACCGTGCATCCGCTTGCCGGCTCCATCGGCCGCTTCAACCTGCGTCAGTTTTCGCTTTTCAGGCGGCTTGCGCCCGCGCGGGTGGTCATCGTCTGCGGGCAGACTTTTTGGCATCATAACGTGCTGCGGGCCGTTCTGTGCTGGTCGCGGGTCTGCGGCCTGAAACCGAAAATGTCCGTTTTCGTCGAGCGCTCCCTGCTTTTCGACGGCCTCAGGGGAATGATCGACGACGAATTCGTCGATTTTTGACCGGGACCCGTCCCGGCGCGGGAGCGAAAAATACGCATGCGCATCGCCATCATCACCACGCCGACCCGCAGCCGCAGCCCGAACTACTCCGTTCCTCTCGGCGCGATCTATCTTGCCGCCTACGTCGAGCGGCTCGGCCATGAGGTCGTCGTCTTCGACGCCGCCCGTTTCCGCTGGCCCAGGGAAAAGCTCTGCGAGCTCGTGGCCGCGTTCAAGCCGGACGTGATCGGGATCAGCGCCATCATCACCGCCTACCGCTACGTCATCGACATTTCCAAGGCGCTCAAGGCGGCCCTGCCGCATACGCCCATCGTGCTCGGCGGACATATCACCATCAACAACGACGCCCTTTGCTTCGCGCACATGGCCGTCGACTATCTGATCCACGGCTACGGCGAAATCGCCTTTGAAAAACTGCTCGACCATCTGGCCGGAACCTACCCGATCGAAAATATCCCCGGCGTAAGCCGCCGGCTCGGCCCGGGCTTTTGCGCCAACCCCGGCCGGGACTACGTCGAGGACATCAACACCCTGCCTTTGCCCGCCTACCATCTCGTGGATTACGCGCACTACCAGGACATCAATTCGCGCGACGCCTACCTTTTGCCCTACCTCGAACGCATCGGCGCAACCCTTGGAGACGCCAAGGCCCGGGTGGGCGGCCTGCTTGTGGCCCTGGGCTGCACCGGCCGCTGCGCCTTTTGCGTGCACGAGCAGGAGTACGTGGGCATCAAGTATTTCAATATGGACTATGTGGAGCGCCACATCCGCCATCTGTACGGCGTCTACGGATGCAGAGTGCTCGGCATCGGCGAGGAAATGGCCTTCTCAAACATGAAACGGGTGCGCGAGTTCTGCGCCCTGATCCGGGAGCGCTTCCCGGACGTCTATTGGGAAGCGGCGACGCGGGCGACATACATCTCCCCGGAGATGATCGCCGAGCTGGAACGAAGCAATTGCTATGCGGTGAGATACGGTTTCGAGTCGGGCTCGGACCGCATCTTGACCATCATGCAAAAGGGCGTGACCGGCGCGCAAAACGTCCGGGCCGCGCAATTGGCCGGCCAAAGCCTGATGACCCTGGCGGTGAGCGCCATGGTCGGCAACGTGGGGGAAACAGGCGAAACGATCGCCGAAACCGAGGCCGCCATACGGCAGGCCAATCTCGGAATGACCACCGGGGTGTTTTTCACCACCCCGTATCCGGGCGGGCGGATCTGGGATTGGGCCGTGGAGCGCGGGCTGATCGCCGACGTCCACGCGTATCTTCTCGATATCTCCAACCGCGACGCCGGCGATTTCCGGGTCAACCTGACCGAATATCCCGGCTGGATCGTCAAGCTCTGGCACGAGCGCATCGGCCGGGCCATCCGCAACACCCCGGCCAGCCTGGCCCAGTGTCCCCCGGTCCAACCGGCCGGATTGCGCGAGAAATGGCGAACCTGGAAAATGGAGGCCGCCTACCGGTTCAAGCTGGCGTTGGCCGGGCTCTATTGCGGTCTTTACGACCGGCTCAAACGGCGTTTCCCCGGGCTCATCGGCCGCAGCCGCGCCTTTGCGACCGACAAGCGCGGCGCGCTCCTGCCAAGGAATTTGATCCTGGGCAGGCCGCAACGGTCGCGGACCGCCGCCCCAGCCGAACCGTCCCGCTGAGGCGGGAAAAATCCGGCGCCGCACCGCCCTTCAGACGAGATACCGGCAGATGCGCTTGCCGGCGTCGTCGGACACGAACAAGATCCTTTCTCCCCCGATCAAGGCGGTCGACAGGGCGCTGATAATGATGTCCGCGGACAGTCCCAGGTCTTTGAAACGTGTCCGGTAGAATGCTCGTCCGCCGAGTTCGGCCTTGCACACGAGGTCGTCGCCGGAAGTGAAGAACACGCTGTCGCCAAGCGCCGCGAATTTGTAGACCGGTCTGAAGAATGCCGCTTCCTGCGCGTAGGCAAAGCCGTCGCCCCGGTCGCTGAGCGCGCTAAGCAGGCAGGTGGCGTCGCTGAGCATGACCCGGTCCCGGACCGTCGCGATCCAGCACGGGGTGCTCAGGGAGGCGGTGTCAAGCGTTTGCGGCGGGCGGTCCGGCTCGCCGGGAGTGAAAGAAACCACCGAACGCGCGGCGCCCTCCGGGTCGGTGCAAATCGCATAGACTTTTCCCCGCCAGGCGCAGGCGGAGATCGGCAGCAAGCCGCCCGTGTCTCCCGGTCGCCCCGCCTGCGGATCGTGCACGGCGATTTCCGTAAGGTCGCGGTCGTATTCGCGCATCTGGAAGCGCTGCTTGTCCAGGGTCCAAATCCGCCCGCCCCGGTCCTCGAACAAGGCGATGATGGTCTCGAAATCGTGTTCGGCCTCGCTTACGATCTCAAAATCCGGAGTCAGGGCGTACAGGCGGCGGGCGAGTTGGTCTGAGAAATACAGGCGCCGGCCGTCGGCGCTCGCAGTGAGAAAGGAATAGCTCAGCCAGCGGTCCTTGCTCACGGGCGGCAAGGTTTCGAGGCGGACAAATTGCTGCAAGGCCAGGGCCTCTGAGCGGCTTTCCGGGACGCCGGCCAGCCTGGCCAGGACGGCCAGGCACTCCCGGTCCCGGGGGGCGTCGCCAAGGACTTCGCGGCAGCATTCAAGCGCCGCCAAGGCGTCGCCGCGCTCAAGGCGCTCGGAGGCGAAACGCCGCCAGGCGGCGAGATCTTCCTCGCCCGGCCCGGCGTGGAGCGCCTCCCGGCAATCGCACAGATCGTCGCGCAGGCGCTCGGTGAACCAGCGCCCCGCGGTTTGCGTCTGCTCCGGATCGCTTTGGGCCAGGGCCCGCAGGAGGCTGCGCTGCTCGTCGATCGCGTTCGCCAGCCCACTCGCCCCGGCGGCCCGGTTCCGGACGAAGGCCGCAAACGCCGCGTCTGCCGGCTCCTGGCGACTTTCCTCGGTCATGACAGCTCGCCTCGGCCCGGGGTTACCGTTTGCGGCCCACGGGGCTGAGCCAGTAGGGCTTGGCCAGGATGTCCACGACCTCGAGGCGCTTGTGCCGCGGCAGGGCGCGGAAGCGCTCGATGAAGCCGGGATTGGCGGAATAGGCGGCGGCGTCCAGAGGGATGTCCTGGTTGTAGTAGTCGGTCAGGCGCAAAAGCTCGAAGCCGGCATTTTCGAACCATTGGCCGAGTTCGGCCAGTTGGATGTGGCGCTCGTGGACGTTCAGGAATTCGTCCACGACCCAGTCGTCGTCGTCGATGCGAACCGGCGGCTCGGTTCTGTGCTTGATGAGCGGATCGCCGTCGATCCATTCGCGGACCACCTTGATTTTTTCGGCGAAGTTGAACCTGTCGTCGATGAACTCGGCGATCAGCTTGCGGTGCATGTTGCGCTCGATGTTGCCGTACAGGCCGTACACCCCGACCCGGATGAATCCGCCCGGTTTGACCTGGGCGGCGACGTTGGCGAAGGCCGCCTCGGGATCGGCCGTATGGTGCAAAACGCCCCAGGAATAGGCCATGTCGAAGGGCGCGTCGGCTTTATAGTCCAGGACGCTGGCCTGGAGGAAATCGACGTTGGTCAGCCCCTTTTCCGCGACGTACTCGCGGGCGATCTGCAGCGAGGCCGGGGTGAGATCCACTCCGAGAAACGTCGCCTCCGGAATGGCGCGGGCGATGTCGCACAGCATCGCCCCGGTGCCGCAGCCCGCGTCCAGGATGCGTTTTCCGGCCAGGCTTTCGCCCTTTTCGGCGAACAGGCCGCGAATGAACTCGCCGTACATGACGTAGGTTCCCCGGCGGCATTTCGGGGGGAAGGGGTGGGCGCAGTACATTTTTTGAACGCTCGATTCGATTTCCTGTCTCATGGGGTTCTCTTTTCTCGTTTATTTCCGGATGCGCGTCCGGTACGCCTTGATCCGAGCCGTGCCGTGCCTGCCGTGACCTAGCCGTCGAGCAGCTTTTCCACTCCGGAGAAGCCGTATTTCCGTTCGTGATAGGGGAATCCGAGTTCCTTCATGCGGTTGGCCAGGGGCGCCTTGCCCTCGCCGCCGTCGCATTTGAGGCTGGGGTGGAGATAGAGAAATTGCTGCACCGCTTCGGGATCGAGCAGCGGGTAGCGGCCCTCCATGCAAAAAAGGCTCGCCACCCGCTCCACCCCGCCCAGGAAGATGCGCAGCCAGCCGCCGCCGAAATTGTTCCAGGGGCCGGTGACGGTGTCCCAGCGTCCCTTGAGCTGGGACCAGACCGGGTTCTGGTGCGGGTTGTGGAAGTCCGCGTAGACTTCGTCGCCGCCGCTGCCGAAGATGCCGATCTTGCGGCCGGCGCTTTTGGCCTTGGCGGCGATGATGCCGATGGCGATCACCCCGCCGTTGTACCGGAAATCGGCGTCGTGGCCGTATACGATTTCCGGGTTCAGGGGGTTCTTGAGGTAGTAGGGGTCGAGCTTTTCCAGGAAGTAGCTCCGCATTTCGAGGCTTTCCGCAAGCGTCGGGTCGATGCTCTCCACCTCGATCCCGCGCGCCGCGAGGTACTCAAAGCGCCCGGCCAGCACCTCCTTGTCCTCGCCCGCCGGCATGGAATAGACGTGGAATTTGGCCCCGAGGTCGGCCAGTTCCGCGGCCACGGCGCCCGAGTCGTGGCCCGAACTCAGGCTGACGAAGCAGGGCCAACGGATGTTTTGCGAGCGCTTGATGAGCGATGTGCGGAAGGCTTCGGTCCAGCGGTCGTAGGTTTTCACCGCTTGCTTGTCGAACACGAAATGACGGATCGGCTCTTCCACCGCCACCGTGAAATCGCTCAGGTTCACCACCAGCCTGGTGTTGTACGGCAGGATCTTGACCTCGGCCTTCTGGCCGCATTTGGCCACCGTGGTCTCGTAGGTGCCGGCGATGAAATAGTCCGGGCCGAGCTGGTAGTACAAAGGCTTGGTGCCCATGGGGTCGACGGCGACGACCGCCTGGCCCTTGACCTTGTCGTGAACGACCACGGCGTACTCGCCGTCGATCAATTCGAAGCGGTCCGGTCCGTATTCCTTGATGTGGGCGGTCAGGTAGTCGGTGTCGGAGTAGCCCATGTGGTAGTTGAGGTAGTCGTTGTAGATCTCGCCGTTGAAAAGCAGCATGAAGTCATCGGTCACCACCGGCTGTTCGCGGTAGCCGGTGATGCTCAGCAGCGTGTGCACGGCCAGGAATTTTTTTCCCCGCTCGGTGTTGGTCTTGTCCGGACCGCGCATGTTGATGGTCTCGACGATGCGGGGATGGCTGTCCTCCACGGCCGCCATGACCTTGGGGTTAGAAGAGTAAGCGAAAAAAATGCCGCACATCACATCCTCCGGTGACAGGCTGCGCCCGTAGTCTAGCTCGCCTGGGCGGGCTCGCCCGCGGCCGCGATCTTGGGCGGGGCGGAGAGTTGCCCCTTGGCCAGTTTGTTCGGGACCACGACGTTCAAAAAATGGTCGATCGGGGCGTTGCGCCGCCAATCCTCGTAATAGGCCATCATGCCGTGCCGCTGGCACAAGGAGACGACCTCGGCCTCGTTGAAGATCAGGATCGGGCTGTGGCAGCGCAGGTAGGCTTCCATCTGCGCCAGCCGTTTTTCCTGCCGGCTGAAATCCTTGGCGTCAAAAAGTCCCGGGGCGGGAGTTTCCTCGAAACGGGCCGATCCGCTGGGGGCGATGAAGCCGTCGGGGAAGTCGCCGCGCTCCACGAAGTATTTGTACGCCCAGGTTCCCCGGAAGGGAGCGTAATGCAGCCATTGGGTGACCCGGGGCTTGGGCACGCGCGAGACGATGTCCACGGCCCGGGAGTGGGCCTCGGGAGTGTCGCCCGGCAGGCCGATGATCATGTTCAGCCTCGGGATCAGTCCGGCTTCCTGGATCAGCGCCACCGCGCGCCAGATGGTTTCGAGGGTCTCGCCCTTGCGCATGTAGCGCAGGACGTCGCCGTCCACGCCGTCCACGCCGATGGAGAGTTCCTCCAGGCCCAGGTATTTGAGCCGGTCGAGAAAAGGCCGGTTGATCTGGTCGGCCCGGACGTTGAACACGCTCACCTTGTACGGGTAGCCCCGGCGGATGTAGCCGTCCAGAAAGGCCATGGCGTGGTCGAGATCGGTGGTGAAGGCGTCGTCGGTCACCGCGATGCGTTCGAGTTTGGGGTATTTGGCCTCAAGCTCGTCGAGTTCGTTCCAGAAAACGTCGTCCAGGGGGCGGGGCCGCCAGCGGTTGCCGTGCAGCTTGGTCGAGGCGCAAAAGCAGCAGTTGTAGTTGCAGCCGCGCGAGGTGAACACCGGGTAGCTGATCATTTTTTCGGCGCTCATCAGGACGCTGAAGTCGGGCCGCTGGATCGCCTCGGCCAGGCCGAAGCGGATCACCCGGTCGGGACTGGCCAGGATTTCCCGGAAACGGCGGTCGCATTCGCCGATGATGATTTTGGAAAAACGCCGGTCGCCGGCCAAAAGATCCCAGTAGGCGGACACGTGCGGCCCGCCGATCCAGATGGGGATGCCCATTGCGAAAGCGGCGTCGAGAACGGCCTGGGTTTCCGGGAGCAGCCAGCCGAGCGAAACGAGAGAGGCGCACAAAATATCGGGTTTTTCGATCGCGAGCAGCTCCGCGGCGGAATGCTCAAGCCCGGGATCGAAGTGGTAGTCGGCGATGAAGACCTCGTGTCCCGCCTCCAGGATGTCCCTGGCCAGGATGCCCAGGCCGGCGTGGGGCAGTTCGCCGGTGGTGTCGTCGATGACCCCGTGTTTCCAGAGCATAATCTTCATAAACTGGCGCCTTTCGGTTTGAGCGGCCGTTTGGGAAAACGATTCAGGGCTCGCGGCGTTCGGACAGGCCGAGCGCCGCAAGGATTTCGCCGGCGATGCGTTCGGCCCCGCGGCCGTCGACCGGGCTGTTGAACGTCTTGCCGCGCGGCAAAATCGCAGTCAGGCCGCCGGCGATGCGTGAGGGCGTCGCCTCGGCGGCCAGGCCGAGAATGACCCCGCAGCCATGCTCTTGCAACGGCCGTGCCGATTCCATGTGGTCCGGGGTGAGACAGATCATGGCCGTATACACCCCAAGCGCGGCGAATTCGTACGCCGTGACTCCGAACGAGATCAGCCCGGCGTCCGCCCCCCGGATCAGCGCCGCCATATCGACGGGCCGGCTGACGAGCCGGATGCGCGACGGGTTTTGCCGCGCCAAGCGTTCAAGTTCCTCCCGGCGCCCGAAACCCGGGCCGAGAGCGACTGCGGCTCGAAAGCCGGCCTCAAGCTCCAGCAGCCCCCGCACGGCGATCAGGGTCAAGCCGGCCGGATCGCCGCCGCCCATGCTGACGGCCAGCAGCGGCGGGGAGTTGACGCTCCGGGGACCGGGTTGCCTGAATTCGGGACGCAGCAAAACCCAATCGAAGCCCTGGCGCAACCGGCCTTGAAAACCGGTCCAGTCCATCCGTTCAAGCCGCGGCGACGGAGGATAGTAGGCCAGGTCGGCAAAAAGCCTGGCGTCGCCGGGATTGTCGATAACCACGATCAAGACGCCTTTGCGCCTGGCCAGGCGAAGCGTGCGCGCCGGAAAATCGTCGCGCGCGTCGCAGACGAGCGCCCGGGCGCCGGTGGATTCCAAGACGCGCTCCATCCAGCCGGCGTAATCGGCCTCTTCCCCGGCCGCCGGAGGGAGCATCTCAAAGCCCGCGGCGGCGACGGCCCGGCTCGCCAGTTCGTCTAGGCGCGAGGCGAACACCGGCCGGACCCGGCCGCCAAGGCGCAGCTCCCCGGCCAAGGCCAGGCAGCGCGTCATATGGCCCAGGCCAAGGGTCGCCGAGGCGTCGCACCGGATGACCACGGCCGTCGCCGCGTCGCCCGCGAAAGCCTGGGCCGCGCCCACTAGCGGCCTTCCTCGGGCGAAGCCAGCCCGCGAGCGTCCTCGGCCAGGGATTTCAGGTAGCCCTCGTTCGGGACGATGTGGGCGTTGAGCGCCGCGATTTCCGGGCGCCTGGACAGCAGGGCCACAATATCGGCCGTCGAAAATATTTCCCCGGCAGCGTAAAGTTCGTCGTAGACGGCCGACAGCAGGGCGTAATCGGCCGGTTCGTCCAGGGTCCAGCGGTGGTGCGCCAGGCCGGAGAATTTTTCCAGGCCGCCGATGCGGAAACGCTCCGGCCGGTTGATCAGATACGGACCGACGTGCTCGCGCTCGGACGGCAGGGCGGCTTCTTTCCAGGCCGCCGTGAGAGCGGCCAGGGAATAGACCGTGCAGTCCAGGCCGTCGGGAAATTCTCCGGCCAGGCCGTAAACGTCGAAGCCTCCGGCGAGAAACCCCTCGACCACCTCGTCGACCACGGCCGGATCGATGACCGGACAGTCCCCGGTGACGCGCGCCACCGGGTCGGCCCGGTGCGCGACGGCGGCGCGGTAATAGCGGTCCAGGACGTCGCGCTCCGACCCCCGGAAACAGGAAACCCGGTTCTCGGCGCAAAACCGCTCGACGGCGTCGTCGGCCGGTCCGGCGGTGGTGGCCACGACGATCCCGGCCAGGGAGCGGCAACGCGCCAGGCGGTCGAGGATGTGCCCCAGCGCCGGCCTGCCGGCCAGCGGCATGAGGACCTTGCCCGGCAGGCGGGTTGAGCCCATGCGGGCCTGGACGATGGCGACCGGCCGGCTCATTTGCGCGCCCACTCCTGCCTGACCGCCAGGGTCGGCCGCAGACCGTCGCCGGGATCGGCGCGCCAGGCGACGTCGCCCGCCTCCCCTGGAGCCGGCCGCTTGATCCCGTCGCCGTCGGCGGCAAGGCCGTCGCGCACGTCCCGGATGACCTGCGCGATCCGGCCGGGCAGCCAGCAATGGCCGCTTTGGAATTCGGCCCCGGCGCCGTCGAGGTCGAGATGAAACTCCACCAGCTCGGCCCCGTGGGCGTGCACCGCCCGGTGGATCACGCCGGGACTGGCCGTATGGTCGGACCAGCCGGCCTTGCAGCCGAAGGCGCGGCGCAAAAAGCCGATGGCGCTCAGGTTGGCCTCGGCGGGCTTTGCGGGATAGCCGGAAACGCAGTGCAAAAGGACCGGGCCGGGACAACCGGCCTCGCGCGCGGCGGCGACGGCCGCTTCGATCTCCCCGGGCACGGCCATGCCCGTGGACAGAATCAACTCAATGCCCGTGGCCGCGCAGGCGCGCGCCAGCGCAAGCCAGTTGAGTTCGTAGGAGGCGATCTTCAGGAAATCGACATAGGGCGCAAGCTCGCCCACGGCCTCAAGATAAAAGGGCGTGCAGCCGAAAGCCAGGCCCCGGCTTTTGGCCCGCGCGGCCAGTTCCGGGATGATCGCAAGGGGCAGTTCCCAGGCCTTGCGCCGGCGCAGTTTTTCGCTTTTCGCCAGGACTTCGGGAGCAAACAGCGAATCGATCCGGAAGAGCTGGAATTTCACGGCGTCGCAACCGGCGTCCGCAGCCGCGTCGATCAAGGCCAGGCACCGCTTCGGGTCCTGGTTGTGGTTGCTTGAAACCTCGGCGACAAAGCGCACGGGAGCGGCGATTTTATGACTCACGGCCGTTTCCCTATTCCGGCGTCAGCCGGACAAAACCGGCGTGAGCGACGGGAGTGCTCAAAAGCGCGGCCGGGTCCGTCGCGGCCATGGCGGCGAAGACCTCGTCCACGGCCTGGCCGTAAGCGGACACGTCGTCCAGGGCATGGGCCAGGCAGGGTTTGAACTGGCGATAGCCGAGAAAGCCCCGCGCGAGCATGGCGATGGTGAAAAAGGTGGCCCGCTCGCGGGAATATTCGCCCGGAAAATCAAGGTGGCACAGACTCGGCAGGCCGGAGACGCGCACGCTAAGGCCGTGTCTGTCCGCCGCTCCGCGCCACAGCGTTTGGACCGCCCGGCCGATCGCGCAGATATGCTCGGCGGCGTTTTCCCGGACGTATTTGCCGATGGTGGCCAGGGCTGCGGCCGGGCCGACGCGCTCGGTCCAGTTGGTGCTCGATATGAAGGTGGTCTGCGCCGCCTCCATGACCTCCCGGCGGCCGATCACCGCGGCCATGGCGTAGCCGTTGGCCATGGACTTGGCGAACACGGCCATGTCCGGCGCCACGCCGTAGCGCAGATGGATGCCGCCGGCGTTCATGCGGAAGGCGCTGGTGATCTCGTCGAAGATGAGGGTCGCGCCGATGCGGCCGGCGGTCGCGACCAGGCTGTCGAGATATTGACGCGGGGCTTCCTCACCCCTGGCCGGTTCGACGACGATGGCCGCGATTTCGCGCTCCCGGCCCGCGATCTTCTCGTGCAGCGCCGCGATGTCGTTGAAGAAAAATGGAATGGCCGTGCCGGCGAGCCCCTTGGGGACGCCGTTTGGGGCCAGCCCCGGCAGCAACTGGCCGTCCAGGGCGTCGCCGTCCAGGTTGGCCGCCAGATACCAGTCCATCCAGCCGTGATAGCCGCTGAACAGGACCGTGTCCCGGCCGGTGGCCGCCCGGGCGATGCGCACGGCCATGGCCATGGCTTCGCCGCCGCTTCTGGCGTAGCGGACCATGTCGGCCCAGGGGTGCATGGTCGTGAGCAGTTCGGCCAGGGCGACTTCTTCCGGGCAGTTCAGCGAAGTGGCCACCCCGTTTCGCACGGCCGCAACGACCGCGTCGTCCACCTCGTCGTCGGCGTAGCCCAGGATCACCGCGCCGACGCCGAGGATGCTCATGTCGGTGTAGGCGTTGCCGTCCAGATCCCAGACGCGCGTTCCCTTGGCCTTGGAAAAGTAGGCCGGCCAGACGCCCGGGGCCATCATCTCCGGGCGTTTGGACAGAAGCTGCGCGCCGCCGGGGATGAGTCTCTTGGCTTTGTCGTAGAGGCTTTGGGTCTTGTTCGCCGTCACCGCGAAAACCTCCTGGCCGCGCCTGGCGCCGCCGGGCGCGGCGCGGACCGCGCTTGCGGTTCAGTTCGATTGCGAGAGGATTGTTTCATAAGGGCTGGCGCGACAAAGTCGACGATGCAAATTATCACAACCGGCGAAGGCAGTCAAAAACGTTCGTCCGGGAAAGCGTCCGGCAGGCCTCGCCGCCCGGGCTCTTGCCGGGTTGTTCGCAATTTTGTAGAGTGGCCGCATGGGCGCTGTCCTTCAGCGGCGTCCGCCGCCGGAGCAATCATTCGTACATTGAATGGTATCGGCGCAATTCGTGAAAGCTTTAGGCTTGCATTACTCCGTCAGTCCTGGCCTGGCCCGGTCTGGCCCAGTCTGGGCCGGGTCGCAACGGCCGATTTTTTGCAAGCGTTCATCGTAAAACATTCACCGGGTAAATATTTCCGGGCACAGCGGAAAGGACGCGCCAGGCCGTGAAAGTAGCCATCACCACCTCCAGTTTCGCCACGTACTGCGACGAGCCGCTCAAGCTCCTGCAACGCGCCGGATGCCAGCCCGTGCTCAATCCCCACGGCCGCAAGCTGACCGCCGGGGAAGCCGCCGACCTGCTGCGGGGCTGCGTGGGCGTGGTGGCCGGAACCGAACCGCTCACCGAGGCGGTTCTGGCCGGACTACCCGAACTGCGCGCCATTTCGCGCTGCGGCGTGGGACTCGACAACGTCGATCTTGCGGCGGCCGCGCGGCTTGGCGTTAAGGTGCGCAGCACCCCGGACGCCCCGACCGCAGCCGTGGCGGAATTGACCCTCGGCCTGATCCTCGACCTGCTGCGCCGCATTTCTCTTTCGGACCGGCTGCTGCGCCAGGGCGTCTGGCGCAAAAACATGGGCTCGCTGCTTCTGGGCAAGCGGGTCGGCCTGGTCGGTTTCGGCCGCATAGGCCAGGCGGTGGCGAGGCTGGCAGCCTCTTTCGGCGCCGCAGCCGCCTACGCCGATCCGGCAGTTACGGACGCGGGCGCTCCCAGGATGGAGCTTGGCGACTTGCTCGCCTGGGCCGACATCGTCAGCTTGCATTGCAGCGCGGGCGAACACTGCGCGCTCATCGGCGAGGCGCAGCTGGCCTTGATGCGTCCCGGGGCGCTGCTGATCAACTGCGCCCGGGGCGGCCTGGCGGACGAACGGGCGCTTGCGGCCGCCCTGCGGCAAGGGCGCCTGGCCGGCGCGGCCCTGGACGTGTTCGGCCGCGAGCCGTACGCCGGGGAGCTTACCTCCCTGGACAACGTGGTCTTGACCCCGCATGTGGGCTCCTACGCCCGGGAGGCGCGCATCGCCATGGAAACCGAGGCGGCGCGCAATCTTGTGGACGCCCTGCTCGGGCAAGGGGACGCGCCCTGAAAACCATGGCTCCGAAAGTGGTCATCATGGACTGCGACGGCGTTATTTTGGAGTCCGTGGACGTCAAGACCCGGGCCTTCGCCGCTTTGTTCGCCGCATACGGCCCCGAGACGGCGGACCAAGCCGTCGCCCATCACCTGCGCAACGGCGGGATCAGCCGTTTCGAAAAATTCCGTTTCGTCTACCGGGAACTGCTTCGCCGGCCGCTTTCGCCGCAGCTCGAACAAGAGCTCGGGGAGCGCTTCACGCATTTGTGCTTCGAAGGGGTTCTGGCCGCCGGATTCGTGCCCGGGGCCATGGAGTTCATTGCGGCGGCCGGGCGGGTCGTCCCGCTCTACGTGGCCTCGGGCGCGCCCGAGGAGGAATTGCGCTCCATTTTCGAGGCCAGGGACCTGGCGCGGCATTTCCGGGGCGTTTTCGGTTCGCCCGCGACCAAGCCGGAGATCATCGAGCGCATTTTGGCCCTGGAGGGCGCTTCGCCCGGCCAGGCGGTCATGATCGGCGACAGCGCCACCGACCTGGAGGCCGCGCTGGCCGCCGGGACCGGCTTTTTCGGCCGGGGAGAATTTCCCGGGAAACCCTGCGCCCCGGATCTCTTCGGGTTGTTTAACCGCCTGTTCCCCGCTGTCTAGGCCGCCGGAAAAGGTTCTCTCGTGCCGCGTCGTCCCCTGGTTTCAGTCATCATCCCGACATACAACCGGGCGCAATTGCTCCGGGAGGCGATTTCCTCGGTCCTGGCCCAGACTTGCCAGGATTTCGAGATTCTCGTGGCCGACGACGGCTCAAGCGACAATACCGGGCAGGCCGTGGCCGCCATCGCCGACCCGAGGATCGTCTATATCCCGCTTGCGCGCTCCGGCCGTCCGGCCGTGCCCCGCAACGCCGCCATGGCGCGCGCCCGGGGACGCTACCTGGCCTTTTTGGATTCCGACGACCTGTGGCTGCCGGGCAAGCTGGCCCTGCAGACCCAGGCGATGGCCGCGCGGCCCGGCCTGCTGGCCGTGGCCGCGAACGTCGGCATTCTGCCCGGCGGTCCTGAAAAGGCCCAGGACAGAAGCGGCGACGAGCTCGTCTCGTTCGACGCCCTGGCCGGCATGCAAACCTGGCTGGCCAATTCCACGGTGCTGCTGGACGCCGCCGTGCCGGAACTGATCGGCCCTCTCGACGAGGACCCGGCGCTGCGCGGGACCGAGGACCACGACTATTGGCTTCGAATCCTGCGCCACCGCGACGTTTCGATTCTCAACATGGCCGAGGTCCTGGCCGGCTACCGGCTGCACGGGGACAATCTGCTGGGAGCCCTCATGGGCGAAAAGACGCTGCGCATGCTCGCGCGGATTTACCGCAAACACCTTGATTTCAGGCCCGGACTGCTGGGCGGGCGGCTTGAGCAGATCGAGGCCGAGCTTTCCCTGACCGGCAAGACGTCAGGCGGCGGCGCGTGACGAAGACGGCCGGGCCGCTTTACTCCACTTTCCCCGCCAAATCCAAGGCCAGTTCCGTCAGGACCGGCACATCCAGATCGTAGTTCCCGGCATTGAGATAATCCGCCTCGTCTTGCTCGTTGACCGGCGGCGCGCACACCCACCCGGCGGCGTTTTCGCGGGCTATGGGCGCAAAGGGGACGGGTTGCGTCACATCCGGGGCCAGTCCCATGATTTTGCGCGGGCCGTGCAGGATGCCGGGCAGATTGGCGATGTTGGGGAAGGTCAAACCGTTGCCGTAGGCGATGATGCAGAAGTCCGCGAGATGGACGCAGACCACGCTCTCGTGCAGCGCAAGCGCGGTGGCGTCGAAAACGTCCAGCTCCCGGGGGAGCCGCTCCCGGATGCCCGCAAGCGTCTCGCGTTCCCAGGACGGCGCGCCGTCGAAGATCACCCCCAGGCCGGGATGGCGCGTAAAGAGCGCCCGGATCACCTCCGGATAGCCCTCGACCTGGCCGCGCCAGGCCCGGCGGCGGCTGCGCAGGGAGATCCAGAGCACGAGGGAGTGGCGCTTGCGGAAGGCGGCCGCGCGCGCCAAAAAGCCGGCCGGGCATTTTTGCCGCGAGATTCGAAGCAGCCGCCGGGCGAACGCGTCGGTGACGGGGGAAAGGTCGCTTGCGAGAAAGCACAGGGCGTTGCCGCCTAAGGCGCGCCGGAAGGTTTCGGCGGCGGCGCGTTCCTCGCTCGCGGCCACGGCCGAGACGACCTCGACGCCGCGAAATAGTTTGGCCAGATCGTAGGGGTCGTGGCGGGCGGCCAGCACGCGCTTGATCCGGCCGCCCAGAACCCGGCTTTTCTCCAGGCGCGAAAGGGCGGTCGCCTCCCAGTTGAGGTGCTCGCCGTATTGGTTGATGACCCCGGTGAGGGCCGTTAGTTCGCGCGGCGTTTCCCCGGCGAGGTAGGCGGCGACGGCCTGCGGGTAGTACAGGCACAGGCGCTTGAAATCGTCGGCCGTCCGCGCGTAGCGCTTTGGGGCGAAGGCCTTGTCCAGGCCCGGTTCGTACCCCAGGTGGTTGCGCGCGATGAACTCGCCTTGCGGCGCATACAGCCCGTAAACGCCCTCTCCGTAGACTCCGGACATCAGGAAATATTCGAGGCAGCAGACGAAGCGGTAGAACACCACGCCGCCGAAGTCCGGCCCGGCGACCGGAAAGGACTGATCCGTGGCGGCCGGCCGGCCGCAGACCGGGCAAAACGAGAACGCCTGTCCGTGGCGCAGGATCTGGTCCATGACCGGGCGCCATGCGTCGCCGCGCCCGCGCCAGACGAGCGGGGCGGCGGCGCGCAGCCGCCTTTCGGTTTCCGGCGAGCGGTTGAAGTTTTTGGACAGGGCCGAGGCGTCGATGTTCAGGCCGGCCAGAACTTCACGCGAGTCTTCAAGACGCATCGCGTCGGCGAAAACGTAGGGCTTGGAGGCGAGCAGGTAAAACGGATCGCCGGGGTCCAAAAGATCGATGAAGACCGGATTGCGCTTGCGCCGCGCCGCCCGCAAAAGCAGGGGGGCCGCGCCGTCGTCGAGCCCCCACAGCAGGCAGGCGTCGATGGATTCAAGGAAGGCCTCCGGATCGCCTTGCCGCGCATACCCCTGGTCCTGGCGTTTTTCGTCAGGCGCGAAGATGGCCCTCACGTCGACTCCGTCCAGCAGCCCCTTCATGTTCCCGCAGAAGCGGCCGAACTGGGCCGGGTAGACGCCCACGCGCCGGCCGGCCAAGGCGCGGCGCAGGGCGTCAAGCCTGTCGCGGATCGCGTCCAGCAGGATCAAGGGCGGCCCCCGCAAGCGGGCCGGCCGCTCACGCCGGCCCTGCCTGCCCGGCCGGCGCGGGCTTTCGCCAAAAGTTCTTGTCGACGAACAACAGTTCGAAGCGGCCGCGAACGAGGCTCTTGAGCAGGCGGCCCAGGGTCAACAGGCAGCCGAAGGCTCCGGATTTCTTGTACATCGCCTTCCAGCGCCAGGGCGCGAGATAGATGCTGGCGAAGGCGTCGTTTTGCAGGGCGATCAAATCCTCGGGAGAAAAGCCGCCCACCTTCATGACCGCCGTATTGTACCGGCGGAAGGAGGCGAAATCCTTTTTGATGAGTTCAAGGCCGTGTTCCCCGGCCAGGGACATTTTGTAGAGCTCGGTGCCGGGATAGGGCACGGCGATGCTGATGTTGGCCTGCTTGATTCCCTTGGACCAGCGCAGGTACGACAGGGTGCGCTTGATGGAGTCCAGGGTTTCCCCGGGCAGGCCGATCATGCAGGAATTGAGCGTTTCGACGCCGTACTTGTTGGTCAGCTTGTTCGCCTTTTCGTAGGCCTCCAGGGGAACGCCCTTGCGCATGATCTCGCGCACGCGCGGATCGGCCGATTCCAGGCCAAACGAGATCCGGACCATGCCGGCGGCCGCCAGGGCGGCCACGATCTCTTCGTCCACCAGGTTGGCCCGGGTGCTGCCTTCGAAGGTGATGTCCAGATTCTGCTCGACGATCTGGCGGCAGATCGAAAGGATATGGCCCTTGTCCAGGGTCAGGGTGTCGTCTAAAAACATGAAGTGGCGGGTGCCGAAGCGCTCAACGACCCCTTTGATTTCCGCGATTACCTTGGCGGGCGAGCGTTTGCGCACCGTGCGGCCGAAGACGTCGGTGCTGCAGAAGATGCAGTGGAAAGGGCAGCCGCGCATTGTCATGATCGGGGTGAAGCGCTTGCGCCCGGTTTTCAGGGAGCCGAGCATGTATTTGTCCATGTGCAGCAGATGCCTGGCGGGCACGGGCAGGGAGTCGATGTCCGTGACCGGGTCGGCCTGGCCGGTGAACACGATCGCGCCGTCCTTGCGGTACATGATCCCCTTGACCCCGGCCGGTTCGCCCCCGGCGGCGAGGGTCTCAAGCAGGGCGGGAAAGGACTGTTCGGCCTCGCCGATGCAGGCGTAGTCGAAGCAGGGCGCGAAGGCTTCCTGTTTGAGGATGGTGATGTGCGGCCCGCCGAGCACCAGGGGGACGAGCGGGAAGCGCTCCTTGAACAGCTCGGCGCAGCGGCGCGCCACGTGGAAAAACGGGGTCGTCGCGGTCAGGCCGATCGCGTCCGGGGCAAAAGCCTTCACCCGCCGGGCCACGGCCTCGTTGTCCAGGTTTTCGGCCTGGGCGTCGATGATCGCCGCTTCGTGGCCGCTCGCCTCCGCAATGGCCGCAAGCATGGCCAGATTGAGGGGCTGGTAGACCGCCCCGCGCTTGGCGAAAACGGAAAACAGGCCGTATTCGCCGGTCCATCTGGGAAAAACGAACAGGATTTTCATGCCGCCTCTTGCTTGCATGGATTACGCCGCGCCCCAATATGGAGCTTATCGCCGCGGTTTTCAATGCCGATTCTCAAAGCAAGAATCCTGCCAGGCCGTGCCGAGGAAAATACCGGCCGGGAGCGGCCCCTATCTGGACAGCCCGGGGCTTGGCAGGCATAAGAAGAGAGCCGTCCCGGCCATATTTGGGCCGCATTTGGGCCGTATTTGGGCAGCATTTGGGAGAAATCCATGTACGTGACAGAGCGTTTACGCGAAAAACTGGGCGATCTTGTCCGGGCCCTCTCCGGCTGCCGGGTCGGCGTGTACGCCGCCGATTTCGGCCGGTTCAACCGCAATCTCAAGGAGTATCTCGCCGGGCTCGACGTCGCGGCCATCTATCTGCCGGCCAAGCGCAACTACGATCAAGGATTTCCTCCGGAGCGCGACATGGAGCGCTTCCTCGCCGGGATCGACTGCCTCTTGCTGTGGGGCGACGACGAGGTGACTCTGGAATTGGTTCAGACCGTCATCGACGGCGGCAACCGCATCCGGGTGGTCAACGCCTTGCGCCGGGGACATCCTTTGTCTCTTTTGAACGCCGAAAAATCCTACCGTCGGGCGGCGCTTGACGCCTGGCCGTCGACCCGGGAGGAACTGCAGGCCGTCGACGGCCTGAGCAAGGCGCTCCTTGAAACCACGGCGCGGGGCCGAGCCTGGGGCGAACAGCCGCCGCAGATCGTTGCCGGGCTATTGCCCTTTGACCAAGCCGTAATGCACTACCGCGGGGTGTCGGCGGCATGCCCGGCCTGCGGCCGCGCCCTGCGTACGGTGAAATCCTTCGTGATTCCCGATCCGGCGAGGCACTACAGCACAATTTTCTATCATTTCGAGTGCCACGAGGAATTTTACCTCATCAAGGAGCCCTACGGCCTGGTCGGCGTCTATTTCCCCGTCCGGGAACTCTTTTTGAGCTTCATCGACTCGAAAAGCTGGCATGGCGTCAACAAGTACTACGAGAAAATGTGCAATGATCTCATCGATATATTCAAGACGTATGTCTTGTACGCCATGGAGGAAGTGGAAGCGTACATGCAAAACGCCGGGCCGTCGAAGGTTTTGGCCCTGATCGGAGATTTTTCGAGTTTCGGCCACTACGTGCGCAACGAACTGGCCGGGGTGCAGAAGATCATCGACGCCGGGGCGCTGGACAGGATCGACGCCTGGATCATAGGGAAAAACGACCACTTGCAGGTACGGCGGATTTTTCCCGAACTGTCCGCCGCGCGCAAAGTCTTCGGGATGGACGCCAAACGCATGGAGATGGAGACCTTTCGCGCCTGCTTTGCAGACAACGCGTGCGCCATGCTGGTTCATTACATCGGCGGTTTGTGCGACTTGCTGGCAAAGAGAATCGACCATAACCACGCCCGGCGCCACGTTGCGGCGGCGGTCGCGCAGCAGGTCGCCCAGGCGAAAAAACATTGGCCTCTCGTGTATGTCACCCTGCGCATCAAGCGCTGCTGGATATCCCAGGCAAAGGGCCTGGCCCTGATCCTCAACGCCCTGTTTGAAGAGCATCCCGGACTGGCGGTGGTCTTCGACGGCCTGCCCTACGAGCAAGACATTTTAAGCGACGTTCTTGGGCAATTAGACCCCGGCATCGAGGCGTTTGACGCCCTGCATTGCACCAAGGCCGACACCCTGTTTTGGGGGAGCAATATCGACCTGCACATCTCCCCCCACGGCAACGGCAACTATTTCACCCTGATCCCCAACAAGCCGGGGGTGGTGCATGCGAACAAACAGTTTCTGGACATGTATCTCATCCCCGGACAAGACGGCTTCGTTGCGCCGAGTCCCAGGGAAAACCCCGCGCCCTGCCTGGCGGTGTACCCGGTTTGGGAAGACGACGAGCCCGATCTGCACCAGTGCGACTACGATCTCGATTGGCGGCAGGTGCTCGCGGCGGCCAGGCGCATCCTGAATCTGATCCCCAGGCGCGACCGCGCCTGACGCTCGAAGCCGCACTTCAAATGTGGAGTTTTTATGAAAATTGTAATGATACAGATCGATCTAGTGCTCGGCTCTCGAATTTTGCTGAGTGTGCTTGGGCAAAGCGGCTACGAAGTCAAGTCGTTGCAGATAATCATAAAATATATAGATGCGTTGTCGAGTGAAGATCTGGAAATAATTTATGAGTATGTTTCCGATGCCGATGTCGTCGGGCTGTCGTTCAATTCTTTTTATGCAGTCCAGGGGGAAATTTTATGCCGCTATATAAAGTCAAAATCATCGAAGCATACGATTATTTGCGGTGGATATCACGCCACCGCAATGCCGGAAGCCGTCCTTGAGTATGCCGATATTGTCATTTTGTACGAGGCTGAAAAAGCGTTGCCCGCCGTCTTGGAATCGCTCGGCGATATGGCGGAGGTGGAGAAGATTCCCGGCGTCCTGACAAAAAATAAAAAAGGGAAACAATATCATTGTTCTCCCGAGATCGTTTGGGATCTGGATTCGTTGCCGTTCCAATCGCTCGATACGGAAAAAATACAGTATTTTTCCAAAGAGAAAGGAATTTATACCCCCGATGTAACCAATCTCTTCGTGGACAATGAAAAGCGATACATGATTCTTGGTTCTCGTGGATGTCCATTTTTTTGTACATACTGCTCCAATCATTTGTATCATTCTTTCGACAAGCGAATATTGAAGGTACGCAAGAGGTCGGTCAAGAATATTGTCGATGAAATGAAGTGGGCGACGAAAATGGGCTTTGAATCGTTTTATATCGCCGACGACAATTTTTTTTCGTTTCATATTGAAGAGATTGAAGAGTTTTGTAAATTATATGAAGATACAAAAAAGCCCTTCTCCGTCAGTGGTGTGAATCCGAACAATTTCAGGGATAAAAAATCCGAAAAAAAATTACAGTTGTTGCTGGGTTGCGGCCTGTCGGACGTGCGGGTCGGGATTCAAAGCGGCAGCGACAAGACATTGAAACGTTTCAATCGAGGTTATAAAGCAGCCGAATTGGCCGACTTGCTGCGGCCGATCGACGCGCATCGCGATACGATTTTCCCCGCTCCTCGGGACAAGTTGCATGTCGCTCTCGACTTTATTTGCGACTCTCCCTGGGAAAACACGGAGGATAAACAGGCGACCGTCAGATTGGCGAATACGGTTCTTAAGCAATTCACGATATTTTTTTACACGCTCATTTATCTTCCGGGAACGAAATTGTATCTCGATGCGCTTGAGAGCGGCCAGATCACGGATCATGTGAAAGAGATCTTCCATAGGGGAATTGCCGGAGTCGAAGATAATCCGACAAATCGCTTGTTGTTTTTGGTCGGGATACTGAAAGAGCGCGGACTATCTATCGACGATGAAGTGTTGGAGCATCTTTTTGATTTGTCATTTGCCGATGAAAAGCTATTCGTATCGATAGTGGATAATATGATTTCCATTGTAAATGGCGTCGAAAGCCATCATCATGTGGATCTGAAGCACGGCGCCATTCATCCGTATCTGACGGGATTCAATGCGTGGACGAAGCAGACCGGAGAAATTGGCAAAAAAGTTCTTTTCAGAAGTTATCATCAGCCCTACGGCTAGCCGCCTTCGTGAAATATGAACAAAGCGGAAAAGTTAAAAACTGTACGCTTCCGGCAATACCGTCGATTCGTGCTTGGCCTCAGCCGCCCGGCGTGCTTTTGCGGCCGAGGTCGCGGCGCGGCAGCATGGCCAGCAGCCGTTTGACCGCTTCCAGCGCCTCGCGCCAGTCCAGTTCGTAATCGCGCAGATACAGGTTGGCCTCGGCGGTTTCCGCAACCGGATACACCGCCAGGCACGGGGCCGGATTTTCTCTCGGGTTGGGACAGACCAGGCCGCCGCCAAGGCGCTCGGCGTACAAATCGAGAAAGGCGGCGTTGGAGTGCACTACGCCTGGAACATTGGCCAGGGTGGTGAAGGTGGTGGTGTTGCCGTGGGGGCTTAGGTGCAAATCGACGCAAAACGCCCAGTAATAGGAGTCGGCGATGCGTTTGTGCAGGGCGTTGAACACGCCGGCGCGCGGCGTCAGCTTGGCCGCGATGGCCTTGAAAACAGGCGCCATGTCCGGCAGGCCGTCGAACACCACGCCCAGATCCGGATAATCCTCGCTCAAGGCGTTGATGATGTTGGCCAGTCCCTCGGCCTGGCTCGTCCAGCCCCGTTTGTCGCGCAGGCTGATCCAGATCAGCGGCCAGTGCCTGGACAGGGCCAGACTCGCCTCTTCGTGGGTCGGCAGGGTGACCTTGCGATCGACGTAATTTTCCTTGAGCAACCTGGCCAGGGCGCCGGTGAGCAGGCCGCTATAGAAGGGGAAAAAGGCGCAGGACCGGCTTTGCAGCACAAAGGAGAAAATTTCCGTCGCCCGGCGCTTGTCGTCCTTGGCCTCGATGGAACGCAGTCCGGAGAGTTCCGGAAAGACCGCGCCGATGTCGAGATAGTCGTATTTGTCGACGATCCAGCGGTCCACGTTGGCCGCAAGCCCGCTCGCGACGATTTGGCGCACCCCGGCGATTTCGTTGCGCATGTGGTGGCCCAGGCTCTCGAAGGCCCCGGTCAGGCCGGCGACGAGCGTGGCCCCGCCGTCGTTTCGATAGCTCTCGGCCAGGTCGAGATAGTAGAGCAGGTATGTTTTCAGGCTGGTCAGCAGGCGGGCGATCTGGACCGCGTTGTACGACATGGGGAGTTGGACGTCGCCTGGGCGCAGCATGGTGATAAAAAGCTCTTTTTCCGGGAAATAATGGGCGACCATGCGGAAGGGGTCGCGGACCAGAAAAAATTCGCCGTGGCACTGAAAATGGTAAAAAATCAAATAGTACTGATGCGAGGGGTGGGGCGCGACGAAAGAGCGCGTCGTCCGGCAGGTTTCGCCGCAGACCGGACAGACGGCCCGGGCCTTGCGGTCCATGACGATGCGGCGTTCGAAAAGGGAAAGCCCATCCAGGCCGTCTGGGGCGTCGGGTGAGTCGGGCGCGGCCGCTGCGGCGTTGGCCGCAAGATGCTCGCCGGCGAGGCCGTATCGTTCAAGGTCCGCTCCAGCCGCGAGCAGTTCCTCGAAAACGCGGATTGTAAGCCGTCCGTTGTACAGCAGGCCGCGCGGCTCGTTCGGGTTCAGGGCGTCGATGACCGCGATCTCGCGGCCGGGCTCCCGCGCGCGGCGCTGGATTTCGCAGGCCAGGTCGTCGACGCCAAGCAGCAGGATCGCGTCGATGTCCCGGAAAAAATCGTCCAGGTCGCGCCGGGGCGTAAAGCCGTGGTCGCGGTGATGGTCCATGGGCAGATAGACGGCCGTTACGTCGATCCCGCGCAGCAGGCTCGCGAGCGAGGCGTTGAAACGGCCGAAATCGGCGGGATACAACCCCACCCTGCGCCCGGCCAGCGCGCTTTGCAGCGTTTCCAGGTTGCGGCGCGGCAGGCGGGTCAAATGCATGGTCGGTCCCTGGGGGTGTATCGTTCGGGGAGCGCGCGCTGCGGCGCGACATGATTGCGGCGCTCCCAAGTATAGCCAAGCCCGTTTCGCTGTCAATCCGAAGCCGGTCGCGGCGGTGATTAACTTTGTCCGGGAATTGGTCTATGCGTGGGGCGGGAGCGCATCGCCGCCCCGCACTCCAACCCGCGAGGCCGCCATGCCGAGCATCGATCATCTCGCCGGCCGTCACGTCGTCATCGACAAGCGCAAGGGCCAATACGTCTGCTTTCCCGACGTCTTGTGCTCGACGACCAGGCGGCTGATCGCCGTGTACCGCGAAGCGGACACGCACGTGGCCGGGCGTTGCGCCATCCTGTATAAAATCAGCGGCGACCTCGGGCGAACCTGGTCCAAGGCGCGCTATCTCAACGAGCATGCCGGCCATTGCCCGCGCATCTCCACGCTTGGCGACGGGTCGGTGGCGATCATCGACGACATGACCAACACCGTCTTTTACGGCGACGCGTCCCTTGACTCCTTCACCCCCCGGCCCTACGCCGGGGCGCACATTCCCCTGGCCGACCGGCTGCTCGAATTGCCCGGCGGGGCGCTTTTCACCACCGGCCACACCCACCGGGGGACTTTTCCCCATCCCAAGACCAGGCAGCCGACCTCGGAGCAGATGGGCTACGTCTCGGAAAACCGGGGCCAGGATTTCCATCCCCTTTCGGTGGTGGCCTACGACCGCAATCTGGTCTTGTGCGAGGCGTCGGTGGTCAGGCTGCCAAGCGGCGAGCTGTACGCGCTGATGCGCGAGAACAGCTTCGTTTACGAGCCGATGTATTCCTGCCGCAGTTTCGACGACGGCCGCACCTGGAGCCGGCCCGCGCCGACGCGGCTGATCGGCCACCGCCCGACCGTGGGCCTGACCCGCGAGGGCAAGCTGCTCGTGACCTATCGCAACGTCGGCCCGGACCCGGGCACGGCCGCCTGGCTTGGCGACGCTTCCGATCTGGACGGCGATTTCGCGGTCCACGGCCGCACGCCGTCTCCGGACAACCCCAGGCTGACAAGCGAAGGCCTGCTCATCGAGAACGCTTCGGGCAAGTTCGCTCCGGCGCGCTATGCGCTTAGGCCCCTGACCGATCCCGAGCGGGCCCGGGCGACGCTTGCCTGCGAGGTCAGGGTGGACCGGGCGGGGAAAAACGGCTGCGGCGTGCTCCTTGGCGGCTGGTGGCGGCTTTTTCCGGACCGCATCGAACCGCCGGACACGGGCGGCGCGCGCGCCCCCTCCATCGCGCTGCGGCGCGGGCGGTTTCACGAGCTGCGCTTCGTCTACGACAAGGGGCGCGCGACCCTGTACGTGGACAACGAGAAAAAGATCCGGATCGAGGTCGACGCCAACAGCGCCAACGCGCGGCCGATCGTCTTCGGAACCCAGTCGTTCACGGAGCATAACCACGGCCGCCATATCTGGCGCACGGTCGCCCTCGCCATCGACGAGCCGGAGTACGCCCGCAAATACCGCTTCCACTGGGACTGGCGCGACGGCCTGCCCGACGCCTACGCCCGGGCCCGGGTGCTGGAGCTCAAGAACGCGCGCTTTTGCACCTCGGGCGATTTCGGCTATTCCGGCTGGACGCAATTGCCGGACGGACGGTTTTTTTGCGCCTACCACCACAACGAGGGCGGCAAAAGAAGCTACCGCTCCGGATTCGACAGCTTCGTCATGGGCAGCTGGTTTTCAGAGGAAGATTTCGGCAAGCAAGGAGACGTCGCCCGATGAACATTCTGCTCGTCGCGCCCCGCTATACGGCGTACATGTATCCGCTGGGCATCGCCTACGTCTGTTCCGCTCTCAAGGCGGCCGGGCATGAGGTGCACGGGCTCAATCTCGCCCTGGAGGACGATCCGTTGGCCGCCGTGGAGCGGGCGGTCAAGGCCGTGCGGCCTCAGGCGCTCGGGGTGGGCGGGCTGACGCCGGTTTTCGGCCAGATCAGGGACATCCTGGCTGCGGCCAGGCGCGTCGATCCCGGTATCGTCACCGTGCTTGGCGGCGGGGCGCTCACGAGCGAGCCGGAACTCATTTTTCAGGCTTCGGGCGCGGATTACGGCGTGTTCGGCGAGGGGGAAGTCACGGCAACGGAGTTGATCCGGGCCATCGAGGCCGGGCAGGACCCGGGCGGCGTGGAAGGGATCGTGCATCGAACGCGCGGCGGCCGGCCGGTTTTCACGGCGAAGCGCCGGCCGGCGCCGGAGCTGGACTTGCTGCCTTTCCCGGATTTCGAGGCCTTCGGCCTGCGCGAGAGCCTGGCCGGATTGACCGGCGACGTGTCGATTATCGCCAGCCGGGGCTGTCCTTTCAATTGCACGTTTTGCTATAACGTGCTCGGCCGCCACAGCCACCGGATGCGTTCGATGGACAATCTGTTCGCCGAGATCGATTGCCTGCTGTCCAAGTACGACGTCAAAACCCTGGGCCTGGTCGACGAGCTTTTCGCCGCCAAACCGGCGCGCGTGCACGAGTTTTGCGAGAGGATCAAGCCCTACGGGGTCCGCTGGCATACCCAGCTGCGGGTGGATTCGGTGGACGAGGGAGCCATCGAAGCCATGCGCGAGGCCGGCTGCTACCACGTGCAGTACGGCCTGGAGAGCATGAGCCCGGCCGTGCTCGCCAGCATGGGCAAGAAGATCACCCCGCGCCAGATCGTCGCCGCTTTGGAGCTCACCCACAAAAAAGGGACCGAGGCTTACGGCGCGTTCATTTTCGGCGATCCGGCGGAGACCCTGGCGAGCATCGACGAAACCGTGGGCTGGTGGCTGGCCAACCGGCGCTATTCGATCCATCTCGCGCCGATCATCTGCTGGCCGGGTTCGAAAAATTACCTCGCGGCCGTGGAAAAAGGCCTGATCAAGGACAAGCTCGCCTTCATCGAGGCCGGCTGTCCGCCGGTCAACCTCACCGGCCTGGACGATGCGGTCTACCACAGGGTGGTCGCCCTGCTGCTCATCGCCAGCGAGACGCTGCTTTTGCCCGCCAAGCTGGTCGAGGCGGCCGCCAAAGCGCCGTACGTCTACGACATCGCCTGCCGGTGCCCGCATTGCGCGGGCATGGCCCGGTTCGACGCGGTGAGCGCGCGCGCCATTCCGCTCGGCCGCATCGCCGCCCACCTCAATTGCCCGGAGTGCGGGCTGCCGATGGATATTCCCCTGCCTATGCAACCGGCCGGGCCGGGGCCCGAGGCCTTGCCGAGGCTTCGCGCGGCCGAAGAAGGCGCCGGGGCGCCAGGCGGCGACGCGGAGCGCGCCGAGAGGCTCAAGGACTTGACGCGCGAATTCCCGGACTGGGCGGGGGCCTGGCACGCCCTGGGCCTGACCCGCCTGCGCCTTGGCATGCAAGACCATGCCTTCGAGGCCCTGCGCCAGGCCGTGCGCAACAATCCCTTTGAGCCGGCCTATCTGGCGTCGTTTGCCGGGCTGCTTGCCGATTTGGGCTTTGGCGTGTTCGCCAGGGCGTTTGACGAGCAGGCGGCGATCGTGTCCCTGGCCACGCGGGCGGTGTCCGGGGCGCCGGGCGGCGGCGAGGACCACGCCCGCGCGGCCGCGATTCTTCAGTCGGTGGGCATCGCCTGGGGGCCGGGCGAGGAGCCGTCCCGCGACCCGGACAAGGCGTAGCCTTCCACCGGTTCGGCGTGCAGCCGGGGCAGGCGTTTTTCGGTCATGCGCATGATGTGCCGGACCGCATCCATGCCGAAGGCGCGCCGGATCATGTCCAGATAGCGCGGATTGGCGTGGTAGGCGTGGAAGGCGTAGTCTCTAAACGCCAGGACCTGCCCGCCGCTCAAATGCCCGGTCGGCAGCGGCAGGGTTTCGTAAGCGTACTGCGAATAGCCGAGCCAGGTTTCCGGCAGAGGCAGGTTTTTCTCCAGCGCCTCCTCATAGAGCTTCGAGCCCGGATAGGCCATGGCGCAGTAAATGTTGGCCCATTGCGCGTTGATGCGCAGCATCGATTCCAGGGTCTGCTCCATGGAGTCGTAGTCTTCGGTGGGCAGGCCGAAAATGAAATTGGCGCAGATGTTCAGGCCGTGGGCGTAGGTTTTGGCCACCACCGCGTCCACGCTTCCCGGGTCGTAGCCCTTGGAGGCGTTTTTTAGGACCCGCTCGCTGCCGGACTCGAACCCGTACGCCACCCAGTTGATCCCGCAGCGCTTCATGGATTCGAGCATCCGGTCGGTCACCGTGTTCACCCGGGCGTAGGCCCACATGTTCAGGTCGTAGCCGCGCGCGGCGATGGCGTCGCACAGCGTGGTCACCCGGCGCTCGTTGACGGCGAACATCTCGTCGATGATCTTGATGTGCCGGATACCGTGGCGCTCCACCAGATAATCGATCTCATGGAGCACGTTGTCCACGCCGCGCAGCCGGATGCCCGGTTTGCCGAACAGGCTGTTGATGCAGCAGAAATTGCAACGGTAGGGGCAGCCGAGGCTGGTGTAGAGCAGTCCGTACGGCTGGCGATGCTCGATGTCGCCGAAACAGTGCCAGTTGTGCGCCCGGTACGCTTTCATGGGGAACAGGTCCCAGGCGGGCATCGGCAGCCGGTCGAGATCCGGTAGCGTCGCCGGGCGGGGGCCGCTTACGACCGCCTTGCCCTGGCGGCGCCACAGGCCGTCGATGGGCGCCAAGGCGCGGGCCTTGCCGCGCAGGGCGTCGAGCAGCGCGGGCAGGGTGATAAAGCCTTCGCCCTGGCAGACGAAGTCGCAGTCCTCTTCCGTCATGGTGCGCCCCGGCAGCGCGCTCGGATGCAGGCCCATGAGCAGGCTTTTGAGCTGCGGGGCGAGTTCGCGCAGGCGGCTTACGATCGCGCCCGCCCCGGGCATGTTCATGGTCGAGGCCGAAGGGTTGGTGCCGGAGACGACCACCGCCGCGAGCAGCGGCCCCGCGTCGCTTACGGCCTTTGCGGTTTGCTCCGGGCTTAAGTTTTCGGCTTCGGCGTCGAGCACCGCCACGCTGTAGCCCTTGGCGCGCAGGAATCCGGCCAGAAGCGCCGGCCACAGCGGCGGCTCGATGGCCGTGAGGTCGAAAGACGAGAGCTCGCCGTATACCTGGCGCTGGCTGCCGGGTTTGACCAGGATGATGTCGAGGGCGCTCATGATGACCGGGGCGGCTGAGGGCGTCGCGCGCTTAGACCGCGTTCAGGCGGTCGCACAGCCACTGAATCCGCGCAGGTTCGAGGCCCGGATAGTTGCCCAGGTAATAGCCGAAGAAATGCACGTGTTCGGTGCGGGGATATTTGAGATGCTCGCCTTCCGGGAACAGGCCCTTGAGATACGGCTGGCGCAGTTGGTTGCCCCCGCCGGAACTGCCGCGCCGGTTTTCGATCCCCTCGCGCTCGAACATGGCTTCCACCCGGGCGCGCAGCTCGGCGTCCGGATTTTTCAGGATCAGGTTGAAGGCGTAATTGCAACTGCCCTCGACGGCGAAATCGGTCTGGTATTTTTCCGGGTCCAGGCCGGCCAGGAAGATGTCCAGGTTGCGCCGGCGCAGGGCGTTGTTGCCGTCAAGGCGCGTAAGCTGCCTGCGTCCCAGGACCGCGCCGATTTCGGTGTTGCGCATGTTGTAGCCG
Organism: Desulfovibrionaceae bacterium; assembly: GCA_015233395.1. Lineage (GTDB taxonomy): Bacteria > Desulfobacterota > Desulfovibrionia > Desulfovibrionales > Desulfovibrionaceae > JADFXV01. The sequence continues at coordinate 67,742 of JADFXV010000003.1, forward strand.
GGCAGATTGAAGATGAAATGCCGGCTGAGTTCGGGATTGGCGGCTGCGTCGCGCCGCTTGCGCCGCGGGTCGTCCATTTCGCGCGCCAGTCCGTGCGCGCGCAGCATGCGCAGGGTTTCGTAAAGCTCCGGGTCGTCGGTGCAGGCCATGCCGCCTTCGATCGTGCTCATGTGGTGGGCGTAGTAAAAGGAAAAGTTGGAGATCAGCCCGAAGCTGCCGCATTTTTCGCCCTCAAACACAGCCCCGTGCGATTCGCAGACGTCCTCGATCAGCGCGATGCCGCGTTTTTTCAGTTCATCCCGCAGCCGCGCGGTCAGGCCGTTGAAGCCCTGGATATGGATGAGCAGCACCGCCCGGGTCTTGTCCGTGATTTTTTCGATCACCGCCGCATCGTCGAGGGCCAGGGTGCGCGGGTCGATGTCGGCGAACACCGGGGTGAAGCCGTTGAGCAGCACCGCCGTGACGTCGGAGATCCAGCCGAGCGGCGGCAGGATGATCTCGCCGCCCGCTCCTCCCGTATGGCGCAGCGCCGCCAGGGTGATCAGGTTGGCCGAGGAGCCGGAATTGAGAAACACGCTGTGGCGCACGCCAAGCCAGCGGCTCCATTCCTCCTCGAAGGCGCGCACGTTGGAGGAGGCGGTCAGGATCGGGTCGCCGCGCAGGAAATCGATCAGGGCGTCGAGATCCTCGCGCACGATGTTGTTGTGCATCAAAGGCCAGTTTGGGCTCATGTCGGGCTACTTTTGTTTGAGGACGCCGCGCACGGCCGCGACGATCTCGTTTTTGCCGATGTAGTAGGCCTCTTCCAGGGTGCAGCCCGCGGGCGTGGGAAGATCCGGGCCGGCGACCCGGCGCGGCGGCGCTTTGAGCGCGTCGAAACAGCGTTCGGCGGCCAGGGCGCATATTTCGGCGGCCACGCCGCCGCTGCGCCAGCCGGTGTCGGCCACGACCAGCCGGCCGGTCTTGGCGACCGAGTTCAGGATCGTCTCCTCGTCGAGCGGGCGCAAGGTGCGCGGGTCCACGACCTCGACCGAGACGCCCTGCGCGGCGAACTCCTCGGCGGCGCGCAGGGCGTCCATGACCAGGTGGGAGGCGGCCACGACCGTGACGTCGCGGCCTTCGCGCCGCACCGCCGCGCGGCCGAGCGGCACGGCGTACATTTCCTCGGGAACGTATCCCCGGTTGCGGAAATTGAAGCGGTGGTCGAGGATCAGGACCGGATTGTCGTCCTTGATCGCGGCGATGAGCAGGCCCTTGGCGTCGTAACAGGTCGAGGGCATGACCAGCTTCAGGCCCGGTATCTGAAAAAACAGGCCCTGCACGGCCTGGGAATGCTGCGCCCCGGAGCCCCAGCCCCGGCCGGTGCAGGCCCAGAGAACCAGCGGGACGCACGCCGCGCCGCCGAACATGTAATGCCATTTGGCGGCGTGGTTGGCCAGTTGGTCCATGGCCAGATACAGGAAATCGGGCCGGTTGTGAAAATAGACCGGCCGCATGCCGCCGAGCGCCGCGCCCACGGCCACGCCGGTCAGGGCGGTCTCGGCCAGCGGGGTGTCGAAAACCCGGTCCGCGCCGAAGGTCTCGTGCAGCCCCCGGGTGGCGCCGAACATCCCGCTCGGGTCGTCCACGCCCTGGCCCATGACGAACACGGCCGGGTCGATCGCCAGGCTTTGGGCGAGCGCCTCCCGGATGGCCTCGGGATAGCTCAGAATCCTGCCGCGCGCGTCGTCGCCGTCGCTTGCCGGCTCCAGGGACGTTTCGGTGATTTTCGACCAGGGCATGCTTACTCGCCGCGAAAAAGGTATTGGCCAAGGCCACTCGCCTCGGGGTAGGGGCTGGCCTGGGCAAAAGCGAAGGCCGCGTCGATTGCGGCCAGGATCTCGGCTTCAAGCGCGGCCAGGCCGGTTTGGGTCAGGACGCCTTCGTCCATGAGCCGGTCGCGCAAGGCGGCAACCGGGCATTTGCGCATCCAGCTCTCGACTTCCTCGCCCGGGCGGTAGCCTTTGCTGTCCTGGCTGGCGCACCCGGCGTGGCCGAGGACGCGGTAGGTGCGGCATTCGATGAAACTCGGCCCCAGTCCGGCCCGGGCGCGGGCGGCGGCGGCCAGGGCGCGCTCGTAGACCGCCAGGACGTCGTTGCCGTCGACGATCGCCGAGGGCAATCTGTCCGGACCCAGACCGTGGAACACGTTGTCCCCGGCCTGGCGCGAGGCCACCTGGGAACACACCGCATAGCCGTTGTTCTCAAGCACGTAGATAACCGGCAGTTTTTTGAGCATGGAGAAATTGACGCTTTCGTAAAGCACGCCCTCGTCCGCCGCCCCGTCGCCGAAAAAGACCGCGCTCACCAGGGGTTCGCCGCGCAGGCGCGCGGCCAGGCCAAGGCCGGCGCCGATGGGAATGCCGCCGCCGACGATCGAGGAGCTGCCCAGGTGGCCGACGCCGGCGTCGACCAGGTGCATGGAGCCGCCGCGACCCTTGGAACAGCCGGTCTCGCGGCAATGCAGTTCGGCGATCAGGGCGTTGAGGTCGCCGCCCTTGGCCAGGTAATGCCCATGGCCCCGGTGGTTGCTGGAGACGTAGTCGCGCCGGCCCAAGGCGGCGCAAACGCCCACGGCCACGGCCTCCTGGCCGATGCACAGATGCACCGGGGTGCGCATCTGGTCCTTGAGATATTCGGACTCGATGCGCTCCTGCACCCGCCGGATGCGCAGCATATCGCCGAAAAGGCGCAGTTTCAGGGTGGCGTCCGCGTTCATGGGGTCTGCGCTTCCTCCCAGGCCGGACACAGGCCGTCGAGTTCCTTGAAACATTGCACCGCGCCCACTTTGCGCGCCTTTTCCAGGCTCGCGAAGTCCTCGCGCTGGGGTTCGAAGAAGATGATCCGGCTGCCGGAGGGTTCGAACTTGAACGGGACTTCGATGAACTGGTTCAGGGCCCGGCGGATGCCTTTGTGCGCCCCGGGCGGGGCGAAGAGCAGGATGAAGCCGCCGCCGCCCGCGCCCAGGATCTTGCCTCCGATCGCTCCGTGCGCCCTGGCGGTGTCGTAAAATTCGTCCAGTTCGCAGCTGCTCACCAGATTGCTCAGCGACCGCTTGAGCATCCAGGCCTCGTGCAGCAGCCGGCCGAATTCGTCGATGCTCGCCTCGCCGTGAAGAATCGAGACCGCCTCGTCGACCATCTCGCTTAAGCGGCCGACCAGGGTTTCCCGGGCGGCCAGGGTTGCGGTGTAGCTTTTGGCCACGTCCGAGGCCGTGCGCTTGATGCCGGTGTACATGAGCATGAGGCGGTCGTTGAGTTCGTCGCGCCGTTCGGCTCGCAGCGTCATCGGCTCGACGGAAATGGAATCGTCGGCCTGAAACCTGATCCGGTTGAAGCCTCCGAGCGCCGCCGAGACCTGGTCCTGCGAGCCCACGACTTCCTGGATCAGGTTTTGCTCCACGTGGATGGCTTCCTGGGCCAGGCGCATCGTGTCGGGCATCTTGCCGCTTAAGGCGTACAGGGCGTGGAGCAGGCCCACGGTGAACGAGGAACTCGAGCCCATGCCGCTTCGCGCCGGCAGGTCGCCGTCGTGATGGATTTCCAGGCCGCGTTCGAAATTCAAAAAGCGCAGGGTTTCGCGCACGGCCGGGTGCTTGATTTCGCTGTAATGCCTGGCGTTTTCGATACGCGAATACACGATCCGGATATAATGTTCGAAAAACGGCGGCAGGTAGCGGCAGGTGATGTAGCAGTATTTGTTGATCGCCGTGGCCAGCACCTGCCCCCCGTGGATACGGTACCAGGCGGGGTAATCCGAGCCGCCGCCGAAAAACGAGATGCGGTAAGGCGTCCTGCATATGACCATGGTCATCCCCCCGCGCGCCGCGCCCGGTTGTAGGCTTCGGGCGTGCCGATGTCGATGAAGTCCGCGCGGCAGGGATAGGCGGTCAGTCCCTTGCCGGCCAGGGCCGCGAAAATTTCGCGCTCCAGGGACACCGGGCGTCCCGCGGGAATCGACTCGATCACGGCGCGCGAAAGCAGGTACACGCCCGCGTTGACCACGCCCGGGCCGTGCGCGGATTTTTCGTCGAAACCGAGCACTGCCCCGTCCTCGCCCAGGCGAAGCCGCCCGTAGCGCGAGGCGTCGTCGACGGACACGGCCGCGATGGCCGCGACCGGGGAAACCGGCGCGGCCTGGACGAACCAGTCGATAAAATCCCCCAGATCGATGCCCAGGCGCGAGTCGCCGTTGAGCACGAGCGCGGCCTGGCCGGTGAAATGCGGCAGGGCCAGGCGGATCGCCCCGGCGGTGCCCAGCGCGGTCTCTTCCCGGGAATAAAGAAGCTCCAGGCCGTTGTGCGCGCGCCCCATGGCCTGCTCGACCGCGTCCGCCATGTGGCCGGTGAGCAGGACGACCCGTTTCAAGCCCGCTGCAGCAAGCTGGTCGAGCAGACCGGCGAGAAACGGCCGGCCGCCTACCTCGGCCAGGACCTTGGGAACGCCCGGCAAGGCGGCGCTCAGCCGCGTTCCCAAGCCTCCGGCCAGGATCGCCGCTTCGCGCACCGCGCCATCGGTCTCAAGGTTGCGTTTGCTGCCGGCCGGCATGGTCCGTCCGTTACACGTTGGCGAACTGATTGGGCTTGATGATGCGGTAGCCCTTGAGCAGTTCGCGGATGCCCGCGTCCAGGTCGTGGCCGGGCCGCCAGCCCAGGGATTCGATTTTGTCGTTGCTCACCACGTAATCGCGCTTGTCCGGGTCTTCGCCCACGGCCGCGCTGTGGATGTAGAACTCGGGCACGTGCTCTTTGATCTTCTCGCACAACTGCCGTTTGGTCAGGTTGGCCGTGGACAGGCCGACGTTGAAGGGCTCACCCTTCATGCGGCCGTAGTTCTCGATGCCGAAGACGAAGGCCGCCGCCACGTCGCGGATGTGGATGTAGTTGCGGCGGAAATGCTCCTCGAACAGGATGATGAAGCGGTCCTTGAAGGCGCGGTAGGTGAAGTCGTTGACCAAGAGGTCCATGCGCATGCGCGGCGAAAAGCCGAACACGGTGGCCAGCCGGAAGGTGATGGCCGACCCCTTGTCCAGCAGCGCCTGCTCCACCTCGACCTTGGTCTGGCCGTATTCGGACAGGGGGCGCAGCGGCGACTCCTCGGTGCAGAAGGCGTCCTTCTCGCCGATGCCGTATCCGCTGTTGGTGGTGGGAAACAGGACCATCTGGTCCTTGGAGAGCAGTTTGACCAGGTCCAGGTGCGCCTCGCGGTTGACCAGCCGCGTCACCGTGGGATTGATCTTGCAGGCCGGCGCGCCGACGATGGCCGCCAGCGGTATGACGGCGTCGAACTGGGGAACAAGGGATTTCATGAGCGGCTGGTTGCAGATGTCGCCCTTGATGAAATCGAAATGGGGATCGGCGCAGCATTCGAGAAGCGGCGCCTGGCCGAAGATGAGCGAATCGAGCACCGTCACCCGGTGGCCCAGACGCAAAAGCGCCGGCGTGGCGATCGAACCCAGGTAGCCTGCCCCGCCGGTGATCAGAATGCGCAGTGTTTCCAAAACGATGCTTCCTTTTCTTCGGTAGTGTGCGTGGTAAAGCGGCAAGAAATGATCGAGGTCTTCATGGTAGCAAAAAATATGCCGCGATTCAAGCCGTTCGGGAGCCGTCCGGGAGCGGCAAACCTGTGCTCCCCGCCGTCCTTTGCCGGTTGGCGCAAAGAAACGGCAGATCAAATTTATATCCTGCCCGCGCGGCGCGTCAAGGAGCTTTCCCTCGCGGGCGGGGCCGTTTGTTTGCAAACGGCGATTTTTCCCGGCGCGGCGGTCCAGGGGCCTGCGAAAAGCCCGGCCGCGTAAGGGAGCGGCAGCGGAATATGAAGACATTTTGGGCTCGCGTTGATATGAGCGTCGTCATGCACGCCAATATCCTGATCGTGGGCGCCGGGGTGGTCGGCCTGACCCTGGCGCGCGAACTTCTCTCGCGCGGCGCCCGGGACGTCGTCGTCCTGGACAAGGAGCCCGAAAGCGGCCGGCACGCCTCGGGACGCAATTCCGGGGTGCTCCACGCCGGCATTTATTACGCCCCTGACAGTTTGCGGGCGGCGACCTGCATCCGGGGCAACCGGCTGATGCGGGAGTATTGCCGCGAGAAGAATCTGCCGCTTTTGGAATGCGGCAAGGTCATCGTCGCCCGAGACGAAAGCGAATGGCCGGCGCTCGACACGCTTTTCGCCCGCGCAAAGGCCAACGGGGCCGAGGCGGCGATGATCGGCGAGGCCGAACTGGCGGCCATCGAACCCAACGCCAAAACCGCCGGCCGGGCGCTTTATTCCAAGCATACCGCCGTGGTCGATCCCGTGGCGATCCTGCGCGCGCTGGCTGCGGACATCGTTTCCAGCGGCCGGGGGAAACTGCTCTACAACGCGGCCTTCACGGGCCTTGCAAACGAAACCACGGCGAAGACCGGCGCGGGCGAGGTCGCGTTTGACTTCTGCATCAACGCCTCCGGCGCCTGGAGCGACAAGGTGGCGGCGCATTTCGGGGCCGGGACGGGCTACCGCCTGTTGCCGTTTAAGGGCCTGTATCGCAAACTGCGGCCCGAGAAGTCGCACCTGGCGCGCGGCAATATCTATCCCGTGCCGGACATCCGCAATCCGTTTTTGGGCGTGCATTTCACCAAGTCGGTAAGCGGCGACGTCTATCTCGGCCCCACGGCCATTCCGGCTTTCGGCCGGGCCAATTACGGCATCCTCAAAGGGCTCGACGCCGAGGTCTTCGCCATTCTGGCGCGCGACCTGCAACTGTTTTTCACCGATCCCCTGTTTCGGGGCATCGCCTTGTCCGAGCCGCGCAAATACGCGGCGAGGCATTTTTTCGAGGACGCCAAAAAACTCGTCCGCGAACTTGAGCCCGAAGACGTGGTCGCCTGCTCCAAGGCCGGGATCCGCCCGCAGCTCATCGACATCCGCCGGGGCGGCCTGGTCATGGATTTCGTGGTCGAGCGCGCGCGCCGCAGCCTGCACGTCTTAAACGCCATCTCCCCGGCCTTCACCGCCTCCATGGCCTTCGCGAAGATGCTGGCCGACGAACACCGGCTGGCCTGAATCGGCCCTGTGTCGGCCTGCCCTTGCCTTTGGCGCGCATTGTATGTATCCAATCCATCAATTCGCCCCATATAACCGTTTTGGCCCATAACCGGGAGGTCTGCATGAACAAAAGACTCACCATGTTCGGGGTATTGGTTTTGTTGTCCTGCGCCGCGCTCGCGCACGCTTCCGGGGCCGGGCCCGGCGTCGGCGCCGACGAGGCCCTTTCGTTGCTCAAGGAAGGCAACGCGCGCTTCGTCTCGGGACAGATGATCCATCCCCGGCAGGACGCCGCGCGCCGCGAGCAAACCGCCGCCGGGCAGAATCCCTTCGCCACGGTGATCGGCTGCTCGGATTCGCGCGATGTCGTCGAGCAGCTGTTCGACCAGGGCGTCGGCGACCTGTTCACCATCCGCGTGGCCGGCAACCCGGCCCACGCCGACGTCGCCGGCACGGCCGAATACGGCGCCGAACACCTGGGCGTGCACCTTTTGGTCGTGCTCGGCCACGCCAAATGCGGGGCGGTGGTCGCCGCCGTCGCCTCGGTCGCCGAAGGGAAAAAAGCCGGCGGCAACATCGACTTCCTGATCGCGCCGATCCTGCCGGCTGCGGCCAAGGCCAAGCACGACTTTCCGGAACTCTCCGGGGACGCGCTCGTGGAAAAGGCCGTGACCTACAACGTCTGGCAGTCCATCGACGATCTGTTTAGGCAAAGTCCGATCCTGCGCGGCTTGGTCAAGGAAGGCAAACTCACGGTCGTGGGCGCGGTCTACGACATCGCCACCGGCCAGGTGAATTGGCTGGGCGCGCATCCCGAGCAGGCCAGGCTTTTGGCCTACGCCTCGGGACCGGACCACTAGCGGCGTCCATCGGGCGCGCGGCGGTCCGCCGCTTCGCGCCCTGGCCGTTCCCATGAACACGCCCCCCCGCATCAGCGTCGTCTTGCCCGCGCGCAACGCCGCGCGGAGCCTGCCCGCCGCCCTGGACAGCCTTTTTCGCCAAACCCTGCGCGATATTGAAATCATCGTTCTGGACGACGGCTCGGACGACGACGGGGCCACGCGCCGGGTGATCGAGACGTACGCCGCTTGCGACCGCCGCCTGCGGCCGGTGTTTCTGCCGCGCCGAGGCATCGCCGCGACCCTAAATAGCGGCCTCGCGCTCGCCCGGGCGGATATCGTCGCCCGTATGGACGCCGACGACGTGAGCCTGCCCGCGCGTCTTGAATTGCAGGCGGATTTGCTTGACGCTCATCCCGAGGTCGCCGTGGCTGGCTGCCTGGTGGCCCACGGAGGCGACCGCGTGCGAAACGCCGGCTACGCCCGGCATGTGTCCTGGGCCAATTCGCTCACGCGCCACGAGGAGATCGCGCTTGGCCTGTTTCGCGACTCGCCCTTGCCGCATCCTTCGGTCGCCTTTCGCAAAAACGCCGTTCTGGAGCACGGCGGCTACCGCTTGGGCGATTTTCCCGAGGACTACGAGCTCTGGCTGCGCCTGGCGACGGGCGGGGCGCGCTTCGCCAAGGTTCCAGAAACGCTGCTTGTCTGGAACGATCCGCGGGGGCGTCTCTCCCGGACGGACGCCCGCTACGCCCCGGAAAAATTCGCGGCGGTCAAGGCCCCGCACCTGGCGCGCTGGTTGTCGCGCCACAATCCCCATCATCCCGAGATCATCGTGGCCGGGGCCGGACGCATCACCCGCAAGCGGGCCGAATTTTTGACCGCATGCGGCGTTTGCATCAAAGCCTACCTGGACGTGGACCCGGACAAGATCGGGCGCATCGTCCACGGCCGGCCGGTCCTGCACCGCGACGAGGTTCCCGGTCCGGAGAAGTGCTTCGTGGCGTCCTACCTGAGCGGGGTGGGAGCGGCCGCAGACGTGAGCGCGTTTTTGGAGAGCCGGGGCTTCAAGCGCGCGGCGAGCTACCTTCTGGCCGGATGACCGGCCACCAATACTCCATGGCCGGGTCTTCTTTCCAGCCGAATTGTCCGTAGTATGTCGGGTCCTTGCGCAGCAGATTGGCGCGGTGGGCGGCGTGGAAACGCTCCAGCCCGAACCACCAGGGTTTGGGCGGCCGGGCGGCGGGGAGGCGCTCCGGGAGCATGGTGTTGCGATAGCCCCGGGAGATCCATTCGGCCAGACAGGCGTTGTAGTATTCGCGCAAGGCGTCTTCGCCGCCGCGCCACATGAGCACGGCCGGGTGGTTGCGCCAGGCTTTGGAGGACGTTTCCCCGGCGAGGATCTTCAGGATGTTTTTTGCTTCCAGGCGTTGTTTGCCCAGGCGGCGGTAGTCCAGGCAGGCGGCCGAGCTGTAAAAATCGGGGTAAGGCAGGAAGGTTTGCATGACGGTTGATGGCTTTCGCGTGACGGCGCGGTTTTGTCGGAATCGATCTTGCCTGGCCGAAAAAAAAGAGTATACTGCTCCCAAGTCGCCGAGGGCCTTGCTTACGGCAGCGCCGCGAGGAAAACAAGCATGCGGGTATCGTTCGTTTTTCCGCCTTTTTATCTGGAATCGCTCTACAATCTGCCGCCGCTCGGGCTGATTTCGCTGGCCACGGCGCTTGGCGAGGACGGCGCCGACTGCCGCATCCACGACTTTGTCCTGGAACTGCGCGAGGCGACGATTCCCATGGGACCCGGCGTCTACGAAGCCTGCGCCCGGAGGGTACTGGAGGCGGCTCCCGACCTGGCCGCGTTTTCGGCGCAGTGCGCCACCTATCCGGCGGTGCTGCGCATCGCCGAGATCGTCAAGCGCGAGAACCCGGACGTGACCGTGCTTCTGGGCGGCCACAACGCCTCGTTCGTCGACCGGGCCACGCTGGACAATTTTTCCTTCATCGACATGGTCGCGCGCGGCGAGGGCGAGGCCACCATGCGCGAGCTTGCGCGGACCATGCAGGACGGGGAGGACCTCGCCGGCGTGGCCGGGCTGACGTTCAGGCGCGGCGGCGAGATCGTCGCCAACCCCGACCGCGAGCTGATCGCCGATCTGGACTCGCTGCCCAGGCCCGATTACGGCTACGCCGCGCCGCTTGAACGCTACAAAGCGGCCTGCGGCCTGCCCCGCGCCATCGCCATTTTGGACATCGGCCGGGGCTGTCCGCACGCCTGCGTGTATTGTTCGGAATCGGCCCTGTGGCGCAGGCGCTGCCGCACCTACTCCGTCGAGCGCATCGTCTCCGAGATGCGCCGTTTGCGCGACGTCTGCGGGGCCGAGTATTTCCTTTTGTCCTACGACCAGTTCACCGCCAACCGCGGCTTCGTGACCCGCTTTTGCGAACGGGTCATCGACGAAGGGCTTGAGGATACCCCCTGGTACTGCATTTCGCGGCTGGACACGGTGGACGACGAGCTGTTGTCGCTGATGAACCGGGCCGGTTGCGACTCGATGTGCTACGGCATCGATTCCGGGTCAAAGCGCACGCTGGCCTTCATCAACAAGCGCATCGACCAGGACATCCTGCTTGACCGGGTGCGCGCCACCACGGACAACGGCATGCACCCGACCCTGAGCTTCATCGTCGGGTTTCCCGAGGAGCAGCGCGCGGACATCGACGCCACGCTCGAACTGGCCTTGCGCTGCGGCTTGCTTGGCAACGTCAGCCCGCTCATCCAGCTGCCCACGGTCCTGCCCGGCTCCGGGCTGCACGCGATGTTCGCGCGCGACCTGGTGCGCGAGGTGGACACCTATTTCGCCCTGGGCCTGGAATTTGACCAGGGCCGGCGCCTGGCCGGGGACGAGGCCCTGATCGCTTCGGACCCGGCCATGTTTTCGAGCTTCTACAATCTGCCCTGCCGGGCCGCGCCGCTGCGCGAGTTGGCCAAAGCAGCCGAAATTTTTCCCCTGATAGTATCTTTTTTCCCCAAATCGTATTATCTCCTGTGCCAAGCTCTGGCCGCCTCGCCTTTCGTCTTGTTCCTGGAGTTGGCCGCGCACGCGGCCAAGGCGAGCGGCCGGGAGCGTTTCGATCTGGACGCGCCGCGGCTGCGGCGGCGCTTCCCGGCCTTTGTCCGGGACGCGTTCACGGCGGCCGCGCCCGAGGGTTTTGCGCATCTGGCCGACGTGTTGCGCTACGAACTGCGCTGCCTGGACGCGGCCGGACCCGGGGCGCCCGGGAGCGCGTATCCGCAAGGCGGCGCGGGCGGCCCCGGGCTCGCCGGGGGGGTGATCGTGGACGTTTTCGACTACGACCTGCCCAGGATCATTGAGGATCTGCGGGACGGGATCGTGAACGCGAACTACCCGGAAGCGGTGTCGAGGCTTGTTTTTGAACACCGCGACGGACAGCTCGAGGTCAGCGAGGTCAACGCCTTTGGGAACGATTTCCTGGCGTTGTGCGACGGATCGACCACCGTGGGGCAGATCGCCCGGGCGATGTACGCCAGCCACGGCGGCGGCATGGAGTTCGCCGGATTCGTCGAGGAATGCGAGCGGGCGGCGCGGATGTTCGCATCCATGCGCATCGTAAGCCCCGCTGCATAAACCTGTAACTTGGAGGATACCGTGATGTTGGAAATTCGCCGTGTTGAAAAGAAAGCCTCGCGCGCGGCCGCCTGCCACGCGCCTTCGTGCCATGCCCCGGCCTGCCATGCCCCGGCCTGCCATGCGCCCGCGTGCCATGCGCCCGCGTGCCACGCCCCGGCTTGCCACGCCCCGCTTCAGGCCGCCTGCCACGCTCCGGCCTGCCATGCTCCCGCCTGCCACGCGCCCGCGTGCCATGCTCCGGCCTGCCATGCGCCGGTCAACTGCTAGTCGCTCCGGAGAGTGACCGCAAACCCGCCCGCCTCGCGAATGGTTGGGTTTTCCTAAAAACCCAACCATTCAGGCCGGCGGCCGGCCTCGTTTGAAGGAATTTTCCCCGATGCTCACGCGCTTGCTGGAGATTTTGGTCTGCCCTGCCTGCCTGCCCCGGGAAATCGGACTGGAACTGTCGGTTTTCGAGCAACAGGGCGACGACGTCGCCTTGGGGCGGCTTGACTGTCCGGCCTGCGGCCAGGCCTATCCCATCGAGGACGGGCTGGCCTCGCTGCTGCCTCCCCAGGGACACGCGCCGGACGCGCAGTCCAAATACGAACAGCCCCGGGTGACGGCCTCCTATCTCTGGAGCCACTTCGCCGACCTGCGCGCCGCGCCGGAATCCACGGCGGCGCACGAGGCTTTGGCGGCCATGTTTCCCCAGGCGCGGGCGGAAAACGAACTGGCGCTCGATGCGGGCTGCGCCGTGGGCCGGATGGCCTTCGAGCTCGCCGCCAAGGGGTATTTCGCCGTGGGCCTGGATTTGTCCCGGGCTTTCGCCGTCGCGGCCCGGGACCTGGCGCGCCTGCGCAGGCTGGACTACGACGAACCCGTCGAGGGCGAGATCACCGTGGGGCGCACCGTCGCCCTGCCGGAGCGCTTCCCGCCCGGCCGGGCGGAATTCATCCAGGCGAGCGTGCTCGCGCCGCCGTTTCGGGCGGGCGTCTTTGCGGCCCTGGCCTCCTGCAATATTCTCGACAAGGTGCCCGAACCCTTAAGCCATCTGCTTGAACTGTCCCGGCTGGCCGCACCCGGCGCGGCCCTGGTTTTCGCCGACCCCTTCTCCTGGTCCGAGGACTGCGCCCCGAAACACCGCTGGCTGGGCGGCACGGCCTCCGCAACCTACGACTGCCGGGGCATCGTCAATGTCGGCGCCATCCTCTCGGGTCAGGGCTGGCGCGTCGACCGGGACGGTTTTGTCTGGTGGAAAATAAGAAATCACGAAAACCACTACGAACTCATCCGCAGCCTGACCCTGCGGGCCACGAAACAAGACGCTTCGTAACCGGAACGCGAATAATGGACCTGTAACACTGGTCCATTTGCAACGCCTCCGGCGGCCAAAGGGCTGCGCCCTTTGGAATCCCGAACGTCTTGCGCCGGTTTGGCCGGCCAGGGGGACGAGGGCGGATTACGTCTTGCGCCGGGCGCGATACAAATCGAGCGCCTTTTTGGCGAGCAGCGGAAAAATTCCGAGCAAACACAGCGAGACAAGCAGGCCGGGCGAGAGGATTCCGGCCGGCGAGGTCAGCTTGCCGATTTCGACGCCCGCGTTGACGTAGAACAGGGTGCCCGGGAGCATGCCGAGCTGGGAGACCAGATAGAACCGGCCAAGAGGCATGTCGGTCAGGCCCATGGCGACGTTGATCGCGAAAAAAGGGAAGGCCGGGATCAGGCGCAGGGAAAAAAGATAGAAAGCGCCGTCGCGGGCCAGGCCGTCGCTGATTTTGCTCCAGACGGAAGCGAACCGGCGTCTGGCGAAGTCGCGCAGCAGCGTGCGGGCCAGGGCGCAGGCCAGGGTGGCCCCGAGGGTGCTGGCGAAGGACGCCAGGACCGATCCGGCGGCGAAGCCGAACAAGGTTCCGGCGGCCAGGGTGAGCGCGGCCGCTCCGGGCAGGCTCAGTCCCGTGACCGCGACGTAGAGCGCGAAATAGCTAAGCGGGACCAGGACCGGGCGCTCCCGGTACAGCGCCAGGAAGTCCTGGCGCGAAGCCTGAAGCCCGGCCAGGCTCAGGAAGCGGTGTAGGCCCAGGCCGAAATACAGGGCGATCAGGACGGCGATGGCCGCCGCCAGGCCGATTTTTTTCGCCGCGCCGGACAGCACTAGCGCCCCCTCGCTTGGCCGCAGAGCCGGGAAAGACGCGCGCGGGCGGCGCTCATGGCGAAAAGGCGCCTGGCCGCGCGCCGGTTGCTCTTTGGTGACGCTGGACTCATGGCGGGCTCCCTTGGCGGCCGTTTCCGGCGGCGGCGCTTTGCCCACGGGTATAGTCCCTGGCCGGGGCGATGGCAAGCCGGGGGCGAAAAAACGGGGGCCAAACCGGCGTGAAACGGCCGCGCGGGGCGGATGCGGCAAATAAAAATGGCGGGACCGGGAGGTTCCGCCATATCGATAGCTGCGTGGGGTGAATGATGGGGCTTGAACCCACGACCCCCTGGGCCACAACCAGGTGCTCTGCCAACTGAGCTACATCCACCGCGAGAAGCGAACTTATTTAGCAGCGACTTGTCCGGCGGTCAAGGGGCGGGTGCGGCGAGCATTCCCGAAGCGCCCTCATTTTCCCTCCCGCCTTCCCTCTTGCCGATTCCGCCCCAAGTCTCTACAGTCCCCGGCCAGGGCCGTCGTGTTGGCGCCGTCAACCCGTCGCCCCAATTTACCGATTAAATTACGAAAGTTTTTTGGAGGAGGGGGGGGCGGGGGAGGAACCTTTTGTCCAGATGGGGAGAGCAGAAAATGTCTTCATTTTCGCGCTCTCCCCTCCGAACGAAGTGCAAAAGGCTCCTCCCCCGATTCCTCTCGATCTCTCCCCCTCTTCCTCCCCAAAGGATCGCCATGGACAAGCTCATCATCCGGGGCGGCAAGCCCTTACGCGGCGTGATCCGGGTCAGCGGCTCCAAGAACGCGGCCTTGCCGATTCTTCTGGCCGCGCCGCTGCTTTCCTCACCGGCGACGTTTCGCAACGTGCCCAAGCTGCGCGACATCGACACCACGGTAAAATTACTCGATATTTTGGGCCTTTCGACCCATTTCGAGAACGGCGTGGTCAAGGTCGAACCGGCCCGCGAACTCAAATTCGAGGCGCCCTACGAACTGGTCAAGACCATGCGCGCCTCGGCGCTCTGTCTGGGGCCGCTGCTGGCCAGGCTGTGCCGGGCGCGGGTGGCCTTGCCCGGCGGCTGCGCCATCGGGGCCAGGCCGGTCAACCTGCATCTGACCGCCCTGGAGAAAATGGGGGCGGCGTTCAATCTCGAAGGCGGCTACATCGACGGCCGGTGCAAGCGTTTGACCGGGGCGCGCATCGTGTTCGACTTTCCGACCGTGGGCGGCACCGAGAATCTGCTCATGGCCGCCTCGCTGGCCAAGGGCGAGACGGTCCTGGAAAACGCCGCCCGCGAGCCCGAGGTCGTGGACCTGGCCAATTTCCTCAACGCCTGCGGGGCGCGGATCAGCGGCCAGGGCACGACCGTGATCACCATCGAGGGCGTGGACGAGTTGCACGGCGCGGACTACGCCGTCATGCCCGACCGCATCGAGGCCGGAACCTATCTGGTCGCCGCGGCCATCACCGGCGGCGAGCTGTTGGTCAAAAATTGTCCCGTCGACGAACTCGACGCGGTCATCTCCAAATTGCGCGAGATGGGCGTGACGATCGAGCCGACCAAGGAAGGGGCGATCGCCCGGGCTGGCGCCGAAACCTTGGGCGCCGACGTGACCACGCTGCCCTATCCCGGTTTCCCCACGGACATGCAGGCCCAGATCATGACGTTGATGTGCCTGGCCAAGGGGTCCGGGACGATCAAGGAGACCATCTTCGAGAACCGCTTCATGCACGTCCAGGAGCTGGTCAGGCTGGGGGCCAAAATCAAGGTCTCCTCTCAGACCGCCTTTGTGCGCGGCGTGCCGGAACTCGCCGGCGCGCCGGTCATGGCCTCGGATCTGCGGGCCAGCGCGTCGCTGGTGCTGGCCGGGCTGGCCGCCAAGGGCGTGACCGAGGTCGCGCGCGTCTACCATCTCGACCGGGGGTACGAGGCCATGGAGGTCAAGCTGCGGGGCGTGGGCGCGGACATCGAACGCGGCAAGGAATAGCCGGGACCAAGTTATGGCCGGGCAATGCGGGAACAGGGCGTGAGGCGCGGCCGCGAGCGGTGTCTTTGCCGGCCGGGCCTCGTGTTTCTTCCCGGGATTTTGGCCTGGGAACTTCTGGTCGCGGCTTACGCTTGCGGCCTGTACGCCGCCTACGATCCCCTGCTCGGGCTGGGCGCCTTTGCCCTGGCGCTGTGGTTCGCCCGCCTGTACGGCCCCGCGCCCGCCCGTTTGGCGTATCCGTTTGTCGCGCTGGTTCTGGGTCTTGCCGTGGGCCTGGCCGCATTGCCCGCGCCGCCCGGACCCGAGCCGGAGTTCGTGGTCGCGGGCCGCAAGGCGGCCGTCGAGGGCACGGTGGCCGCGGTGGAAATGCGGCCGGGCAAGCGCCTTGAGATCCACCTGAAGGACGTCCTGGCCGTCCCCGAGGGAGGCCAGCCGATCGCGCTGCCCGGGCTCGTGAGCCTGAACTACGACGAAGCGCCGCGCATCCCGGCTCCGGGCGAGCGCCTGGCTTTTGTCTCCCGGGTGCGCGCGGCGTACGGTTTCGCCAATCCGGGCGCGGCCGGCCGGGCCTTTTCCTGGCTCGTGCGCGGCATCCGCTACACCGTTTACGCCGGCCCAGATACCCCGGTCGCCGCGACCGCGCCCCAACCCCCGCCGGATTTCGCCTGGGCCTTGCGCATGCGCCTGCGCGGGCTGATTCTGGGCGCGGGACAAGAGACGCAAGGGACACAAGGGACGGGGCCGTCTGGTTTCACGGTGAGCCCCGGCCGGGGCGTGGTCCTGGCCCTGCTCATGGGCGACCGCTCTTATCTTGACGCCGGCGATCTGGACCGGGTGCGCCGGGCCACGCTCACGCACACCCTGGCCCTGGCCGGGCTGCACCTGGGATTCGTGGCCGCCATGGGGTTCATGCTGGCCGCCGTCGCCGGATACGCCTGGCCCGGCCTGTATCTGCGCCTGCCCAGGCCCAAGCTGGCGGTCGTTCTCGGCGCGCCGCTGGTGGCGGTCTATCTCTGGCTCGGCCAGTTCACGCCGTCGCTCACCCGGGCGGCGGTCATGTTCGCCTCCTGGGGCCTGCTTTTGTTGCTCAACCGCAACCGGGTGATGATCGACGGGCTATTTTTGGCCGTGGCCCTGATTCTGGCCGTCTCCCCGCTTGCGGTCTTCGACCTGCGCATGCAGCTTTCCGCGCTCGCCGTGGGCGCGATCGTGTTGCTGCACCCGCTTGGACGAATCCTGAACCCCTTTCGGGGGCGATCTTTGCAGCGGCGCGCCCTCACTGCGGCCTGGGAGCTTTTCTGGGTTTCCTTGTGCGCCCAGCTTGGGGTTTTGCCGTTGCTGGTGGCGAATTTCGGCGAAATAAGCCCGCATCTGCTCTACAACCTGCTCTGGGTTCCGCTCATGGGCCTGTGTGTCCTGCCGTCGGCTTTTTTCGGCTTGGCTCTCGCGGTGATCCCTTTCGGTCCGCTCTCGTTTGCGGGCCAGACGCTGCTTGGCCTGGCCGCCGGAATCTGCGACCTGTTCCTGCGCGCGCTGGCCCATCTCGACGCCTGGCGCCTGCTTGAGGCGTGGCCCGGGCTGCGGCCGGCCTGGCCCGAGACGCTCGGCTTTTTCGTCATGCTCGCGGCCCTGGTCTGCTTTTTGGCCACCGGCAGGCGCGCCCTCACCGCAGCCGGGGTGGGCCTTGCGCTTCTCACCGCGCCGCAGGCCCTGCGGGTTTACCGGGAAGCGCGGCCGCAAGTCAGCCTGACCATGATCGACGTGGGCCAGGGCCAGGCGTTGTTGGTCTGCGCCCCGGGCGGACGGCGGGTCTTGATCGACGGCGGGGGCTTTCGCGGCGACTTCGACACCGGCCGCGAGCTCATCGCGCCGCTTTTGACGGACAATGCGCCGCCCGGGCTGACCGCCCTGGTCATGACTCATCCGGACCGCGACCACGCCCTCGGCCTGGTGTACCCCCTGGGCTGGTTTTCGGTCGGGAGTTTTTTTTACAACGGCGAACTGCCGCGCGGCGCCTTGGGAGCGCGCTACCAGGACGCGATCGCGCGCAGCGGACTCACGCCGCGCGCGGCCGTCAGCGGCGACGCGCTCGACCTGGGCGGCGCTGTGGCGCTGGACGTGGTCCATCCCGCGCCGGGTTTTCCGGGCGACGTCAACGAACGCGGCGTGGTCCTGCGCCTGTCCTGGAACGGACGCGGTCTGGCGCTTTTGACCGCCGACATCGGACCGAGAGCGATCCGCAACCTGCTGCGGCGCGCGGCGCTGGCGCCGGCCGAGGCCGTGACCGCGCCGCATCACGGCAGCGCAAGAAGCGTCAGCGACGCATTCTACGACGAGGTGAGGCCGGCCGTCGTGCTGGCCAGCGCCGGGCGCGGCAACCAGTGGGGATTTCCCTCGCCGGCCGTGCGAGACGAAGCCGCGCGGCTTGGCGCCGGATTTTACGCCACCCCGGAGTCCGGGGCGGTCACGCTGACCTGGGAGAAAGCGGGCGCGCCGGCGCGCATTGAAACCGAACGGGAGGAGGACGGGACTTTGAGGCTCAGGACGCCTTGGTTTTGGGGGCGATCATGGCCATGAGTTCGGCCTCGGCGGCGAGCGCGCCGTCGACCGTGGCTTTCGCGGTCATCTTGAGCAGTCCGAGCTTTTTGCGGAAATCGCGGCATTCGAGCATGAGCTGGTCGCCCGGTTCGACCGTTTTGCGGAAGCGGACCTTGTCCATGCCGGTGAACAAAAACAGCTTGCCGGCCATGGTTTCGGGCGCGTCCAGGAAGGCGCAAAGCGCCCCGGCCTGGGCCAGAGCTTCCAGGATGAGCACTCCGGGCATGATCGGCCGGCCCGGGAAATGGCCCTGGAAAAAGGGCTCGTTGATGGTGACGTTTTTGAGCGCCAGGATGGATGTTTCGCGTTCGTGTTCGAGCACCCGGTCGACCAGCAGGAAGGGATAGCGATGGGGCAGCATGGACAGGATGCCCGCGATATCGACGTGTTCGGCGCCGGCCATGGTCTTCCCTCCGCGTCGGCGAAGCGTTGAAAAAAAACCGCCCCGGGACGTGCGTCCCGGGGCGGTTTGACGAAGCTATTTCTTTTTCGACTTGGCAGGGGCGGCGTCGCCGGTCGAACCTGCGGCCGGCATCCTGCCGGCCTTGTAGGCGGAGTCGATCTCGGCGATGACGTCCTTGGTGATGTTGATCGAATCGGCGACGTAATGCGTCGTCTGGGTGCCTTCGAGAATGAGGGTATAGCCGTTTTTGGCGCCGTATTCGGCCACCACCTGCGAGGCCAGGGCGTTGAGGGGCTCAAACAAACGCTTTTGCTCGCTCTGCATGAGCTGCTGCGCGCGCTGCTGGATCTCCACCACTTTCTGGTACTTGACCTTCAGTTCGGTTTCCTTGTCGGCCTTGGCCTGCTGGGTCAGGGCGACGCTTTTGTTGTCGTAATCGTCTTTCAACTTCTTGAACTCGTCCTGGGCTTTCTGCGACTCCGACTCGAGGGGCGAAAGTTTGTTTTTGAGCTCACTGTTGGCCTTTTTGAAGGCTTCGGAAACCTGCATGACCTCGGGGCCGTAGACCACGCCGATTTTCATCTCGGCCATTGCCGCACTGGCGCTGAAAACCAACATGGCCGCAGCCAAAACAACGAACGCTTTACGCATTTTCCATCTCCAGTTTCAGTATTTATTGAAAAATTTCCGGGGGCTTTCGCCCCCGGACGTTCTTCACCATGTAACAATCTTTAAACGCAAGCACCGTCTTCAAACTCCTTTTGCCTGCCGAAGTCAAGCGCCATCGCGAACGAGCGACTTAGAACGTCTGCCCCATGGAAAAGCCGATCTGGCTCGGGGTGGCGCGAATTCTCCAGGCGTCAAGGCCGTAGCCGTATTCCACCCGGAACATGCCCATGGGCGAGTACCAGCGTATGCCCGCGCCCACGCCCTTGAAAAGGGTGGTGTCGATGTCCGTGGGACGCAGCCAGGCGTTGCCGGCGTCGAAGAAACCGACTCCGTAAACGCCGTTGGCTTTGTTGAGGGGCACGAGGTATTCGACGTTGGCGAAGGCTTCGGCTTCACCGCCGATCTGCTGGCCGAAGATGGGGTCGCGCGGGGAGATCGCGTAGACTTCGTAGCCCCGGATGGTGTTGATGCCGCCGAGCTGAAAACGCTCGAAAACGGGCACTTCGGCCGGACCGGTGGGCAGGAGGTAGCCGCCCTGCACGGCCACATGGAAGACCTGGTCCATGAAGGTCGACAGGTAGTAATCGCCTCGGCCGACGACCTTGTCGAATACGGCGTCGCCGCCGAGCAAGCCGCCGGAATACGTATCGGAGATTTTGAATATCGTGCCCTTGGTGGGCCTGGTCTTGGAGTCGGTGGTGTCGCGGGCGAGATACACCTCGGCCGCGCTCAGCACGTGAGAGCCTCGGGAGGACCAGATAATCGGCGATTCCAAGGCGTTGACGTTGGAGATGTTGTAGAAGTCCAGGCGGTATTCGGCTGCGGCCTCGGTGTATTCGCCCAGCGGATGGCCGATCCGAAACGTGGTGCCGGTAGTGGACTTGTTGTAGTCGTTGTATATCTGGTAGGTGTTGTAGATCGCCAGCACGGAGAACCAGTCGGTGTCGTAGATTCTGGGGTTGGCCACGCGCAGGATGTAACGCTGGGACAAGCCGCCGATCATGCCCGAAACCGAAACGTTGTAGCCTTTGCCGAAGAGGTTTTTCTCCTCGATCGAACCGCCCGCGAAAACCGAGTCCGAAGTGGAGTAGCCGCCGCCGATGTTGAACGATCCTGTGTTTTTGTCCTTGACCGTGACCTTGAGGTCCATTTCCTGCGCGTTGTTGGTGGGCGCGGGATCGATGTCGATCTTGTCGAAGTAGTCGAGCTTGTTCAAGCGCTCCTGCGAACGGCGCAGCTTGCTTCCGCTGAACTGGTCGCCGTCGGCCAGGCGCAGTTCGCGGCGGATCACGTTGTCGCGGGTCCTTTCGTTGCCCTCGATCAGCACCCGGCGCACGTAGACCTTGGGGCCCTTGTTCAGGATATAGGTCACGTCCACGGTGTCGGCGCCCGGGATTTTCTGGATGTCCATGTCGGCCTGGCTGTACGCGAAGCCCTGGTCGGAATAAAATTCGGTCAAGGCGTTCAGGTCGGTCCGGACGACCGAGCGGTCGAACCAGCCCTTGGATTTGCCGAGTTCGGCGAGCTTGGAGTGTTTGGCCAATTCAGCGGGCGGCACGAGCAAGTCGCCCCTGAAGGAAACCGCGCCGACCTTGTAGCGGCTTCCTTCCTCGACGGTGAAAGTGATGTAGATGCCGTCGGGCTTGAAGGCGACGTCGGGCTGGCCCACGCGCACGTCGATGAAGCCCCGGTTGGCGTAAAAGGATTCGAGCGCGGCCACGTCGCGTTCGAGCTGGTCTTCCTTGAGCACGCCCGAGCCGGTGATCCAGGACAAGAAGCCGCGTTCGGACAGCGACAAATCGCCCTTGGCGTCCGAGGCGGAAAGCTGCTTGCACCCCTTGATCTCGATGCTCTTGATGAAGAGCTTGCCGGTTTCCTTGATGACGATGTCCAGGCGCGCCTGGCGCGGATCGGTCTGTTCGAGCTTGTAGGATACGTCGACGTTGTAATAGCCTTTTTTGACGAAGAGCTCGCGGACCTTGGCCAGGTCCTCGGACACGGTCTTGAGGTTCAAAACCGAACCGGCCTTGGTGGTCATGGCCGAGGTGATGTCGTCCTTGTCGATGGCCGTCGAGCCGACCACGCCGATGGCCATGATTTTGGGCTTTTCCTTGATGACGAAGACGAGCTTCTTGCCGCCCGGGACATCGTCCACGCGGATTTGCACGTCTTCGAAAAAGCCCAAGTCGTACAAGCGCTTGAGATCCTCGTTGACCGCGCGCGGATCGTAGGGGTCGCCTGGCTGGCTTTTGACCTTGAGCAGAACCACGTCCTTATCCAGGACCACGTTGCCTTCCACGGCCACGGCGGTGATTTTTTCGCCCGGGGCGATCTCGGTCTTGCTTTGGGCCTTGCCCGCGCCGGACAGGGCGCTTTGGGCGATGCTCGCGGCCAGGGAATCCACGGCCGGCTTGACGTTGATGATCCCCTTGGCGGAACCGGTCAGTTGCTGGGGTTTCTGTTTGCCGGAGGCGTCCACCAGCCTGGCGTCGAGGCTTAAGTCCTCGCCGGCCTGGTTGAAGGTTCCGTAGACCGCGAAGGAAGCCTTGGCCGCCTTGGCCAATTGAGCGGCCTCGGCGGCGCCGATGCTTTTGACGCGGCCGGCCTTGATGACGGCGGCGGCGGTCTTGGCGTCGATCGGGGCCAGGCCCAGTTCGCGCAGCTTGTCGGCAAGCAGTTCCGGCAGACTGCCCGCCACGTCGCCGAGCTCCGGCCCGGCATTGACCGCAAAGGGCAGGACCAGAATGCGGATCTTCTCCGCCGGCGCGGTCTTGGCGCCGACGCTTTTGGCCTGCGCCTTGTCCGGCTTTTGGGCCAGAGCGGGGCTGGAGAGCGACAGGGTCAGTGCCGGGATAAGGACCAGTCCGAGCCAAAAGCCGCGCTTAAGCCAGTGCATAGAGTTCTCCGCCCCGAAGTTCCAGTTGTCGGCCCATGGTCCGGGCCAGGTTCATATTGTGGGTGACCACCACGAGAGTCATGCCCAAGTCCTTGTTCAGCGAAAGTAAGAGCCGGGCGACTTTTTTGCCGGACTCTTCGTCCAGGTTGCCGGTGGGCTCGTCGGCAAGCAGAACCTTCGGGCCAAGGAGGATGGCCCGGGCGATGGCGGCTCGTTGACGTTCGCCGCCCGAAAGCGTTGTTACCCTGTGTTGCATCCTTTCATCAAGCCCTACCTGCGAGAGGGCCACGGCCGCCATGTTTCGGGCTTCGGCCTGGCCCAGGCCGCCGATCAAACCGGGCATCGCGACGTTTTCAAGCGTGGTAAACTCCGGTAATAAGTGGTGAAATTGGAAGACGAAGCCGATCTCTCCGTTTCGCAGTTTTGCCGCCTCGGCGCCGCTCAAAGCATCCAAATTTTTTCCCTGGAAGAAAATTTCTCCCCGGCTGGCCGTGTCCAGAGCGCCAAGTAAGTGTAATAACGTGGATTTCCCCGATCCTGAGGCCCCGACAATGGCCAGGGTCTGGCCGGATTCGATCGTCAGGTCGATCCCGCGCAGGACCGTGACGGTCTCGGTCGGGCTGGCGTATTCCTTGACCACCCCGCGCAGGTCGATCAAAGGCCGGCTATTCATAGCGCAAGGCCTCGGCGGGTTTGAGCCTGGCCGCCTGCCTGGCCGGGTAGAGCGTGGCCAAAAAGCACAGGCCGAGCGCGCAGACCGCAATCAGGGCCATGTCCAGGCCGTCCAGCCGGATCGGCAGGTGGTCCATGGGATAGACGTCGCTCGGCAGCTTGATGAACTGATATTTTTTGATCAGCCAGGACAAAAAAAGTCCCAGGCCGAAACCGAGACTCGCGCCGAGCGCGCCGATGATCGCGCCCTGGAGCATGAAGATGCGCCGGATCGTCGCGCCGGTCGCGCCCATGGACATCAAGATGGCGATGTCGCGGGTCTTTTCCATGACCAGCATGACCAGCGTGGTGATGATGCTGAAGGAGCCGACCAGAATGATCATGATCAGGATCACGAACATGGCCGTTTTTTCGAGCTTGAGCGCCGAAAACAGGTTGCCGTTCATGTCTATCCAGTTGCGGACCTGGTACAAGTCCCCGCCGAGCGTGCGCGCGATCTCCCGGGTCAGGCGCGGCGCGTCGTAGACGTCGGCCAGGCGCGCCTCGACGCCCGAGACCACGTCGCCGCGAAAGCCGAGCAGGTTCTGGGCCGACCGCAGGCTCACGTAGGCCAGAGTGGTGTCGTATTCGTACATGCCGGTCTTAAACAGTCCGGCCACGGTGAACCCTTCGACCTTGGGCGAAAATCCCGAGGCGGAATGCTTTCCGGCCGGCGACAGCAGGTTGACCCGGTCGCCGACGCCCACCAGCATCCGTTCGGCCAGTTCGCGGCCGATGATGATGCCCGGATTCTCGCCGCCTTGGTCCAGATCGGCGATCTTCCCGGCGACCATGTCCCTGGGCAAAGCCAGAACCTCGGCGGCCGTGGCCGGGTCGATGCCGCGCAGGACCACGCCTTTGACCCCGCCTCCGGCCGAGAGCATCATCTCGGAATAGATGAAAGGGGTGGCGCCCTCGACCCCGGGCACGGCCTTGATCCGGGCGGCGATGTCGCGGTAGCCGCGCATGGACGAGCCGGCGGCGTTGACCAGGATGTGCGCGTTGATGCCCAGGATCTTGTCTTTCAAGTCCTCGGTGAATCCGTTCATCACTCCCATGACCACGATCAGCGAGGCCACGCCAAGCGCCACGCCCAGAATCGAAATCAGCGAGATCACGGAGATGAAGGCCTGCTTGCGACGCGCGAGCAGGTAGCGCAAGGCGATGAAGAGTTCGAATTTCATGAGCCGGTAGTGGTCTCGAAACGAAGCAAGGGGAAGAGGATGACTTCCCTGATCGAGGCTTGGTCGGTGAGCAGCATGACCAGCCGGTCGATGCCGACGCCTTCGCCGGCCGCCGGGGGCATGCCGTATTCCAGGGCGCGCACGTAATCCTCGTCCATGAAATGGGCTTCCTCGTCGCCGGCCTTCTTTTCCCGGACCTGCTCCAGAAAGCGCAGGCGTTGGTCCACCGGGTCGTTGAGCTCGGAAAAGGCGTTGGCCATTTCCCGGCCCGCGATGAAGAGTTCGAAGCGGTCGGTGATCGTGGGGTCGGCGTCGTTTCTGCGCGACAAAGGCGAAATGTCGGTGGGGTAGCCGTAAATGAAATGGGGTTGCACCAGCTTGGGTTCGACGTGGATGTCGAAAAGCTTGGCCTGGACTTTGCCGAGCTTGTCGCCCTTTAAGACTTTTTCGCCCCCGGCCTGCACGTTGGCCTTGGCCGCCTCGTAATCCTCGTACAGGGACCGGGGCAGGCCGCCGATTTTTTCCAGGGACTCGTGGAAGCTCAGCCGCTTCCAGGTCCCGGCGGTCAGGTCGATGTCTTTTTCCTGGTACACGATTTTCGGGCTGCCGGTGGTCTTTTCCGCCAGGATGGAGAACATCTCCTCGGTCAAGTCCATCAGGTCCCCGAAGCGCGCGTAGGCCATGTAGAATTCGCACATGGTGAATTCGGGGTTGTGCTGGGTGGAGGTGCCCTCGTTGCGGAATTGGCGGCCGATCTCGTAGACCCGCTCAAAGCCGCCGACCAGCAGGCGCTTGAGGTAGAGCTCCGGGGCGATGCGCATGTAGAGCTTCATGTCGAGCGCGTTGTGGTGGGTCTCAAACGGCCTGGCCGTGGCGCCGCCCGGGATGGACTGCATCATCGGGGTTTCCACTTCCAGAAAGCCCCGCTCGTCCAGAAAGCGGCGCATCTCTCCGATGATCCTCGTGCGGGTGCGGAAGATGCCCGCGGTGCGCGGGGTGACGATCAGGTCCACGTAACGCTGGCGGTAGCGAGTCTCGACGTCCTTGAGCCCGTGGTACTTTTCCGGCAGCGGGCGCATGGACTTGGTGACCAGGCGAAGCTCCCGGCAGCGCAGGGTGAGTTCTCCGGTCTTGGTGCGAAAAAGTTCGCCGGTGACCCCGACCAGGTCGCCGATGTCGATTTTTTTGAAGCGGGCGTATGCTTCCTCGCCCAGATCCTCGCGCGAGACGAAGCATTGGATCTGGCCGGAATGGTCCTTGAGGGTGAAAAAGGCCACCTTGCCGAAGCTGCGGTGCGACATGATCCGGCCGGCTAGGGCGTAGCTCGCGCCGTCCGCGGCCAGATCTTCGTCGGATTTGTCCGCGCCGGCGGCCGCGACCTTATCGACGTCGCTCCCCTTGCAGAAGTCGTTGGGAAAGAGCGCGACGCCGTCGTCGAGGAGCTGGCAGGCCTTGGACACCCGGTTTTTCATGACCTCGTTGAGTTCGTCGCGCGCCTGAAGATTTTCGAGCAGCGGCTGGAAATAGTCCACGTGGGGGGATTTGACCGCAAGCTTGATCGGCTTGCGGCCTTGGTTGTCGTTGCCGCTCAAAATGAAAATCTCCGTTGGCCCGGGCGTTCAAACACGAATGCCTATGCCAATTGGCCTTAGGCGTCAAGAAAGCCGCGGCCGCCCTGTCCGGCCGGGCATCGGGACCGCCTTGGGTCTGACTCGCTTAACCGAAATTTTGCAGCATCTTGCGGGCGTTTTCGAACTCAGGATTGATTTGCAGGGCTTTTTTCAGGTAGGTGACGGCCAGGGAAGTCCTTGAGGCGCGGTGGAAGATCATGGCGATATTGAAACAGATAATTTCCGAATCGCCGTGGAAGTCCGGGCTGATCCGGATGGCCTCCAGGAGATTTTTTTCCGCTTCCTGGAAGTTCTTGCCCTCGGCGTGGGCCATGGCGAGGTTGTAAAAGAGGTTTTCGTCTCTTGGCGAGACGGTCAGGGCTTTGTGGTACTCTTCGATGGCCTCGCGCCATTTGCCTTGTTTGCGCAAGGTCAGGCCCAGGCGGTTGAAGGTCTCGATGTCGCTTGCGTCGAGCGAGCCCTTGCGGGCTTCCAGGGTGTCGCGCAGGTATCTCTCCGACAGCTCCGGGGCGTTTTTGAGGCAGCGTTCGGCGATGGCCCTGGTGATCTTGCCGACTTCGGTCATGGCCTCTCTCGTGGCCGTCTTGACCGCGACCGTGAAATATTCCTGAGCCCGGTCCCGGTCGCCCATGTCGACGTAATTGCCGCCGATGGCCACCTTGCGCTCGATGTTGAGCGGACTTAAGCGGTCGAGCTTTTCCAGGTATTTCGTTTCCTGGACCAGGTCGCCGTCCTCGCGGTGCAGGTCGGCGATGCGTTTGAGCGGGTCCAGGTAGAGCTTGTTGCTGGCCGCGGCGTTGTTGTACGCCGTCAGGGCGTCCAGGCGCTTGCCCAGGGCCTTGTACGCGTCGCCCATCAGAATGAACGCCGCCGGGCTGCCGGGCTTGATCTCGTCGAGGATTTTTCTCGCCACCGCCAGGGCGGCCTCCGGATTTTTCAAATCCAGATGGGCCCGGCCCTCGTCCATGAGCTGTCCGATCGCGCTGGGCGGCTTGACCGTGGTGGCGATCTTTTCGATCAGGGTGTCGGGCGAGACCGGCTTGGTGATGAAGTTGCTGATGCCCGCCTCGTGCAGCAGAACGAGTTTATCCCTGCCGATTTCGGAGGTCAGGACGATGACCAAAAAATCCGGGTTGTCGGCCTTGATGAAGGTAGTCAGGGCCGTGGTCGGCCGGCCGGCGAATTCGCGTTCGATGAACAAAAGCGCCCTTTTCCCCTGACGGGCGGCGAGCTTGATTTCCTTTTGGAGCAATTCCGGGGAGGAGGCGCTCCGGATGCTGTCCTCCTTGAGCGACAAATGGCGGATCAGCGTGGCGCGCAGGTTCTTGGCGAACGTGGGATCGTCGCTCAAAGTCAAAAAGACGCCTCTTTGATTGTGCACGAAGGAGCGCACGTCCTCATCGGAAGGCTTTGGTTTCATGACAAGACGATCCTTGAAAAGGCCGATTGGCGCGGACGCGCGAGCGCGAGCGCCGTTATGGTCGGGAGCGAAAAGCTTTTCGCCTCGCCGTTTCGCGGCCCGCGGGGCCGCGCTTTCCGCCGGGCCCGGGCGGCGAAAACTTTTTGCGCGCGCAGAACATTAGCCGCTCGACCGGCGCTTGGCAACCGGAACGCGGCCGGGAAAATGGGGTTTCGTTGACGAACCGGGAATTTTTTCCGCCCGGAAAGCCGTCCGGCGCGCTATCTGGCCGGGGCGTTGCCCAGGCGAAAGGCGATCGCTTCCTTGATCTCCTTAACCTGTTCCGGGTCGTCGATTTTTTGGCCGTCCAGGTCGCGGACGTAGAACA
Source organism: Desulfovibrionaceae bacterium (assembly GCA_015233395.1). Lineage (GTDB taxonomy): Bacteria > Desulfobacterota > Desulfovibrionia > Desulfovibrionales > Desulfovibrionaceae > JADFXV01. The sequence goes on from JADFXV010000003.1 coordinate 95,285, forward strand.
CGTCGCTGACGCGGTTGCCGAGCGTGGTCACCTTGGCGATGTGCACGTCGAGCTTGAGGGCGAACAGGGCGTGGGCGATGTCGTAGAGCAGCCCGACCCGGTCGTCGGCGCGGACCTCCACGGCGGTGTAGAAATCCGAGATGTCGTTGTCCACCAGAACCGCCGCCGGCCGTTCCAGCCCCTTGAAAGAGACCGGGGCCAGGGGCGAGCGGCGCTTGTGGGCCAACCGGTAGTCCAGGGCCAGCTTGCCGGCCATGGAGCCGGTGATGGCCTTGGCCACCCGCTCCCAGAGCTCATGCGCGAAATGGGCGTCTTTGGGCTCGCTCACGCGCAGGATCAGAACCATGAGCCCGTCGCGCCAGCGGTACAGGTCGGCGGCCAGGATGTTGACGTCGTGTAAGGCCAGGGCGCCGGCCACGGTGGCGAAGAGCGCCGGATCGTTGCGGGCCATCACCGTGAAATGCGCGCCGCGCCCCGCCTGGACGCCCGGAAAATCGAAAACCACCCGCCCGGGACCGGGCAGTTCGCCGGGCTTGGCCAGCTTTTCGGCCAGGGCGAGATGGCGCACGATGTCCTTGGCCTCCACGCCGGCGAGGTAGCGAGGCGACATCTGGTCGAGCCTGGCCTCGACCACGGCCGGGTCGAAGAGTCCCTTGGCCTTGGCCCTCACTTCGTCGCGCCGGCGCAGCATGACCTGGGCCGCCCTGGTTCCGGCCGCCTGGCCGCCGCGCATGAGGCTGTCCACCTTGGAGGCGAGTTCGGAGAGCAGGCCGGCCTTCCAGGACGTCCAGGCCGAGGGGCCGGTGGCCTTGGAATCGGCGTAGGTCAGAAGCTCCAGCATGGTCAGGCGCTGCGCGTCGCCGATCAGGGCGGCGCAGCGGATGACCTCGGATTCGTCGGTCAGGTCCCGGCGGGTGGCCGTGTCCGGGAGCAGCAGATGGTAGCGCACCAGGTGCGCCACGTCCTTGATCAGATCGCCGGCGGCCCCGAAACGGGCCAGCATGGTTTCGACCAGCCCGGCCCCGACCTCGGCGTGGTTGCCGCCGCGCCCCTTGCCGATGTCGTGGAACAAGGCGGCCAAAAGAAGCGTTTCCGGCCGGGCCAGCCCGGCATACAGCCTTGAATACTTCGGAACCTCGTCGCGCGCCAGCTCGCCCAGGGCCTTGACCGCTTCCAGGGAATGCCAGCCGACCGGATGGATGTGGTAGGCGTCGAACTGGACCATATCCTGGACCTGGGCGAATTCCGGGAAAATGGCGCCGATCAGGCCGGTCTCCAGCATCTGCTCCAGGACCGGCCCGGCGGGATCGGCCGCGAGCAGGCGCGTAAAATGCTCGAAAGCCCAGGCCGAAACGGACAAGACGCCCGAGGATTCCCCGGCCAGCGCCGTGACCCGCCGCCTGGCGGCCCAGGACAGCGGCAGGCCGGTTTTGCGAGCCTCCTCGAACAAAAGCAAAAGCCGCAGCGGATCGGGCGGGGGTTCCCGGGAGCCTGCGAAATCGAGCCCGGCCGGGGAAGCGGCGAAGTCCGGAGAAATATCCGTGGGCGCGGCGGCGTCCGGGGAACAGATCCGCTCGTCGCCGATGTGCGAGTAAAACAGGGCGTTGAGAGTCTTCACCTCGGCCATGCGCCGGTGCAGCTCGGCCAGGAAGCGCTCCACGGCCAGGATGTTGTCGCCTTCCCGGTAGCGCAGCCTCGTGGCCAGCTCGCGCTGGAAATCGAAGACCACCGTGTCGTTCTTGCGGCCGCTCAGGAAATGCAGGTGGTTGCGCACATAGGTGAGGAAGGCGGCGTGGTCGAGCAAGGCGGCGTATTCCTCGGGAAAAGCCTCGCGCTTGCGGCAGGACGAACCGCCGAGCAGGTCCTCGATTTTGAGCAGCCACAATATCTGATGTGTGTCGCGCAGCCCGCCCAGCCCGTCTTTGATGTCGGGTTCGAGCAGGGCGCCGGCGTCGCCGCGGCGGGCCGTGCGCTCGGCGTTGGTCCGGGCCAAAAACGCGCCGAAACCCCGGCACAGCTCCAAAAAAGGCTCGGAGGCGAGCATGCCGCCGAACTCGCCAAAGAGGGCCTGGTCGCCGGCGACCAAACGGGCGTCGAGAAGCGAGGCCAAGACCTTATTGTCTTTCGCCGAGTACGCCAGACAGTCCGCGATGTCGCGCACGCCGTGCCCCAGGTCGCAACCGAGATCCCAGAGAGGAAAGAACAGGAAACGGGCCAGTTCGCCCGGGTCCGCCGTCTCCCCGGCGGAAAGCAGCACGAGCACGTCGATGTCGGAATACGGGCACAGTTCGCCGCGCCCGTATCCGCCCACGGCCGCCAGGGCGAACGGCTTGGCCGGCCCGGGCCGGCCCGAGGCGGAAAATTCGTCCAGCCGCTGCTTGAAATAGGCGTCGAAAAGCCTGGCGAGCTCGAAAGGATAGCCGGCCGCGCCGTCCCCGGACAGGAAGGCGCGCCTGAGCGCGTCCTTGGCCTGAGCCAGCCGCGCCGCCGAGGCGGGAAGTTGTTGCTTGTCGGTCATGGTGGCGAGCCGGACCAGGGGGCGCCGCCCCCTGGACCCCCGCCGGGGGGGGTGCCCCCCCCCCGGACCCCCTCGTCAGGGGGGGGCGGGTGGTAATCCTCTTGAATGAATAAAGTTTTTTGAGGAAAGGGGGGTCTGGGAGGGAAACCCCTTTTGTTCACAAAAGGGGTTTCCCTCCCAGCTTCCCTAAATGCGCTTATATAGCGGCAGGCCCGGTTTCGCCGGTGCGGATGCGCACGACGTCTTCGACCGGCAGGATGAATATTTTCCCGTCGCCGACCTGTCCGGTTCTAGAGGCGTCGGAGACGGCCTTGATGACCTGGGGGACGGCGTCCAGGGCGACGACGACTTCGATTTTGACTTTGGGCACGAAGTCCACCTGGTATTCGGCGCCGCGGTAGATTTCCTTGTGTCCGCGCTGGCGGCCGAAGCCTTTGACTTCGGAGACGGTCATGCCGTGGACGCCGATGTCGGTGAGGGCTTTTTTGACATCATCGAGCTTGAAAGGCCGGGTGATGATCTCGATTTTTCTCATGTTCAGCAACTCCTTTGCGGCCCATGCCGGCCGAGGTTGACGGCAGTGTATCATCAAAAGCCGCGCGGGGGAAGCGGTCCGGACGCTTCCCCGCGCGGCGAGGCGCGTCTAGAACTGGTAGCCGGTTTCGCTGTGCTGGCTCAGGTCGAGTCCTTTTTGTTCGTCTTCCACGCTCGGGCGCAGGCCGACGAGTTTGTCCACGATTTTCAGGAGCACGACGGTGCCGATGAAGCAGAAGGCCCAGGTGGCGGCGACGGAGACGAATTGGATCCAGAGTTGTCCGGGATTGCCGAAGAACAGGCCGTTGGCGCCGTCGGGGTTGATGGCTGCGGAGGCGAACAGGCCGGTGGCCAGGGCGCCGAAGGTGCCGCCCAGGCCGTGGACGCCGACCACGTCCAGGGCGTCGTCGTAGCCGAAGGAGTGTTTCAGGGTGACGCCTACGTAGCACAGCGCGCCGGCGCCCAGGCCGATGGCGACCGAGGCCATGGGGCCGACGAAGCCGGCGGCCGGGGTGATGGCCACCAGTCCCGCCACCGCGCCCGAGGCCGCGCCGAGTGTGGTGGGATTGCCGCGATGCAGCCATTCCACGAAGATCCAGGACAGGGTGGCGCAGGCCGCGGCGACGTGGGTGGTGACAAAGGCGTTGGCGGCCAGGCCGTTGGCGGCCAGGGCGCTGCCGGCGTTGAAGCCGAACCAGCCGAACCACAGGATGCCCGCGCCGGTGATGGTCATGGGCAGGTTATGGGGGATGAAGGCGGTTTCGCCGTAGCCTTTGCGTTTGCCGAGCACCAGGACAAAGGCCAGGGCCGAGGCGCCGGAGCTCATGTGCACCACGGCGCCGCCGGCGAAGTCGAGCGCGCCCATTTTCTGCAGCCAGCCGCCGCCCCAGACCCAGTGGGCCATGGGGTTGTAAATCAGGAGAGCCCAGAGCAGGCTAAAGAGCATGAAGCCGGAAAATTTGACGCGTTCGGCAAAGGCGCCGGAGATCAGCGCCGGGGTGATGACCGCGAACATGCACTGGAAGGCCATGAAGGCCAGGTGCGGTATGGTTTTGGCGTATTCGCTGGGCTCGGCGCCGACCCCGGCGAGCCCGAGAAAGTCCAGGCCTCCGATCAGCCCGCCGATGTCCGTGCCGAAGGACATGGAATAGCCGACCAGGACCCATTCCAGGGTGATGAGCCCGAGCAGGATGAAACTGTGCATGAGGGTCGACAGGACGTTCTTGTTGCGGACCATGCCTCCGTAAAAGAGTCCCAGTCCCGGGGTCATGAACATGACCAGGGCGGCGCAAATCAGGACAAAAGCGGTGTCGGCTGCATTCATTTTCTGCTCCTTGCAAAAATGTTCACCATAATACTTTCAATTTTGTGAAAAAATAGTAAACAAATGGGGAGCGTTGGAGCGAAGTTGCGTCTTAATGCATGGGAAGCCATAGGCTATGTGTCTTTCGTGGCCAACGCTCCAAAAATGTATCATAGGATTTTTTTTCACCTCAAGAATTTTTTTTATGATTATTTAACAAATTCGTTAATCAAGATGCATCCCGGAGTCTCCTTGCCCGGAAAATCGGACGACAGGGCGCGCGGCTTCATCGAATCGCGTTGACGAGGCCGGGAGCCAGAGGCTACATTGCGTGACGAGCGGCCCAAATCGGGATATTTTTGCCTACAAAAAGGTACAAAACGGACCGCTGCACGCAAAAATCGGCTCGACAATTTTGTAGTACGGAGTTTTTTGTGGCCAACGACACCATCGCCGCCAGGGCGACCGCGCCCGGCGCCGGGGCCGTGGCCGTCGTCCGCGTAAGCGGACCGGCGGCCCTAAGCGTGCTGCAACGGATATTTCGCCCAAGCCTCCCGGCCCCCGAAACGCCGGTTCCCCGCCGGCTGGTTCACGGCTTCGTCGTGGGCCGGGACTTGCTGGCCGTCGACGAGGCGCTCGCGGTGTTCATGCCCGGGCCGCATTCCTATACCGGCGAAGACTGCGTCGAGATCCACGGCCACGGCGGTCCAGCCGTGACGCGCGGCGTGCTCGAAGAGGTCCTGGCCGCGGGCTGCAGGCTGGCCGAGCCCGGCGAATTCACCAAGCGGGCGTTTTTGAACGGCAAGCTCGACCTGAGCCAGGCCGAGGCCGTGGCCGAGCTGGTGAGCGCGCCCGGACGCTTTGCCGCGCGCTTCGCCCTGAGCGCGCTGCGCGGCCATCTGGGCGGCCGGGTGAACGCGCTGCGCGCGCGCCTGGGCGACCTGCGGACCCGGATCTGCCTGGCCGTGGATTTCCCCGAAGAAGAGGAGCAAGGCGCGGGCTGCGAGGCCTTCCGCCGGGGCGTGCAAGAGGTTTTGGACGAAATTGTCAATCTCCTGGCCGATTGCAGCCGGGCCGGGCCGCTGAGGGAAGGGGCGCTCGTGGTTTTGGCCGGCCCGGTCAACGCCGGCAAATCGAGCCTACTCAACGCCCTGATCGGCCGCGACCGGGCTTTGGTCTCGGCCGTGGCCGGGACCACCCGGGACTATCTCGAAGAGAGCGTGGACCTGGGCGGCCTGTGCGCGCGCCTGGCCGACACCGCCGGCCTGCGCGAGAGCGTCTGCGGCATTGAGCGCCTGGGTATGGACAAGAGCCTGGAATTGATGGACGCCGCCGATCTGGTCGTGCTGGCGTTCGACCGGTCGGCCGCCGCTTCGGCGGACGACGCGGCGCAAATCATCCGGACGGCCCAGCGGCGCGGGCCGAGCCGGACCTTGGTCGCGGCCAACAAGATCGACCTGGAGCCCTGCAGCGCCGGCTCCGCCGGCGCTCCCGATCCGGCCGCCAGGCTGCGCGAACTGGGTTTTGAGATTGCGGCCGTCTCGGCCAAGACCGGGGAAGGTCTGGAGGCCCTGGTCGCGGCCATGCGCGCGCGCATTCTGAGCGGCGGCGAGCCGCCCCCCGACGCGGCGGTTCCCAATCTGCGCCAGGCCGGGGCGCTTGAAGAGGCCGGGCGCGAGCTTGCGGCCCTGCTTGAAGACGAGGCCGCCGGGTTGCCCGCGGATTGTCTGGGCGTGCGCCTGGAGACGGCCTGCGCCGCCCTTTGCGAGATCACGGGCGCCATCACCCCGGAGGGCGTGCTCGACGCCGTGTTCAGCCGTTTTTGCATCGGCAAGTGAGGCGCGTCTGGCAGGCGGTTTTTTCCCCAGGTTTCCCCGGTTGTTGGGATGTATTTCGGATTTAGGGGCCGGGCGGGCGGTTCATTTTTTTTTCTTTTCAGGATAGCGTTTCGTCTTGCGGCCGGGACCGGAAGCAGGCACAAGGCGTCACGGCGTAACGAAGTCTCCACGGAGGAGCGCATGCGGTTATTTTCCGCCCGAATGGGCCTGACGATATTGGCCATGACGGCCGTGGTCCTGTGCGTGGCGCTTGCCGCGCCGCGCGGTTCCGAATGCGAGGCCCAGCAAAGCGCCTCCGACCCGGTCGCGCCGGAACTGACCATCGACCTGCCCGCTCCGGCCAAGCCCGGCAAACCTGCGGCCGTGAAGAGCCGGCCGGCCGCAAGGGTCGATGACGCGACCATCGTCGGCGGTTCGCCGGACGGCGCGGCCGAGACTGCGGCCCCGCAAGCCGCCCCGGCCAAACCCGCGCGCAAATCCGCTCCAACCGCCGGCAAAGCCGCTCCCGCGACGGACGGAGATCGGGCGCCTACGCCGTTTGACTCGTCCCCGGCCGCCGAGGCGGCCGCCTCCCAACCGGCTCTATCGGCTCTACCGGCTGCCCAGCCGGAAAAAGCGCCCACGCCCTTTGACCCGTCCCAGGTCAAGCCTCCGGTTGCGGCCGCCGCCGCGTCCGCCTCGGCCAAGCCCGCGCCCGTCGTGTTTCCCGGTTCCCCCATTTCCTCCGGTTCCAAGGTCAAGCAGGCAAGGAACGAGGAAGCGCGGTCCACGGCGTCCACGGCGCCCAGGCGCATCGGAGAGATGACCGTCGGGGCGCTTTTCCCTCTGACCGGGGCGAACCAGGCGCGCGGCCAGGCGGCCCAGGCCGCGCTGGAACTCGCCAAACAGGACATCGGCGACTATTTCGCCAAGGTGAACGCCGCCGGCGGACTCGCCATCCTGATAGAGGACACCCAGTCCAGCCCCAAGGTCGCCCTGGAGCGCCTCAAGGGGCTCTTGGTCCGGGGCGTGCGGGTCGTCATCGGCCCGGATTTCGACGACGAGCTCGCCGAAGTCAGGGAATTCGCCAAGGCCAACGGCATGCTGCTCCTGAGCCCCGGCAGCGCCGGGCCTTTTTTGACGAAAAAGGAAGGCGAATTCTATCGTTTCGCGCCCATGAACACGCACCAGGCCGAAGCGGTCGCCGGACTGGCCGCGCAGGAAGGCGTGGACGCCCTGGTCCCGATCTGGGAAGGCGACCTGTACGGCGACGAACTGGTGGTGCATCTCAAGGCCCATTTCCGCAACATGGGCGGCACGGTCCTGGCAGGCGTGCGCTACCGCCAGGGAGCCGCGCAATTCGCGGGCTATCTGACCGACCTCAAGGCCCAGATCGCCCAGGCTCAAAAACAGTTCAAGAAAATCGCCATCTATTTCGCCGGCCGCGAAGGGATCGCGGCGGCGCTCAAGGAGGCCGCCGCTCTCGGTCTGACCGCCTACCGCTGGTATGGCTGCGACAACACGGCGTTGAGCCCGGAACTGACCCGCGACGAGGCCACCGCCGCGCTGGTCCAGACCGCCCGGCTGGTCAGCCCGCGCTACGGCGAAACCGAGACCGAGGTCTACGGGGCGCTGGAAAAGCGCATCCAGGAAAAGACCAAGGAATTCCCGGCCGCCGAATGCGTCGTGGCCTACGACGTCGCCTGGCTGGTCGCCGTGAACGGCCTGGCCTGCGCCGGCCTGGACAATTTCGACGCCTTTAGGGCCGCCTTGCCGGCCACGGCCGAGCGCTTCCGGGGCGTGTCCGGCTGGATGGCGCTCGACGACAACGGCGACCGCCGCGAGGATTGGGGCTACGACTTCTGGTCGATTAAGAAAGACAACAGCCGGTATTATTGGGAGAAATTCGCGCGCTACCAATTCCAGCCCGGCGGCACGAAGCAGTTTTTCATCAACAACCCGGAATAATGATGCCGGCGAAAAAGAGCGTCCTTTTCTCAACGGGCGGATCGGCGCTTCATCTTCGCGCCTCCGTCGAGCCGGACGGGCGCGCCGGCGGCGCATTGCCGCCCAAGCGCAACGGTTTCAACCACGTTCTTCAGGCAATAAGGCCGGACGCGGACACAGGCGTTTCGTGAGCGAACATCAAAATCCTCCGCTGCTGACGCGGCCCCTGGCCGCGCTCGGCCGGACCGCGCTCTCCGTCACCGGGGAACTCGGAGCCTCGGCCATTTTTTTGGCCAAGGCCTGCTGGCGCGTCTTTTTCCCGCGCCCGCAGGCCGGGAAAATCCTGGCCCAGGTCTATTTCATCGGCGTCAAATCGTTTTTCGTCATTGCGCTCATCGGCCTGTTCACCGGCATGGTGCTCGGCCTGCAAGGCTATTACACCCTGGTCAAATTCGGTTCCGAAGGGCTGCTCGGCGCGGCCGTGGCCCTGTCCATCATCCGCGAACTCGGACCCGTGCTGACGGCCATCATGATCACCGGCCGGGCCGGCTCGTCGATGGCCGCCGAAATCGGCATCATGCGCATCTCGGAACAAATCGACGCCCTGACCACCATGGACATCGACCCCGTCCGCTACCTGGTCAGCCCGCGCCTGGCCGCCGCGATCATCAGCTTCCCCTTGCTCACGGCCATCTTCGACGTCATCGGCATTCTCGGCGGCTACGTCAGCGGCGTGCTCATCCTGGGCGTCAACCCGGGCGTCTATTTCCAGCGCATCGACGCGAGCGTGGACATGACCGACGTGGCCGGCGGCTTTTACAAATCCCTGGCCTTCGCCGTGGCTGTGGCCCTGATCTGCTGCTACCAGGGCTTTTTCACCCACATGCGCAGGCAAGGGTTCGGCGCCAAGGGCGTGAGCCTGGCCACCACCTCGGCCGTGGTCGCGTCCTGCGTCAGCGTCCTGGTCGCCGACTACGTCATGACCACGTTCCTGATGTGAGGCCGGGCGGGTGAAGAACGCCTCCGGCGGCCAAAGGGGCGATGCCCCTTTGGAAACCCATTCCATAAAATACAACGGCGTTCCCTGGGGGATATATGTCCAAGCATGGCATGGCGGCGTTGGTTTTGCAGCGGCTTACGCCCCTGTATCCGGGTTTGCGTTCGGCCCTGGACTGGAAAAATCCCTGGGAATTGCTCGTGGCCACGGTCCTGGCCGCCCAGTGCACCGACGCCAGGGTGAATACGGTCACGCCTGGGCTTTTCGCTCGTTGGCCCGGGCCGGCCGAACTGGCCTTGGCCGCGCAAGAGGAGCTTGAGGCCGTGGTGCGCTCGACCGGCTTTTTTCGCAACAAGGCCAAAAACCTGCGCGGCGCGGCGGCGCGGGTCATGGAAGCGTTTAGCGGCCGGGTTCCCCGGACCATGGAGCAGTTGCTCAGCCTGCCCGGGGTCGCCCGCAAGACGGCCAACATCGTGCTCTCGGGCGCTTTCGGCGTCCATGAAGGCATCGCCGTGGACACCCACGTCAAACGGCTGGCCTATCGCCTGGGCCTGACCGATGCGACGGATCCGGTGGTCATCGAGCGTGATCTGACGCCGCTTTTTCCCCGCGAAACGTGGGGCGCGGTCAACCATCTGCTGGTCGATCACGGCCGGGCGGTCTGCACCGCCCGCAAGCCGCAGTGCCCGGCCTGCGTCCTGGCGGACGCCTGCCCGAGGCGCGGAGTCGGCAAAACCTGAGCGGCCGGCCGCCTGGAACTCGCCGCCGTCTCGATTGCCCGGGCCGCGATTCCCTGGTACAAAATCCGGACCCGGCGACGGCCGGAAAATGCGCCGCCCGGTGGAGGAGAACATGCTAGCGTTGCGTCGGATCGTTTCCCTGAGCCTTTTTTTCACCTTGATGCTGCTGACGGCCACGGCCGTGGTCCTTTTCTTCAAACCCGCTTCCGGCGTGGCCCAATGGACGGACTGGAGCTTTTTGTGGATTTCCTGGCGGCGCTACGAGGCCATGCACCTCGGCCTGGGACTGGCCCTGATCGTCCTGGCGGTCGTGCAGGCGCTGCTCAATCTCGATCTTTGGCTCGCTGCCCTGCGCGACAAACAGGACAATATCCGGCCCCTGAGCCTGGCGCCGTGCCTGGGACTGGCCCTGGCGCTCGCCGTGGCCATCGACGCCGCCTTCATGCTGCCGCCGATGCGCCAGGTCGTGGACTACGCCGCGCGGGGTCGGGCGAACGCCGCCGCCCTTTACGGAGAACCGCCCTACGACGGGGCTTCGCGTTCGAGCCTGGCGGATTTTTGCGCCAAACTCGGCCTGGACCTGGACAGGGTCCAAAATACACTGGCCGCCAAGCATATCATGGTCGCCTCGACCGGACAGACCCTAGACGACATCGCGGGCAAAAACGGCGTCTCGCCCGCAGCCATCTACGATTCCATCCGCCCGGCCAAAACCGACGCCCCCCCCGGCGCCAAACCCTCGCCCTTGCCTCCGGAACCCCTGGCCGGCATGGGCCGGATGACACTCGCCGAGTTCTGCGGCGGCTACGGCTTAGATACCGGCCAGATCGTCGCCAAGCTGGCCGAGATCGATATCCGCGCCGGCGCGGCCATGACGCTCAACGACATGGCCAAGATCAACAACCGCCTGCCGGTCGAAATCTACGACGCCCTGCGCTATGTCTCATCGGCTGCTCTCGGCGTTCCTGGGGGTATGGGCGCTTCGGGCCAAAAACCGTCCGGCCCGTCCGCGTCCGCGCCAAACGCCGCCCACGAACCGGCCGCGCCGGGAATGGAACAGGGGACGCCGACGCCGCTGGCCCCGGCCCAACCGATCCAATCGGCCCAACCGGCTCAACCGGGACAACCGGGACAAATCCAGGCCGCCCCGGCGCAAACAGGCGCGGAAACGCCGGGCGGACTCGCCTTGAAAATCGAACCGCCGGTCGGTTTGGGGAAAATGCTGATTTCGGAATTCTGCAAGAAATACACGATCGAACAAGCCGGCGCGCTCAAGAAACTCGAAGCCAAAAACATCCTGGCCTTCGGCGATATGACCTTCAACGAAGTCGCCCTGGAAAACAACCTGACTCCCAAAGCAGTCATGGAAATCATCACCGGGCAATAAATAACAATCGGGGCTGCGCCCCGCCCCCCCGCCCTCCGGGGGCCAAGGGGCTTTGCCCCTTGGATCCCCACCGGGGGCGAGGATCGCCCCCGGACCCCCACGACAAGGGGCGCGTCCCTGCCCCCTGACGCGGGGGTCCGGGGGGCATGATGCCCCCCGGCGGGGTCCAGGGGCGGAGCCCCAGTGGTTCTTATTTTCCCTTTTCTTTCCAGCTCCCGCCGGCGGCTTTGATTTCGTTCAGCACGGCCTGGCCCATGTTGGGCAGGTGTTTTTCCATGTCTTTGGAGATTTCCGCGCACATGGTGTGGTAGTCGAAGGGTTCGACGCCGATGATGACCGCTTCGGGGCGGTTGCCGAGCAGGTCGCAGTAGATCAGGGTGTCGACCAGGTCGGTCTGGTGCATGGAGTCTTTGAAGGCCAGGCTTTTGCGCAGGTCGTCGCCGGTGCAGCGGTAGATCGAGCCGGGCTGGTCGCCGCCGAGCACCGCGTCGCAGACGATGAGTTTGTCGCAGGAGAGGATCGGGTCCATCAGGCGCATGCCGAGCGTGCCGCCGTCCATCAGGCGTACGTTCCCGGAAAATTCGTATTCCCGTTCCAGCCGTTCCACGCAGCGCACGCCCACGCCTTCGTCGGTGAACAGGATGTTGCCCACGCCCATGACCAGGATTCGTTTGGTTTCCATTGATGTTCCTTCATGAAAAAAGCACGCAGACCCGCCGGAGCGGGTCTGCGTGCAGCAAAGCGGGTCTTGTGCGGTCTAGAGGACTTTGAAGCTCAGGACCTCGTTGGAGTTCGGCTCGATCACGTGCACGCCGCAGGCGATGCAGGGGTCGAACGAGTGGATGGTGCGCAGGATTTCGACCGGCCGTTTCGGGTCGGCGATCGGGGTGCCGATCAGCGCCTCTTCCAGCGGTCCGAGTTTGCCCTTGGCGTCGCGCGGTCCAAGGCTCCAGGTCGAGGGCACGACCAACTGGAAGTTGGCGATCTTCTTGTCCTCGATGTTGATCCAGTGCGACAGGGCGCCGCGGGGGGCGTCCACGAAGCCGACGCCTTTGGCGCTCTTGGGCATTTCCCACTTGGCGACCAGGTCGTCTTTCTTCTTCTTGACGTTGCTGGCGAGCGAATCGATCCAGTCTTCCATCTTCTCGGCGATGACCGCGGTTTCGATGCCGCGCGCGGCGGTGCGGCCGAGCGTGGAGAAGAGGTGTTCGGGCTTGATGTCGAGCTTTTTGAGCACCGCGCCGACCATCTTTTTGGTCTGCTTTTGGCCCTTGGCGTAGGCGATGAGCACCCGGGCCAGCGGGCCGGTTTCCATGGATTCGCCGTCGTAGCGGGGCGCTTTCATCCAGGAGTAGCGGTCCTTGTCGTCGAGCTTGGTGTATTCCGGATCGGTGACGCCCTTGTACGGATGCAGGGCGGCGTCGCCCTTGTACCAGCTGTGGCGGACGTGTTCGGCGATCTTGTCCGGGTCCATCTTGGCGACCGCGGCCAGGTCGCGTTTCATGATCACGCCGGGCTGGAAGAAGCGGCTTTCCAGGTCGTTTTCCTTTTCCGGGAACTCGCCGAAGCCGATGAAGTTCGTGGTCCCGCCGATGGCGCCCCAGTCCTTGTAGTAGGAGGCGACGGCCAGCAGGTCGGGGATGTAGACTTCGTTGACGAACTTCTTGGTTTCCTTCCACAGGGCCACGAATTCGGCCATGCGCTCTTTCTGCAGGGCTTCGTAGCAGGTCACGCCGCCGACCACGGTGAACTGGGTGTGCGGGTTCTTGGCGCCGAAGATGGCCATGGCCCGGGCCGCCTTGACCTGCAGGTGCAGGGCTTCAAGGTAGTGGGCGGTGGCGATCAGGTTGACTTCCGGCGGCAGATAGTAGGCCGGGTGTCCGCCCAGGAAGTAGGCGTTGGTGAAGATGCCGAGCTGTCCCGAGTCCACGAAGGACTTGAGTTTGGCCTGCACGGCGCGCAGGTCGTCGGCGTTGGTCTTGCGGCCGGAGATCGAGTTGGCGATCTTGGCGGCCTTGTCGGCGTCGGCCACGAGCGCGCTGGTGACGTCGACCCAGTCCAGGGCGTGCAGATGATAGAAATGCACGATGTGGTCGTGCAGGAACTGCGAGCCCATGACGATGTTGCGGATCAGGCGCGCGCTGTCGGGGATTTCCACGCCGACGGCGTTGTCCACGCAGCGGGTCGAGGCCAGGGCGTGCACGTAGGTGCACACGCCGCAGGCGCGCTGGGTGAAGTGCTGGGCGTCGCGGGGATCGCGGCCCTTGAGGATGATTTCCAGGCCGCGGAAGAGCTGCGAGGAGCTCCAGGCGTCCTTGATCTTGCCGTTTTCGACTTCCACGACGACGCGCAGGTGACCCTCGATGCGGGTCACCGGATCGACCGTGATCGGTCCGGTGAACGTGCTTTTGGGCGACGTCATGACAGGGGGATTGCTATCAGCCATGTATCCGGCCTCCTTGAGAATCGGCTATTTTTAATGTGAACGTCCCGGTATCCGGAAAACGTTTGTTCCCTAGCCTTGCTGGTAGAACGGGCTCATTTCGTCCCAGAAATTGGGCTCGCTGCAACCGAGGCAGGGATGGCCGGCCTTCATCGGGTAGTTGGTCGAATTGAACTGGACCGTGGGGCAGTTGTTGTACGTGCTCGGTCCCTTGCAGCCGAGTTCGTAGAGGCAGTAGCCTTTCTTGGCCTCTTCGGACTCGAAGCTCTTGGCGAATTCGCCCTTGTCGAAGTGGGGCAAACGCGGGCACTGGTCGTGCACGCTCTTGCCGTAGAACACGACCGGACGGCCCTTGTCGTCGAGTTGCGGCATGCCCTTGGTCAGGAAATAGACCAAGCCGCCGACCATGTTGATGGGGTTGGGCGGGCAGCCGGGAATATTGACGGTCTTGATGCCGGTGGCCTGGCTGACGCTGATCGCGCCGGTGGGATTGGGCTTGGCCGCCTGGACGCCGCCGTAGCAGGCGCAGGTGCCGACGCACACCACGGCCTTGGCCTTGGGAGCGAGCTCCTTGACGATGGAGAGCATGGTTTTGCCGCCGACCATGCCGTAGATGCCGTTGTCCTTGGCCGGGATGCCGCCTTCGCAGATCAGGATGAAGCCCTCGGGAGAGCTTACGGCCTTATGCAGGGCGTCCTCGACCGCGTCGCCGGCGCCGGCCATCAGGGTCTCGCAGTAGTCGAGCGAAATGGTGTCGAGAATGAGTTCGTCGATAAACGGCTGATACGTGCGGATGAGCGCTTCGGTGCAGCCGGTGCATTCCGCGAAATGCAACATGACCACCGAGGGACGTTTCGAGGCTGCCAAAGCTTCGGCCACCGTTCCGGCGAATCCCGGACCCATGCCCATGGCGGTTGCCACCACGCCGCAGAACTTCATGAAATCACGCCGCGAAACCCCACGCTCTTCCAAGCGTTTCACGGCATCTTCCTTGCCAAGGCCCACGCAAAACTTCATGGAACACCTCCAGTTTAAAGAATCCGTTGCAACACGAACAGAAACCTCGTCGAATTTCGCGCCCACCTCCTCGCTTTGGTCGAAACCCGCGCGCCCAAGGCGGGCGATCTCGGGAACTTATTTGATTATCCTGGTTTATCCAGGCGGTCGTTTTTGTCAAATCGAAAAACGCGATCCCTTTACGGAGTTCACATCGGGTATCGAAATAGAAAAAGCCGAAAATCATTCGTGCTATCTATTGTAAAAAAATAATCCAATTGGCACGCAAAAAATAAAAACGTGCGAAAGACTCCGGCCGCACCGAGCCATTCAAACCGACAGCCCAAGCAGTTCGGCCAAAAGCGCGGCCCCGGCCGGCAGGGGGCGCATGGCCCACAAGGCGTTTTGCAAGGCCCAGACGTCCGGGGCCAGGCCGATTTCCCTGGCCCGCTCAAGCATGCCCGCGACCGAGGAGAAATCCGGCGGCGCGGCGGACAGCCCGGCCGCCATGGCGGCTTCGATGCGCGCGTGCAGGGCGTCCCTGGCCGGATTGTCCCGGCCCGCGCGGCGCAGGTAGGTTTCAAGCAGGGCGGCCTTGCCCGGGGAGAGGCTCGCGCCCTGGACGCGCGCCCAGGCCAGAGCCGGCCACAGCCCGGCCCACAGCGGGGCCAGGGTCAGGGTGTCCTGGGCTTCCTGCAACTCGGGAATCAGCCATACGCCGGTCGCGGCCAGAGTCGCCGCCTGGTCCCACAGGGCCTGCTCGGCGGCGGCGGCGAAGGCGTCGGCGACGGCCTGGCGCTTGTTCCAGGGCAGGTCCCGGCCGTAAAAGACCAGGTCCGCGCCGTCCATAACGGTTTGGATGGGCAGGGCCGTCAGATCGCCGGGAGCCTCGGCGGGGAAACTCAGGGTCACCGAGTCCAGGCCGCTCTCGTGGCGCACGGCGACGCTCGCCTTGGCCTCGACCCGTCCGCCCGCGCTTTGGGCGGCCGTCCGGCTCACGGTCACGGTCGCGCCGGGCCAGGCGACTGCGGCGCTTTCGCCCGGGGCCGGAAAACGCCCGGCCGCCAGAAGCGTCAGCGCCGCCTGTC